>CAJUIE010000009.1 GCA_910586375.1 uncultured Alistipes sp. | reverse complement strand
GTCGGCACGCCGGGTGCGGGCTTCGACATCAAGGTGCGCGGCGTCGGCTCGGTCAATGGTGAAACCACCCCGCTTTATATCGTCGACGGTTTCCAGGTCGACAACATCGATTATCTTTCCAATAAGGACATCGAGTCGGTCGATGTGCTGAAGGACGCCTCGTCGGCCGCTATTTATGGTTCGCGAGCCGCCAACGGCGTTGTGATCGTCACCACTAAGTCGGGCAAGAAAGGCCGTCCGGTGGTGACGTATAATGGTTCGGCCAGCTACCGCCAGATTTCCAAGACACTGGACCTGCTTTCACCTTATGAATTTGTGCGGTTACAGACCGAGGCGTGGCCCGATAAGTTCGGCACGACTTATTTCAAGGCCGGCAACGACGACAACGGCATCCCTTATCGTTATCAGACCCTCGACGATTACGTGGGTGTGGGCGGCGTCGACTGGCAGAGCGAGACGTTCCGTCCCACCTGGTCGCAGGACCACAACGTTTCGATTTCGGGCGGTTCCGACCGTACGAAGTACTCCTTCTCCTTCTCCGACTTTCTGGAGAACGGTATCTTTACCAACAGCGCCTTCAACAAGATTACGGCCAAGATGCGCGTGAACCACAAGGTCTCCAAGTGGCTGACCGTCGACGCCACGGTCAATTATGCCAACACGGATAAGCGCGGTATGGGCACCTCGGGCGATAACGGACGTTTCAACATGCTGGCTCAGATTCTGCGGGCCCGTCCTACGGCGGGTCTGCGCATGACCGACGAGGAGCTGCTGGGGGCGGCTATCGACCCGCTGGAGCTCGAATCTTCGGAGTCGCTGGCTCAGGTCAACCCCATCAAGCAGGCAGAGTCGGTGGTCAATACCACCAAGACCGAGATGTGGTCGGGCAACGTGGCCCTGAACTTCACGCTGGGCAAGGGCTGGACCTTCAAGACGGCCGGCACTTATAACACGACCAATACGCGTCTTTACAAGTTCTTCCAGAACGGTTCGAAGGAGGCTTATCGCAACGGTCAGACGCCCTTCGGTTCTACGCGTATGTCCCGGCGTGTACGGTGGACCAACTACAACTACCTGACTTATAATTACAAGCAGAAACGAGGCCACGCCTTCGATGTCATGCTCGGTCAGGAGACTTCTTATTCGGGCAACGAGTGGCTGGAGGGTCAGGTGACCGACTTCCCGTTCGATAACCTGACCAACAACAACCTCGGCTTGGGTGCTACACCCAGTTCGGTTACTTCGTCGCGCGATAAGAACCTTCTTGTTTCGTTCTTTGCACAGGGACATTATAGTTATAAGGACCGCTACCTTTTCTCTGCTACGGTTCGTGCCGACGGCTCCACCGTCTTTTCGAAGAAGCACAAGTGGGGTTACTTCCCCGCCTTCTCGGGTGCGTGGCGTATTTCGGAGGAGAACTTCATGAAGCACCAGAAGATCGTTTCGAATCTCAAACTTCGTCTGAGCTGGGGTATGGTGGGTAACGACCGTATCACCAACTACCTCTCGATGGACCTTTATTCGCAGGCTAAATACGGTTATGGCAGCAATTTGGTCACGGTGCTTGTGCCGAAGCAGCTGCCTAACGAGGACTTGCGGTGGGAGGCCTCGCAGTCGACCAACCTCGGCGTCGACGTGGGGCTGTTCAACAGCCGCCTGAACGTTACGGCCGACTTCTTCATCAAGGATACCAAGGACCTGCTCATGGCCGCCAATAAGGCTTATGTCTCGGGTTTCTCGTCGCAGTGGCAGAACGTGGGTAAGATCCGCAATTCGGGTATCGAGCTGGCGATCAACTCCACCAATATCGTCACGCGCAGCGGTTTCCGCTGGACGACCGACTTCAATATTTCGTTCATCCGCAACGAGTTGCGGGCTCTGGCCGACGGTGCCACCGAGATGTATACTTCGGCTTCGTGGAACAGCGATTACAAGGGTTATGATTACGTGGCGCGCGTGGGCGAGTCGCTGGGTCTGATTTATGGTTATGAATTCGACGGCGTTTACCAATCTTCGGACTTCAATGTCAACGCCGCTACGGGCGAGATGACGCTCAAGCCCGGTATCGCAGACATCACTGACCACGCCGGCACACCTGTGAAACCGGGTATGGTCAAGTATAAGGACATCGACGGCGACGGCGTCATCACCACGGTCGACCGTACGGTCATCGGCAACGGTACGCCCAAGTGGTTTGGTGGTATCACCAACAGCTTTTATTTCAAGGGTGTAGACCTGAGTTTCATGTTCCAGTTCAATTATGGCAACGACGTTTATAACGCTACGCGGGTTTATGCCAACCAGTCGCAGGACCAGCGATCGAACCTGATGGCCGAGGTTGCCGACCGTTGGTCGCCAACCAACGCTTCGAACAGCGTTCCTGCACAGGACGGTTATGTGAAGAACGAGATTTACTCGCGTTTCATCGAGGACGGTTCGTTCCTGCGTCTGAAGAACCTCACGGTGGGTTATACGCTGCCGGAGTCGTGGACGCGTAAGTTCTTTGTGCAGAAGCTGCGCGTTTATTTCTCGGCCCAGAACCTCTTTGTGGTTACGGGATATTCGGGCTATGACCCCGAGGTGAGCATGCGCGCCACCAACCCGATGACGCCGTCGCTCGACTGGGGCGCTTATCCCAAGAGCAAAGTATTCACCTGCGGTCTCGACCTGACCTTCTAATCCGATTACTGCTATGAAAAAATACTTGTTATACTTAGTTTCGGCCTCCTGCCTGCTCGCTTTCGCCGCGTGCACTTTGGAGGAGGAGTCTTATACGGAGATCGGCCGGGACAATTATGTCAACAATGCGGCTGAGGCAAATAATGTCCTTCTGGGCGTTTATAAGAACATGTCCAACGAATACACTTACGGACATCATCTGTCGCTGCTGTTTACCATTTCGACCGATATTGCGCAGAGTGAGGGCAATTCGAACTCGGGTCCCATCCGTATCATTCCGACTAATTCGCACAACCCTTCGACCACCGAGATCGCCAATACGTGGGAGAAGCTTTATTCGGCCATTTACGACGCCAACAGCTTCATCGAGACGGTCTCGGACCGCATCGGCGGCTGGGGCGATTCGGATCGCGAATTGGGCACTATTTATTTGGGCGAGGCCCGGGCATTGCGTGCGCTCTTTTATTTCGAGCTGGTGCGCTGGTACGGCAATGTCGTCTTGATCAAGAGCACTGCAGAGTCGCAGCTGCCCTCTACGGAGTATGTTCAGGCTGCTCCGGCCGATGTTTACGCTTATATCGAGGAAGACCTCAAGTACGCTGCCGAGGTGCTGCCGTGGGCTGTCGACGATACGAAGCGTTCGACCAACGCTTACCGCTTCTCGAAGGGTGCCGCTCTGGGACTGCTGGCTAAGGTTTACTGCACGTGGGCCGGTTATCCGGTTCGCGACGAGTCGAAGTGGGCCGATGCCGCAGCAGCGGCACGTCGCGTTGTGGAGTCGGGTAAGCATCGTCTGATTCCCGATTATGAAACTGTGTGGCGCAACACCTGCAACGGTATCTGGGACGCTGGTGAGAGCCTCATTGAGGCGTCGTTTTATTCACCTACGAGCCTCGATCCCGACGCCACGGCCGGACGTATCGGTAAGTGGAACGGTGTGGTGGCCAATGCCATCGAAGGAACCCGGGGCCGCAATGCCGGCAACTGGAAAGTTCTGTATACCTTTACGCGGGAGTGGGAGGCTCAGAATGACCCACGAATGAAGCTGTCGATCGCCGATTATAAGTATGACAGCAGCGTGGGCAACGATCCGGTTCCTTATATTACCTCTTCGACGACGGGAGACAAACTCGACAAGCAGCGGCAACTCTTTACTCCGGCCAAGTGGGACACCGAGAAGTATGTGGAGAACGCCAATTATATCGCTAATAACGACAAGTCGAACATCAACTGGTATATTCTCCGTTATTCGGAGGTGTTGTTGCTCTTCGCCGAGGCGCTCAACGAGTCGGGTGGTTCTTTGGTGGATGCCGTCGATGCGGTCAACGCCGTGCGGCGTCGAGGTTTCGGCGATATGTCCCATGACCTCTCTTATGGACTTTCGCGTGAGGATCTGCGCGAGGCTATCCGCAAGGAGCGTGCTTACGAACTTTGTTTCGAGGGGCACCGCAAGCAGGACTTGATTCGCTGGGGTATTTATTATGATACGATCATCGCCACGGCCCAGGAGCTGGTTGACTGGTTCCCGTCGGCCAATTATGCCGTGCGCAACTACATCATCCGGGGTCGTCACGAGCTCATGCCCATTCCGCTGCGTGATCTCGACCTGATGCCACAGTGCAAGCAGAATCCGGGCTGGGGCGAGTAATCGATCCGGCTGTGCAAACGAGAGGGGCCCGACCTATGCAGGTCGGGCCCCTCTCGTTTCGGCTTCCCGGTGTTAGTTACGTTCCCATTGCCGGTAGCCGGCCAGGTTGTAGCTCACGGGCACCGTGCTTCCGGCTACGCGGTAGATGCCGTATTTGAAGTAGTAGCCTTCGTCGTCGTTTCGGCCGATCAACACTTGGGCGTCATCTACGATGTGCTCTTCGCGGCCCTCCCAGGCCATCCTCACGTCTAAACGACCCGGGGCCTCTATGCGCTCCGTTTCGCGGCCGTAGCGGGTCCAGTCGACCTCCACGGTGAAGGTCACCCAACAATCTTTCGGAAACTCCGCGAACGGCAGCCGGTAGGCTATCGTCGAGGCCTTGTATTCCGAGCATACGGGTTTGAGCAGAGGCGTTCGCACCGCATTGGCGTTGCAGCGGTCGCTCTTGTCGGTGAACCAGCGACGGTCGGAGTTGGCCTTGATGTAGAACACCCCTTCTGAGAATCCGAACGCCAGTGGGGGATAGCCTCCCTGCTCGACTTTCCAGCCCGTCGGCTCTCCGGCTTTGCGGATGGGGCGTCCACGCTTGTCGGTGCCCTCTATGGCCGTGTATACCACGTCTTTCTTGATGACCGTCGTGTCGTGCAGTGCTATGAAGCGCTCCGGCGACAAGCGCTCGACTTGGCCGTTGGGCGCCGTTACAAGGGTCCGGTCCGGCATCCCGTGCCACTGGGCGAAAATCGTGTACACCTCTGGCGAGAGCGTCGAGGGCACGTAGACCGCGAATCGGTAGCTCCATTTCGTGCCTTGCGGGCAGATTCCTTTTCCGTAGTGGTAGACGGTCTTCATCTTCTGTGCCTCCACGTAGGTTTCGGCGGGCAGTCCGGCAAAGTCGGTCGCCGTGGCGTAGCAGTAGGAGAGCTCAGCCCGGCCTTTCGTTTCGCCCGGCGAGTAGCCTGCAAGCGTATTGTCGTCGTGGCCCAGCGTGAAACGGACCGATGGTGCACCCTTGTAGAGACGTGTCGGGTCGTGCTGTATGGCCTCCGCTTTGCGGATTCCCACGGCTACCCATTCGCCGTTTATTATCTGTTCCATTCGGGCGCTGTCGGCCTGCACGTTCACACGCTCGGTGAGGGGCTGGGGCTCCCCGGAAAGTTGCGCTGCTGCCGTCAGAGGCAGCAGCAGCGCAGGATAGAGTACTCTTTTCATTGTTTTTTATTCGAGGTCATAGCCTAATTCGTACTTTTGGCCATCCACATTTACGGTAAAGTGGAGCGATCGGTCCGTTATTTGCTGGGGCGCGGCGATTTCGATTTTGTCCGTCGTATCCTTGGCCACAGGGGCGATTACCGTGATGAAGAGACGCGATTCGTCGGTTGCTTTGCGGGCTTCGGCGGCGTAGGCCGGGCGTTTTTCTTTCTTGCGGTAGGCTTTAGAGACCCATCCCTCTTCCGGAGTGATCGTCATCGGGGCGTCACAGAGGGTGCGGATGCGGATGTTGCTTCCCTTTTCGAAGAGGGTACGCAGGCCGCTTTCGTCGTAGCGTACCTCACCCGGGCAGAGGTTGAAGTGCACGCCTATTGTGCCTTCAGCAGGACCGGATGCCTGGTCGGCGATTACCAGCACACCGTTCTCCATGAAGAACATGGCGCGGCGGTGGGTCAGGCCCTTGTAGGAGGGATTCTCCGTCACGCAGACCGTCTGTCCTCCCTTGTCTTTCCAGAGCAGGAGCTTCGATTCAGTCTTTTCGAGGTTGCGGTTGTCGAGCGTCAGGGTGTTGTGGACGCGGGTCTGGCGGAACCAGTTGCGCTGCTGCAACACCTCTTCGTCGCCTCCGTAGACGTAGCTGCCCGAATCGGGGAAGAAGTTGCGGTCGCGGTGCCAGTATTCAAAGGTGCCGTTATCGGGCTGGTTGTGCCAGAATGCCGGAGGCCCGGCCTTTACGATGGCCACCGTGGCGTTTTTGTCCCAGCCGTTGCGCAGCACGTAGAATCCCGAGTTTTCGAAAGCCTGGGAAGTGTAGTAGGGCATTACTCCCTCCTTTTTGTCGCTGGCCACCCAGGGCAGCTGGCTGTTCGCGGGGAATACCTTGCTCCAGGCTGCGAACTGACGCTTGAGGGTCGAGCGGTTGTGCTGCTTCGTATCGCCGAACATAGGATTTGTGTTGTCCGGGAAGAGGAGGTTGTAGGTCACTATGGTCATCTTCTCCACCGTGGAGATGTAGCTTGCCGGAAACTCCTTCTCCATACCGTTAACGTGGGCCATGCCGAGGGCTTTGAGGAAGATGTCGATGGCAGCGATGTGGTAGCCGAAGTCCAGTTCGAACTGCATTCCATCGGGGTATACCTGCACGCCGATTTCGCGGTTGAGAATTTCGATACCGCTTTCGCGCCACGCTCTGGCGTCGCGGAACTCCGGGAAGTAGATGCCTGCAAAGAGCATACGCTGGGCCTCGAACAGAAGGTGGTTGCCCTTTTCCGAGTAGCGGTGCAGCACGTAGTCGGCATGTTGGTGGAACATGCGCAGGAAGAGGTTCAGGAAGTCGGCCGTGAAGCGGGGCGACGAGATCATGAGTTCAAACTCCGTCAGCTGGTCCTGCAAGCGGCGACCAGCCTCCATCGGGCGCCAGGCGAATCGGAAGTTCTCCTTTTCGGCGGCTATCTCTTCGGCCGAAGCCCCGTCGGCTTTCAGGCGCTCTACTCCGTCGATCGGGTTCTTGGCAATCCAGTCGGTGTAGTGCTCGATCCAGGCGTCGACATATTTTTCGTCGCGGGTCAGGTGGTAGGCCTTGGCCAGGGGAATGAACCAGTAGTGCCGGTGGAGCTGCCAGCGCAGCTCGTTATCCTTTACAGGCCAGTAGCGCCAGTCTATGTCGTCGCCGTAGAAATAGGAGGGCTGGTAGCCTTTGTGTGCGTAGAACTTGTGTTCGAGCGACTGGTCGGCCATCATCTGCTCCTCCTGCGAGAGGGTGATATTCTCCATGTCGAGGCCGTAGATCGAGACTTTTTTGCGATTGCGGAAGTACTTCAGCAGCTCCTGGTCGGCCGTGGCGATGTCGCCTTTAGCCACGGCTTTCTTCACGGCCTTGAGCCCCGGATAGTCGAGGTTCAGCAGGTCATACAGCGACTTTTCGTCGCCTGCCACTCGCCACTCTGCGGCTGCAGCTCCCCAGCTCAGACCGAGAAGTGCCACGAGTGAAAACAGTAATTTTTTCATGGTAAAAAAAAACGGATATTGTTGGTTAGTATTCGAGTTTGTAGCGTTTTTTGTCGATCTTTACACGGATGTAGCCGTCGTGGAGCGTGGCATCGAGGCGGGGTACTGCGGCCCCGTCTATGCCAGGCAGCAACAGCGTGATGAAACGTACCGTGTGCCCAGCCTCTTTTTTCGCCGTGAAGGCATAGGAGGGGCGGGGATTGCGCTGGCGGTAGGTACGCGACACCCAGCCTTCGCGGCGCTCCATTGTCGTCGGTTGTGCGCCGAATACGCGGATAGCCAGATCGTTGCCGTCGCCGAAACGGGTCGTTACGGTGCATTTCGACGCCTCCTCCACGGGTTCGCATTCAACAAGGTGATAGTGCAGCGCCACTTGCCCGGCGGCTTCGCCCTCCGCCTGGTCGAGAATCACGAAAAACCGTTCGTCCACGAACCAGACCGTGCGACGGTGGGTTAGGCCCTCGTAGGAGGGATTTTCGAGGTCGAGTGTCGTCAGTCCGGGTTCTGTGCGCCATTGGATCAGCCGTGATTCACTCTTTTCGAGGTTGCGGTTGTCGAGCGTCAGGGTATTGTGCACGCAGGTCTGACGAAACCAGTTGCGCAGTTGCTGTACCTCTTTGTCGCCTCCGTAGACGTAGCAGCCCGAATCGGGCAGGAAGTTGCGACCGCGCGACCAGAGCTCGAAAGTACCGTTGTCGGGCTGGTTGTGCCAGAATGCCGGAGGCCCGGCCTTTACGATGGCCACCGTGGCGTTTTTGTCCCAGCCGTTGCGCAGCACGTAGAATCCCGACGTGCGGAACGCGTGTGAAAAATAGTCGGGAGCGGCACCTTCGTGGCCTTCGGTCGCCAGACGGCGAATCGCTTCATTCCCGGGAAATACTTCGGCCCACTGGCGGTAGATTGTTCGCAGCATTTCGGTGTCGTGGCGGCGGTTGTCGCTGAACAGGGGCGTTGTGCAGTCGGGGAACGAGCAGGCGATGTGGACCTCGATCATCCGCTCGACCGTGGCGAGGTACTCGGCCGGAAACTCATTGCGGTAGCCGTTGGCGTCCATCATTCGCAGAGCCTTGAAGAAGATGTTGATCGATTCAAGGTGGTAATGGGGATCGAGTTCGTATTGCATCCCGTCGTCGTAGACCTGTTTACCCATTTCGCGGTTGAGGATCTCCACGCCGCGGGCGCGCCAGCTCGCCGCGTCGCGGAACTCGGGGAAGAACACCCCCGCGAAGATCAGGCGCTGGGCCTCGAACAGCAGGTGATTTCCCGATGCCGAGAAGTGCCCCATGACATGCTCGGCGTGGCGGTGGTAGTTGTCGAGAAAAGCCAGCAGAAACTCCGCGTCGAACGCATCGGCGGGCAGGAAGCAGAGGAACTGGTGAATTTGAAATTCGAGGCGGTCGCTCGTCTCTAACGGGCGCCAGGCGAAGTAGACGTTGTCGGCATGGAGCCAGTCGCAGGCCTCCTCCTCGCGGTAGTCGGCCAGCGGGTTTTTGTGTATCCAGTCGAGGTATTGGGCGCACCACTCCGCGGCGTAGCGTTCGTCTCCCGTCGCGCGGTAGGTCTTGCCCATCGGCACCCACCACTTCATGCGGTGAAGCTGCCAGCGCAGCTCATTGTCTTTCACGGGCCAGTATTGCCAGTCGATGTCGTCGCCGTAGTGGTAGGAGGGCTGGTAGCCCGAGTGCACGAAGAAACGGTGTTCCATTCCTTCATCGGCCCAACGCCGCTCTTCGGGTGTAGGGCTCGTTTGCACGGGGTCCATGTCAGGACATACCACGTTGTGACGCTGGCGGTAGTAGGTCAGCAGGGCTTCGGCAGCCATTTTTTCGTCGCCTGCGGCTTGCGCAGCCGCTACAGCCTCAAGGCCCGGATGCGTGAGATCGAGCAGATCGATTGCAGCAGTCTGAGCGCTGGCTGGTGCGGTGAGAGGCAGCAGGAAAAACAAAGCGCTTACTTGTCGAATCATCCGGATATGCTTCCTGGTCGCCGAACCCGGTTTTTCAGGTCGTGCGGGTCTGCGCAGGCTGAGTCCGCAAAAATTTATTGTCCGAAGAGATCTTTTCATATTACAAAGGTAGGACTTCGTCGGTTTTTTTGATTTCGATAACGCTCAAACTTACTCAATATTTTTCAAGGTGATTTCGAATTTGTACAGCCCGATGTCGAATTTGTAGAATCGAGGTTGTAAAAAGTCGCCGATAGGACAAATTTGGGGGTTTGTTCTACAAAAACGAAACTTTTTTGAACGCCATTGCGTTTTTTTGGCGACATTATGCGAGGTGTAGTTCGGGGAATTATTGTAATTTTGTTTACACTTAAAACGATTTTCGCAACCCATGAACTCTCTGAAAGACCTTGCCGGATCGCCGGCCATCGCCGGATCGCTTGCCATGCTTGCCGTGGTGCCTTCCGATGCTTTGGGTGCCGCGCCGAAGCGTCCCGATGTCATCGTCATCATGACCGACCAGCAGACTGCCGGGGCCTTGTCCTGTGCCGGAAATCCTTATGTCTCCACTCCGGCGATGGATGCGCTGGCTGCTGACGGCGTGCGTTTTACCCGTGCTTATTGTCCTTTTCCGCTCAGCGGACCTTGCCGGGCGTCGCTCATTACGGGATGTATGCCCTCTGAGGTTGGAGCTACCGATAATGCCATTCGACCGCACGACGAGGATATGCAGCAGGGGATAGGCATTCGCATGTCTGAGGCTGGTTATGAATGTCTTTATGCCGGGAAGTGGCATGTTCCCGAAGTCAATCTTCCGGCCGGGGGTACGGGTTTTCGTGGCATTGCGAAGATGCACGACCCTACGCTGGCCGATGCTTGCGATGACGCGCTGAAGACTTATGATGGCAAGAAGCCGCTTTTTCTGGTCGCCTCGCTGCTCGATCCGCATGAAATCTGCGAGTACGGGCGTTTCGAGACGTTGCAATACGGCGAGCTGGAGCCTTTCTCCACGGAGGAGTGCCCCAACCTGCCTGCCAACTTCATGCCCTCGACTTTCGAGGCTGAGGCTATCCGGCTCGAACACGACGCTTCGCCCCGTTATCACGACACGTATACTTACAGCCAGGAGGAGTGGCGGCGTTATCTTTACGCTTATTATCGCCTTGTGGAGCGCGTCGACCGGGAGATCGGACGCTTGATCGGGGTCCTTCGGCGGCACGGGCTTTATGACGATGCCGTGATCGTGCTTCTTTCCGACCACGGCGACGGCGTGGCCGCGCACGGCTGGAACCAGAAGTGGGCCTTGTTTGAGGAGGTGGTCAACGTGCCGCTCATCGTCAAGTCGCCTAAAGGGCAGGGACTGGCCGGGCAGGTCAACGACCGGGCTCTTTCGAATATCGGTCTGGACCTTTACGCCACGGTGTGCGATTATGCGGGTGTGCAGCTTGATCCCCGGCGGTATCGGGGGCGCAGTCTGCGTCCGGTGGCTGAGGGCCGACAGCAGACGCTCCACGAGGAGGTCTTCATCGAAACGCTTCTCTCGGGTGCCGGCATCCGGGGCTGGAGTATCGTCGAGGACGATTATAAATATGTCTTTTACCAGTGGGGCCGCAACCGGGAGCAACTTTATGACCTGCGTAACGACCGCGGCGAGATGGTCAACCTGGCCGTCGACCGGCGCCATGCCGCCACGCTTGCGCGGCTGCGGGCCAGGATGTATGACTGGGCGCAGAAGACCGGCACGGCACCCCTTATCCGTAATCTCAAACCGCTTTTAACCGAAACTAAATAACCATGAACGATCGTTTTACACGCTTTGGCGGTGTGCGTTATGCCGCCGTACCTTTGTCGCTGGCAGCCCTCGTCGGTTGCCGTGGCGAGCAGCCACGACGTCCGAATATCATCGTCATGATAACCGACGATCATACGGCGCAGGCCATGAGCTGTTATGGCAGCTTGCTGGTCGAGACGCCCAACCTCGACCGCCTGGCCCGCGAAGGTATGCTTTTCGAGAACTGCTATGTTCCCAACGCCATTTCAGGGCCTTCGCGCGCCTGCATTCTTACGGGGAAGTACAGCCATACCAACGGATTTACCGATAACTCTCAGACCTTCGATGGCGACCAGCAGACCTTCCCCAAGCTGTTGCACGAGGCCGGTTATCAGACGGCGATGATCGGTAAGTGGCACCTCAATTCCGATCCGCAGGGCTTCGATTTCTGGAGCATTCTGATCGGTCAGGGCGAGTATTATTCGCCTCAGTTCATCGAGAACGGCGAGCGGAAAGTCGAGAAGGGTTATGTCACCGATATTATCACCGACAAGGCCATCGACTTTCTTGAGCGGCGGGACCCTTCGCGACCTTTCGCCATGCTTTATTATCATAAGGCGCCCCATCGCAACTGGATGCCTGCCCAGCGTCATCTGGGTATCAACGACGACCGGGTATTCCCCGAGCCGGCCAATCTGCTCGACGATTATGCGACCCGTGGTCGTGCTGCTCGCGAGCAGGCTATGGAGATCGGTCGCGATATGTGGCCCGAATGGGACCTCAAGCTGCTGGGGCCCGAGGAGCTGTCGCAGTCGTGGGAGCTGGAGGAGTCGGGCGACGCCAACCGCGACGATGTGAAGCGTGCCAATGACCGCCATGCGGCCATCATGCAGTTTCAGGCCGCTTATAACCGCATGACACCCGAGGAGCAGGCGCGCTGGAATGAGGCTTTCGCCCCGCGGATTGCAGAGTGGCGGCGCATCAAGGATAAACTTTCGCCCGAGGAGCTCGTGCGCTGGAAGTACCAGCAGTATATGAAAGATTACTGCGCCGTCATCAAGGGCGTCGACGAGAACGTCGGGCGGCTTTTGGATTATCTGGAGCAGATCGGCGAACTGGACAATACGATCATCGTTTATACCTCCGACCAGGGCTTTTTCCTGGGCGAGCACGGCTGGTTCGACAAGCGCTTCATGTATGAGGAGTGCCAGCGTACGCCGCTATTGGTGCGTTATCCCAAAGTTGTTGCAGCCGGTTCGCGCTCCAGGGCGCTCGCCATGAATATCGATCTTGCCCCGACGTTCGTCGAGATGGCCGGTCTGGGGGTTCCCGATGATATGCAGGGACGCTCGCTCGTGCCGGTGCTCACGTCGGGCGGGCAGGCTCCCGACGACTGGCGCACGGGTGTTTATTACCATTATTATGAATATCCCTCGTGGCACTCGGTCAAGCGTCATTACGGCATCCGGACGGCCGATTACAAGCTCATTCACTTTTATAACGACGTCGACGAATGGGAGCTTTACGACATGCAGGCCGATCCGCAGGAGATGCACAACGTTTATGACGATCCGGCTTACGCTGCCGTGCGGGCTGATCTGCACCGGCAGCTCAAAGCTTTGCAGCAGGAGTGTGGCGACAAGGACCCCGACGAACGGGAGACCGAGTTTTTCAAGGGCGCGGCCACTTTGTAGACCGGAAATCGCCTCCTCTTTGTCATTCTGAGGCCTTGGTCGAAGAATCTGTATGCCCTCAAATGCCCGGCGCAGCCGGTGCGAGCCGGAGCCCCCGGCTGCGGAGGCTCGCAACTTCGTAGCGTCGCCCCCACTGGCTCCGGCTCTCGAACCGTTGCTCTGCGGAGGCCCGCAAACAGCAAAAAACCGATAAGCAGAACGAATAACTTAAGACTATAATCATGAACAGACGAGAATTTCTGAAAACTTCAGGCTGGAGCCTTTTGGGCCTTGCGGCCGTCAACGCCATCCCCGGCTGCTCGCTCTTCACGGGTAACAACGACGACCTGCCCGATCACCTGAAGAACGGTTATCCTTCGCTCCGAGACCTGAAGGTCTTCTGGGGCGACGTCCACAACCACTGCAACGTCACTTATGGCCACGGCGACCTGTCCGACGCTCTGGCTGCTGCCGCCGAGCAGCTGGACTTCGTGTCGGTGACACCTCACGCCCTCTGGCCTGATATTCCGGGAGCCAATGACCCGCGGCTCAGCTGGGTTATAGGTTATCATACGGAGGCTTTCGAGCGCCTGCGGCGGGGCGGTTATGAGCGTTATCTGCGGGCTATCGAGGCGGCCAACCGGCCTGGGGAGTTCCTTACGTTCCCCTCTTATGAGTGTCACAGCATGGAGCATGGCGATCATGTGGCTCTTTTCCGCGATTTTAACGCTCCGCTTGTGGAGTGCTCGTCGGTGCCCGACCTGAAGGAGAAACTTAAGGATTACGACGCTTATATCACGCCTCACCACATGGGTTATATCACCGGATTCCGGGGTTATAACTGGGCCGCGTTCCGCGAGGACGGGCGGACGCCTTTCGTTGAGATGTTCTCGCGCCACGGTCTGGCCGAGAGCGACTCGGGCGATTATGAATACTTGCATGATATGGGGCCCCGCACCTGGGAGGGTTCGATCCTTTACGGTCTGGAGCAGGGCCACAAGTTCGGTCTTATGTGTTCTACCGACCAGCACGCCGGTTATCCGGGCAGTTATGGTGATGGCCGCATCGGTGTTTATGCCGATTCGCTTGACCGCGATGCCTTGTGGAAGGCTATGGGCCAGCGGCGCGTCTGCGGTATCACGGGTGATAAGATCAAGATTGACCTGCGTATCAACGGCGCACGTCCGGGTGAGGTCATTCAGGGCGGTAAGCGCGAAATTTACCTCAATGTCGAGGGCCAGAACCAACTTGATTATGTGGACATCATCAAGAACGGCGAGTGCGTTGCGCGCCTTGGGGCTCCGCATCGTACGATCGTGCCCGATGCCGATGTTGTTCGCGCCAAGATTAAGATTCTTTTCGGCTGGAATCGTGAGGAGGAGTACGTACACTGGCAGGGCCAGGTGCGCCTTTCGGAGGGACGCATCGACGACATGCAGACCTGCTTCCGCGGTGCGGCTTTCACTTCGCCGCAGCCGGGCGAGACGGCTTTCCATACGCGCGTCAACCGTGTTCTGGAGCGTGACGGGCAGCGGGCTGTGCTCGACATGTATTCGTCGAAGAATCCCAATGTCATGACCCCTGCCCAGCAGGGCGTTGTCCTCGATGTGGAGATGCCCCGCAGCGGGAAGATCATCGCCGAGTTCAACGGTCATACGTTCGAACACACGCTCGATGAGCTGCTCGCCGGGTCGCGGGCCCACTTCTTGCGGGGCTGGCTCTCCGAGGCTGTGCAGTTTGGGCGCGCAGTTCCTGTGTCGGGCTTCGCCGTGGGTCATTATATGGTTGATGACAAGGCCGAACGGGATACCGATTATTATTACGTGCGCGTACGCCAGCGCGATGGTCAGTGGGGATGGTCTACGCCTGTTTGGGTTGAAAGAGCTTAGGCGCATGGGTGTCCCTCGTTATGCCGTGGGTATCGACCTGGGCGGTACTGCGGTGAAATATGCATTGGTTGCATCGGATGGGGATGTGCTCTTTTCGGGCAAGCTCCCCAGCCGTGCGGCCGAGGGCGCTGCTGCTGTCAGGCAACAGATAGTCGTTGCGGCGCGGAGTTGCTGCGATGAGGCTGCACGACGCGGGCTTCAACTTGCGGGCGTTGGCATCGGTACTCCCGGCGTTGTCTCTCCTGAAGGGGTTGTTGTGGGGGGTGCTGAGAACATTCCCGGGTGGGAGAATGTCAATTTAGCGAAGTTACTGGGCGACGTTACGGGGCTTCCCGTGCGTGTTGAGAACGACGCCAACCTGATGGCTTTGGCCGAGACGCTTTATGGCGCAGCGCGGGGTGCTTCTGATGTCGTATTTCTGACTATCGGCACGGGCATTGGCGGCGGTGTGCTGATCGGTGGACGTCTTTTTGGCGGGTTCCGCAACCGGGGCACGGAGCTGGGGCATATCACGCTCAAGTGCGACGGTGAACCGTGCGCTTGCGGCAGCGTGGGGTGCTTCGAACATTACGCCTCCACGGCGGCCCTCGTGCGGCGTTATCGCGAACGGTGTCTGGCTGCCGGTATCGTTCCTGCGGCTCAGGACGGCGAGATGCTTGTCGGGCTTTATCATGCAGGTGATCTTATGGCCGTCGCGGCTTTGGAGGAGCATTGGGAGTTCATGTCGCTGGGTGTGGCCAGTCTCATCAACATCTTTGCACCCCAGCGGGTCGTCATCGGCGGCGGTATTTCCGAGGCGGGCGAGTTTTATTTCGCGGCGCTGCGGGAGCGGGTCGCTCGCCGGGTCATACCGGTTTGCGGCGGTACCACGCAGATCGTTGCCGCCACTCTGGGTAACCGGGCAGGATGCCTCGGCGCTGCCGGTCTGATTTTCGATTTGTAACTACCATGAAACAGCACAATTACGCCATTGTAGCCCTCATCATGGGCTTTTGGTTCGTGATTTCGTTCATTACGAATATCATCGGACCGCTTATTCCCGACATCATCGACAATTTCCGCCTCTCGCACCTTGCGCTGGCGGGCTTCATCCCCATGTCGTTTTTCGTGGCTTATGGCATCATGTCCATCCCCGCGGGGCTTATGATTGAGCGTTTCAGCCAGAAAGCGGTCCTTGCCGTGGGCTTTGCTTTGCCGCTTGTCGGGTCTCTTCTTTTCGTTTTCGAGCCTACGTTCCCCGTTCTGTTGGCCTCGTCGTTCATTATTGGCCTCGGCATGGCCATGTTGCAGACTACGATCAACCCGCTCACGCGCGTTGCGGGCGGCGGGGAGAACTTCGCCTTCTTCTCCGTCCTGGGGCAGCTGGTTTTCGGCGCCGCGTCGTTCGTCAGTCCGCTTGTTTATGCCCGTCTGGTCGGGCGCCTTACGTCAGGCGATGCACTGTCGGGTTTCATGGGTCTGTTGCAGGCACTTACTCCTGCGTCTCTGCCGTGGGTATCGCTTTACTGGCTCTTTGCAGCCATCCTTTTTGTTACGATCGTCGTCGTTCTCTGCGTCCGCTTTCCGCTTGTCGAACTCTCTGAGGAGGAGCGTAGTGGCGGCTGGCACTCTTATCGCGAGCTGCTCCGCAACCGTTATGTTTATCTTTTTTTCTTTGGCATGTTGGCTTATACGGCTACAGAGCAGGGTGTCGCCAACTGGATTTCTGAGTTTCTGAGGTCTTACCACGGTCTTGATCCGCAGACAGTGGGTGCTCCGACTGTCGGGCGTTTTTGGGGGTATATGTCGGTGGGATGCCTTGTGGGGCTCTTCGCTCTGAAGCTGTGGGATTCGAAGGATGTGCTCAAGGTCTCGGGTGCGCTGGCTTTAGCCTCGCTTCTGGCGGCTCTTTTTGGCAGCTCTGGAGTTGCTGTTGCTGCTTTTCCGGCTGTCGGATTCTCCATCTCGGTGATGTTTTCGATTATTATGTCTACGGCTTTGAACTCCGTCGAGAGGTACCACGGTTCGTTCGCCGGCATTTTGTGCACGGGCATCGCCGGGGGTGCTGTCGGGCCGCTCGTCGTGGGGTGGCTGGGAGATTTGTTCGGGCTGCGCGTGGCGCTCGTCTTCATCTGTCTGACGATCGGTTATATCGTCAGCATTGCTTTCTGGGCGCGGCCGCTGGTGAGCAACCGACGGATGAAACTTTCCGAATTATTCAAAAAATTGCGCTCATGAAACGACTGTTTTTTGTTTTCGCCCTTTGCACCGCAACTGCTGCCGGTGCGCAATCCCTTCCGGCCGAAAAACAGATCGACAAAACGTCGCTGCATCCACGTTTCCGCGAGTGGGCGTCACCGACGGGTGGTGTCGCTGTTCGGCGTAATGCTCCGGCGCTCCTGTGGCCCGCTGATCTGAATGTCCCGGAACTTTACCGTGTGGAGCTCTCCGATACACCGGAGTTCCTGCCCGACCGGACAACCGTTTCGGAGCAGGAGTGGGCCGTTTATACGCCCCATATACCGCTCGCTGAGGGCCGTTATTATTGGCGGGTGACTACAATAGCTCCGGACGGCACTTCCCGCCGGTCGGAGACTTATGATTTCCAGGTCGATACTTCGGCACGCTGTTTTGCCACCCCTACGGGTGAAGAGCTGGTGCAGAAAATCGCTGCCACGCCCCATTTTCGCCTTTATGTCACAAGCGACGGGGTAGAAGCGCTGCGCTCCCGAGCCCGGAATAACGCCGAGGCGCGGGGCCTGGTGCGTCAGGCGCGGGCTCGGCTCGATATGGATGTTGTCCCCGTGGCTCCTACGCGGCCGCGCGATACTACGGGCATGTCCGCTTATCAGAAGCGGTCGATGATCAACTTCATGTATCACAAGTTCGGCGAGGTCGTCACGCAGCCTGCTGTCGATTTCTCCGTTGCTTATCTGCTTACGGGTGAGGAGTGTTTCGCCCGGGCCGCCGTGAAACATGCGTTGCATGCCGCGGCGCTGCCCGTCGACAGCGACGCCACGTCGGAGGATTTCAACCGCTCGGCCATCATGTACGGCCTTGCCGTAGCTTATGATACGGCCTGTGACTTCATGACCGATAATGAGCGGGCCGCCGTCTTGGAGGCAATCCGCGTGCGGGGCGATTATTTTTACCGCCATTATGTCCGCCATTTCGAGACCCATTCGATGGACAACCATGTCTGGCAGCATACGTTCCGCAACTTTTTTTTCGCCTCCATCGCTACGGCGGGTGATTTGCCCGATGCCGCCAGGTGGGTGCGTTATGGTTATGAGGTGTGGTGCTCGCGTTTCCCGATTCTTGGGGGTGACGACGGCGGCTGGCACGACGGCAACAGTTATTTCGAGGCCAATCTCGTCTCGTTCGTTTATATTCCGTTCGTCCTCTCGCGCCTTACGGGCGTCGACTTTTTCGACATCCCGTGGTACCATAACCTGCCCGGCTTCCTCATTTACTCTTTCCCGAAGAACTCTTATGCCACGGGTTTTGGCGACGATTACGATAAACTGCGTACCCCGGCGGCTCAGTATATGGGCTTTGCCGACGCCCTGGCCCGGGAACTTGGGAGCCCCGAGGCACGGTGGTACGCCGACCGTCTGATTGGTGATGACCCCGCCGCGCTTTATAAGGCCCGTACGTTTCGTCTTTATCGCATCCTTACCGACAAGACGATCGATTCAGTGACGCCGCGTGCGCCGCAGATA
This sequence comes from uncultured Alistipes sp., assembly GCA_910586375.1. Classification (GTDB taxonomy): domain Bacteria; phylum Bacteroidota; class Bacteroidia; order Bacteroidales; family Rikenellaceae; genus Alistipes. The sequence goes on along the minus strand of CAJUIE010000009.1, from coordinate 6,294 downwards.
CTCACTTCGCGTTTTTATCCCGATGCGGGTTTTTCGCTCATGCACAGCGATCCGACAGACAGCAGTCACGACCTTATGGTGTCGTTTTTTGCCCTGCCGTTCGGCTCCACGGGACATGCACATGCCGCGCATAATGGTTTCACGATTAGTTACGGAGGCTGGCAGCTCTTCGGCGGTACGGGTTATTACTCCAACTTCAACGACCCCCATACGCTCATGCATTATCGCACGCGGGGACATAATACGATCCTGGCCGATGGACTGGCGCAGGTTATCGGCGAGAACGGTTATGGCTGGCTTGCGCGTTTTGCCGACAGCGAGTCCCTGACTTATACGCTGGGCGATGCTACGCATGCTTATGACGAGATGCGCACGCCTTTCTGGATCGACCGGATGCAGCAGTCGGGTGTAGCTTATACGGCCGAAAACGGCTTTGGGAATCCCGGTATCACGCGTTTCCGCCGCCATTTTGTTTATCTGAAGCCCGACATCGTTGTTGTTTATGACGAACTCGCGGCCCGGGAGCCCGTGCGGTGGACGTGGCTGCTCCATAGCCATAACCGCATGACCTCTTGCGACGGAGCATCGCCTTATGCTGTCTCGGCAGTTAATGGTGCCGCTGAGGGACGCATGGACCTCTTCACTGACGGCGCTTTGCAGGCCGAGGTTCACGACCGCTTTTTCTCGCCAGCCATCAATTGGAAAAACCGCATGGGACCCGACGGCAAGCCGCTCGTCTATGCCAACCACTGGCACGCCGAGTTCTCGACCGCTGAGAAGAGCACTGCACAGCGTTTCCTGGCTGTTTTCCGCATTACGCCGGAGGGTCGTAAACCACTCAAGCTGCGCTGTTCTGGCTCTGGCCTGCTGAAGGTCGGAGCGTGGACGGTTGAGGCGGAGCTCGACGCTTCGCAGCCTGCCAGACTGTGCGTGACCGATGGTCGCGGCAATGCCGTGCTTTATAATACCGATGCTTCGGTCGTTGGCGGCGGTACTGTTTTTCGCACGGCCGGTAGGCCAGACCGCGAGCTGGTTGATGAAATCCCCGCTTCGGTGCGTTGACTTTAGGAGAGGGCGGGCCGGGGCTTGCAGACAGCAATAACTCCGGGAAGTCTGAAGCAAGAATAGCGGGACAAGGCTTGCAACAGATGGGCTCACATCCCCGCAAACTACAGTTCGTGCAGTGATAGCCGGCACCATCCTCCGCGCCTCTTTTTCGGTCCCGGATATACGGAATCCGAAAAAAATACGTATATTTATCCGTTGAACCGGGCTACGAAAAGCCCGGTTGCGGAAGAATATGCAAAGACTGAAATATATATTGCTTGCTGCGGTGCTCTGGATTTCAGGTGCAGGTTTTGCTGCCGAGATCGGGTTCCGGACTCTTTCTGTCGACGAGGGGCTGTCGCAGAGTACTGTGCTGGCGTTGGCTCAGGACCCGTTGGGTCGTGTCTGGATGGGCACTCAGGATGGGCTGAACCGTTATGATGGTTATGCGTTTACGGTTTTCCGGCATGACAGCGACGATCCTGCGAGCCTCGGCGATAATTATGTTTATGCTTTATTGGCCGATGGGGGCCTTATGTGGATCGGCACCTCTTCGGGCCTCTCCTGCTTTGATGCAGCTACGGGGCGGTTCGAAAATTATACGCTTGACGGGCGTGCCATGCCTGTCGCCGACATTGCCCCAGCCAGGGACGGGAGCCTGATTCTTGCCACGGCTTTGGGCGTCGTGACGTTCGACCGCACGACGCGTCGGCTGGAGATACGCTCCTTTCTGAAAGATGTCAGTGTGCACTCGATCTGCCCTTGCCGCGATGGCTTTCTGCTGGGCACGTCAGGTGGTGTTTATATCTATTCGCCCACTTATGGCAATGCGGTTCGTATCCTCCCGCAGCTGGCGCGGTATGATGTCGCCAGTATTGTGGCTGATGGCGATGGATTCTGGGTCGCAACCCACGGCAACGGACTTTTCCGCCTTGACTCCTCGTTGCAGGTCTGTGAACGTTATTCTGCGGCAGAGCATTCTGGACTTGCTTCCGATTATATCCGTGTGCTGAAGATCGATGCCGAAGGGCAGTTGTGGATCGGTACGTTCGACGGTCTTTCGATTCGCAATCCCCATACGGGGGAGTTCCGGCGTTGGGTCCATACGGTCGAACCGGGGGCCTTGAGCCACAATTCGATCCGCTCGATCTTCATCGACAGTCAGGAGGGCGTCTGGCTGGGAACTTATTATGGAGGCGTCAATTATTATCATCCCCAGGCACAGCGCTTCGAGGTGATACGTAATGTCCCTTCGCGCAATTCGTTGGGCGACAATACGGTAAGTTGCATTGTCGAGGAGCCGGCCGGCGCGTTGTGGATCGGCACCAATGACGACGGGGTTAACCTCTGGGTCCGTTCTTCGGGCCGTTTCTCCGATTTCAATGTCGATAACGGGGCGCTGCACTCCAATAACATCAAGTGCATTCTGCCCGACGGTCGTGGCAACCTCTGGATTGGCACCCATGCCGGAGGCTTGAGTCGCATGGAGATTGCTACGCGACGTATGCGCCATTATCCGGTCAATGACGCTTCCATTCCTATCAACAACAGTTGTTATACCCTGCTCGACAATGGCGACGGCACGTTGTGGGTGGGCACGCTAAACGGATTGCTCGGTTTCGATACGCGGAGCGGGCGTTTCAGCCGCCATTTTTGCACCGATTGTGAACCGCGTCTGGGGAGGCTTCCGATCAATGTCCTGATGCGTGATTCGAAGCGTAGTGTCTGGATTGGCACCGCTTCCGGGCTTTTCCTTTACCAGCCGGATGCACATGAGGTCCGGACGATCGAATTAGGCTCGCCGGGCGGGGAAAATTCCCCCCCCCTCCAGGATTTGGCGGTCGTATGTCTGGCCGAGGATTCGCGGTGCAACATCTGGGTAGGTACGCGTCAGGGGCTTTTCCGTTATGACGAGACGGGCCATTGTGTCCGTTTTACGACCGATGACGGTTTGCCCAACGACATCGTTTACGGAGTACTGGAGGACGAACTCGGTCGACTGTGGATTTCAACCAACGGCGGTCTGGCCTGTTATGATGCCGGCACGTCCTCATTTCGCACTTATACCTGGCGGGACGGTCTGGCTAACAGCCAGTTTAACCCCGGGGCCTGCTATAAGGGGCGCGACGGAGCCTTTTATTTCGGCGGTATCGGGGGCCTGACCTGCTTCCGGCCCCACGAATTGGTCGACAACCCCTTTACGCCGGCGGCTCAGATTGTTGGTGTCGATGTGGCCGATGCGGGCGATGACCGACGTGTGCGCCTCGAACGCGATTCGCTCGGGCGGGTGGTCTCGGCGGTTTTTCCCTCAGAGCACAACATCTTTTCCGTGCGTTTCGTGGCGGTCAATCCCCTGGCCGGGGGCCGCAATACCTTTTCTTATAAGCTGGAGGGCTTCAACACCCGTTGGTACGATACGCAGAATCGCGAAGCCTCTTATTCCAACCTCAAGCCCGGTTATTATACTTTCCGGGTTCGGGCCGCTAATAACGACGGACGGTGGAGCGACGAGGTTTCCGAGGTGGGGATCCGGGTGCTGCCCATGTGGTGGCAGACCCGCGCGGCCCGTATTCTGTGGTTCCTGCTGACACTCTCGGCACTCGTAGGGTTGGCCGTGGCGGTGCAGAGCCGCATGAAGATGAAGGTGAAGCTCCACCTTGAACGGATGGAGAAGCAGCAGATTGGCGAGCTGAGCCAGGAAAAGATACATTTTTATGTCAATTTATCGCATGAACTGCGCACGCCGCTTACGCTTATCATATCGCCGTTGCAGGAGATTCGCGAACACGGTACTGTCGACAAATATATCGCTTCACGGCTCAATTATGTTTATCGTAATAGCCTCAAGCTGCTGCACCTGGTTAACCAGCTGCTCGATTACCGTAAGGCGGAGCTGGGTGTCTTTCGTATGAAGGTTGCCGTACAGGATGTCGATGGCATTGTTGCTGAGGTTTTTTCGATGTTCGAGGATGTGGCGCAGAACCGCGACATGGATTATATTCTCAACTCCGAGTTACGGGGTGAGTTGCTGCCCGTCGATCGGATGTTCCTCGAAATGATGCTTACCAATCTGCTTTCCAATGCGTTCAAGTTCACGCCTGATGGCGGCACGGTGCGCGTTTCGTTGGTGCGTGGCGAGGGGTGTTTCCGGCTGTCGGTGCGCGATAGCGGGGCGGGTATGTCGGTCGGGCAGCAGCGTCGGGCTTTCGAGCGTCCTGGCGGTCCCGATACGGGCGAAGGCCTCGGGCTGTCGATTGTCCGGCGTATTGTCGAGCTGCATCAGGGTAGCGTGACCCTGCGCAGTGAGGAGGGGCGTTTCTGTGAGTTTGTCATCACGTTGCCCGACGATCTGGCAGTTTATCCTGCGGAGAAACGGGCCCGGGAGGATGATGTGCGTGGCTCGATCATCCGCGACGCCGAGCAGTTCCTGCCCGATGAGTGGTCGGGCGAGAACGGTGCCGACCTTGTGCACTCAGGAGCGGGGAGTGATGAGAAACGCGACACGTTGCTGCTGGCCGAATCCAATAGCGAGGTGAGCAGTTATATCGCCGAGCATTTCAAGCGCCATTATGACGTGCATATTGTTGCCGACGGTAACGAGGCGCTTGAGCGCCTCAAGAACCTTGAGCCGGATTTGATTATCGCCGATCGCATGTTACCGGGAATCGATGGTCTGAAGTTATGCCGGATGGTCAAGCAGAACATCCGCACGTGCCACATCCCGGTTGTGCTGCTCGCGCCCGACGGCGGTGTCGAGGAGCAGATCGCCGGCACCGAGGCGGGGGCTGACGCTTACCTGCCTATGCCACTCTCGGTTTCGCTGTTGCGGGCCAAGGTCCAGAATCTCCTGAAGGTACGTTATCGGATGCGCCACCGTTATTCAGACGATGCGGAAATCGACCCCGACAAGATTACCTCCAATTCCATGGACGGCGAGTTCCTCAAGAAGGCGATCCGCATCGTCGAGGAGAACATGGACAACGAGGAGTTCTCTTCGAACGACTTCAGTAAGGCGCTGTGTATGAGCCGGTCGAATCTCCACTTGAAGATGAAGTCCATCACGGGAGAATCGGCCACGAAGTTTATCCGCAAGATACGCTTCAACCACGCCTGCAAGCTGCTTTTGGAACACCGTTATTCGATTTCCGAAATCAGTTCGATGGTAGGGTTCAGTTCGCCCTCTTATTTCGCCACGAGTTTCAAGAAGCACGTCGGCTGCCTGCCTACGGAGTATGTCCGCAGTCGCAGTAAATCGGACGGTGAGAATGGGTAATTTATTGGGACTGGCAGCCCCTCCGCTGTCTTCGTCCCGCGTAAAATCGTCCTTCTGAACGCCGCTTCCTCCTGTCCACTTGAGCGGGAGTTTTCGGCGTTGTCTTTCTGTCCTTCAATAATTCACGCGCTCCCGACCGGGGCGGACGCGCCAAAGGCGCGGGCCGGGAATCTTTCTTGTTCCGTTATCCTTCCGAGGCCCCCCCTCTGTCATTCTGAGCGCAAGCGAAGAATCTGTTGTTTCGTATCTTTTGTACCGATAAAAGGTTCTCCACCCATATTACAATCGCGTCGCCCATATTGGGTGCAGCAGGTGCAGCAGGTGCAGCAGGTGCCGCTGACGCTGACCAGTGCTACGGAGGAAGAGCGGCTTAACCAGATGGCCAGTCCGCAAAAGGTCTATGTGGTCTATTCGGACATCGAGGGCGCCGGACGACAGGTCGATGTCGTGCAGCACGAATCGACATTTTGAGGGCTTGAAGGCCGGTTTCAGAAAAAAATCACGCATTTGCGTGATTTTTTTTATCCTTTTTTCAAACACTTTGGGTGCAAAGGATATTTCGGGGCAAAAGACAACTCCAATCATGTCGGCACCCGAAACTCTTCCCGTCTACTGGGCCACGCTCGACGATGACGTACACGGTCTGTCGTTCGTCTCGCTGGTCGACAAGCCCGCTATAGAGCGCACTTTCGTGGCTCTGGCCGCCGCGAAGCGCGTAAGCGTCTGCGCCGTGGCCAACGAGGACAAACGCCTCGTCTACGGGCCTATTCTGCGGGCCGATTTCCCCATTTATCGCAAGGACCGCGACCGCGGCGAATATTATATCGCCTTTTCGGCGGAGGTCATCCGCCGCACGGTCGAAAAATTCTTCGCCGACAAGCAGGTCGGCAACGTCAACGTCATGCACGCGCCCGGCTCTCAGGTCGACGGCGTGCACCTCGTGCAGCTCTTCATCAAAAACACGGCGGCAGGCA
>CAJUIE010000008.1 GCA_910586375.1 uncultured Alistipes sp. | reverse complement strand
GCGTCGGGCTGATATCGCCGGCAGCCTGGATGGCGTCGAAGGCGCCGATCATACCCACGACAGTACCCATAAATCCGAGCATCGGTGAGAGTGCGATAAACAGACCGATCCACGACAGGCCCGATTCCATCTGGCCGGTCTGTACCGAACCGTAGGAAACGACGGCCTTCTCAACAGCGTCGAGGCCCTGGTTGTAGCGCTCCAGACCCTGGTAATAGATCGAAGCGATCGGCCCGCGCGTATTGCGGCAAACATCTTTGGCAGCTTCAATACCGCCGTTCTGCAGCGCAGCTTCTACCGACTTAACGAGTTTTTTGGAGTTGATTGTCGAGAACGACAGATAGAGAATGCGCTCGATAGCTACGGCCAGACCGATCACCAGACAGAGGAGCACGGGAAGCATCCAGCCCCAGCCACCCTCAAGGAACTTCTGCATGAGGACGTGGTGCATACTTTCGCCAGCGATTTCGGGCTCAGCAACCGTCGTTGCTACGGCAACCGTCTCTTCAGCAACGGCCGCGGCCTCCTGCGCGAATGCGTTGACGGAGCCCAAAGCCACCAGGGCTGCCGACAGAATCAAAACGAGTTTTTTCATAGTTGTGTTGGATGAATTGAATTAATTGGATTTTTATGGTTTATATCTCTATTTTTCGTCCCGCCTTTCCTCTCTTCTTTTGAAACTTCGTCGTCAAATTTTCACCTCTGCTCAAAAAAACAAAAATTTGTCTCTTCTTTTGGGCTGCCAAGCCTCTCCGGCACCGGAAATATCGGAATCCGGGGTGCTGTCATCGAACATCCGCAGAATCCGGACAGAGACTCCTTCGTTTACCCAACCTGTTCGCTACCAATATATTATGCCCACAAACTCTCCGTTGTCGGGATCGACAACGAAACGTAAGGGCATATTAGCAGTGCGAAATATAGAAAAAAAATTCGTTACATGCAACGCCTTATACCGTAAATTCTCCCCGCAGCGGCCGGCGCAGCAGCGCGCGCGTCGACTCAGCAGAGAGACCGAGCCCCAATACGTACATGAGTTTGGTCACGGCAGCCTCAGTGGTCATATCGTAACCGCACAACACGCCCGCCTTCTGGAGCCGCAGACCCGTTTCATAGAGCGCCATCGAGACTTTACCACCACCACACTGGGTGATATTAAGCACAATAACCCCGCGCCCGATCGCCTCCTGCAACGTGCGGATAAACCATTCGGAAGTGGGGGCATTACCGGCGCCAAAGGTCTCCAGCACGACAGCTCGCAACCCCGGAGCCGCCAACATCGCCCGCAGAACACCTTCACTCATACCCGGGAAGAGCTTGACGATAGCCACGCCGTCGGCCAGTTTGCTGGCCACGCGCAGCTCCGGCGAGGTGTCCGACGGCCGCAGCACGGCCGAAAGATTGTAAGCGATATTAACGCCGACCTCGGCCAACGGCGGATAATTATAAGAACGAAACGCGTTGAGCGCCTCAGCACTGCGTTTGGTGGTGCGGTTGGCGCGGAATAGCCGGTTCTGGAAGTAGAGCGACACCTCGGGCACAGCAGGGCGTCCGTCGATCTTCGTGCCAGCAATTTCGATGGCCGTGATGAGGTTCTCGCGACCGTCCGTACGCAGCACACCGATAGGTATCTGGCTACCGGTGAAGACCACTGGCTTTGAGAGGTTTTCGAGCATGAAACTCAGGGCCGAGGCGGTATAGGACATGGTGTCGGTGCCGTGGAGGACGACAAAGCCATCGTAGAGGGCGTAGTTGGCGCGAATGAGTTCAGCCAGAGCCACCCAGTGGTCCGGAGCCACATTCGACGAGTCGATCACGGGCGAAGTAGTGTGCACGTCGATGTCGACGTTGAGTCGTTTGAGCGAGGGAAACTCGTCATAGATACCGCTGAAGTCGAACGGCACAAGAGCGCCCGTCACGGCATCGGTCTTCATGCCGATCGTGCCGCCGGTGTAGATGATGAGAATCGAGGATTTCGGGTTATTCATGACCGGTTTTCGTCGTTGATGTTTCATTCTTGCAAGCCGAACATACGCGAAGCGTTGGCAGTCGTTGTGGCTGCCACATCGGCGGGATCGGTATCTTTTATCTCGGCGATTTTTTCGCAAACATGAGCCACATAGGCCGGTTCGTTGCGCCGACCGCGATAAGGCGCCGGCGTGAGGTAGGGACAGTCGGTCTCAAGCACCAGATCGGCAAGCTCCATCTCCCGCACGGTGTCGGCCAAACGGCTCTTTTTGAACGTCACCACCCCACCAATGCCAAAGAGAAAATCGCCGCAGGATTTCAGTTTTTCATAAGTCGCGACATCCTCACCGAAAGCGTGGAATACGCCCCGCAGACCACTGCCTCGAAACTCCTCCATGAGGGCGATCATCTCGGGCCAGGCGCTGCGCGTATGCACGGCGATCGGCAGGTCGGCCGCAAGAGCCATTTCACACTGTCGTCGCAAGACCTCGATCTGCTCCTGGCGGAAATCGGTCGACCAGTAAAAATCAAGCCCTATTTCTCCCACAGCGCAGAAACGTGCGACGCCCTCGGGCGGAACCTCAAGATAACGTCCGACCGTCTCCAACTCCTCACGCCAATGCGGATTATCATTGACCGACGTAGGATGCAGCCCCATCATCGGGATGCACCGGCCGGGATGACGACGGCAGAGGTCGAAGAGCCGTTCATGGCTCGTGGAGTCGATAGCCGGGCAGAGCATGTGCCCGACACCGGCATCAACGGCCCGGGCGAAGGTTTGCTCACGATCGGTGTCGAACTCGGGTTCATAAAGGTGCGAATGGGTATCGGTCAACATCATACGCTTTCAAATTCTAACGCACTTTGACATAGCGGCTTCCAGGCAACTGGCGCAGAGCGCCCGAGAGTTCGAGCCCCAGCAACAAGGAAGCCAGCGCCCCGGGGTCGTAACCGCTCGTCTGGCGCAGCAGCTCGACAGACAGCGGGTCGGAGGTCGTGAAGCACTCCAGCAACCGGCTCTCCTCCAGGGTGAGGGGCACGGATGGAGCCTCGCTGCGAAGCTGGGCCGGCTCGCTCTCTAAATCCCAATTCATCTCACGAACGATATCCTCGGCCGAAAGAATCATCTGGGCTTTATGGTTGCGAATCAAACAGTTGACCCCCATCGACGACTTGTCACAAGCCCGACCCGGCAGGGCCATGACCGTACGATCGTAGTCATTGGCGAAGTGGGCGGTAATGAGAGAGCCGCCGCCGGCGGGCGATTCGACAACGAGACATCCGCGGCTGAGTGCCGCAATGATCCGATTCCGAGCCGTATAGGCTGTTCCCTTCTGCCGGGTCTGACTGTGCAGCTCCGAGACCAGGGCACCGTCCCGGTCGAGCAAGTCGCGGGCCAGAGCCGCGTGCTGGGCCGGCACCACCCCCGGTAACGAACAGGGAAGCACAGCGACATTCGGCACCCCGGCAGCCAAAGCAGCCCGATGGGCTGCGGCGTCAATCCCGAATGCCAGGCCGCTGACAATCGAAAGCCCGGGCACACGCCGGGCAAGTTCTTCGATCAGGCGATTGCACATCGTCTGGCCGTAGGCTGTGGCTTCCCGGGTGCCGACGACCGACAACGTGCGTGTACGTAATGCCCCGACGCGGCCCTGCACATAAATGACATGGGGATAATCGGGAATTTCACGCAGCAGAGGCGGATATTGCGGATCGGTCGAAGCAATAGCCGCGATGCCTTGACGTTCGCAGAATTTCCACTCTTTCTCTGCCGCAGCGAAGCCCTCACGCCGGACAATCCGCCGGGCCAGGTCGGGGCGCAGCTCCGCATTAACGACAAGCTCTTCTGCCGTGGCGGCAAAAATACGCCGGGCGTCACCGAAGTGCGCCAACAGATGCACGGCACCCTTGACACCGATGCCCGGGGTCATTTGAAGGGCTATATCCTCGATAGTCATGGCGCGGAAATAAATTTATAACCGAGTAAAGGTAACGATTTTTCAGGCATCCGCATGAATAAAGAGGCGAAAATGCGAAAGTCACCCTGAAATTTTGCAATATCGGGAAATATGCGTATATTTGCATTCCCAATTCCTCTTTTGTTCAAAAGAGATAACAGGGTCTGATGGCCGAGTGGTTAGGCAAAGGTCTGCAAAACCTTGTACAGCGGTTCGAATCCGCTTCAGACCTCACAAAAACACCGTTGTAGTAATCTACAACGGTGTTTTCTTTCGAGTTTGTCATACATGAAACTGCGGGCGATTCGCTTAATCAGCGATAGGCGGCAATCCCAACTCTTTGAGAAATTCGTTATGGCGATCTAATGCCTCTTTCGATTTTCTTGCAATCTCTTTCAACTCGTCATTGACCTTTTGCAGGTCGATCGGCTCCTCCTCTTGCGCCGTGCTGACATAACGGGTGATATTCAGATTGAAATCCTCCTGTTCGATCCGCTCCAACGAAACCCGCTTCGAATAGCGCGGTTCTTCCCTGCGGAATTGGTAGGTATCTACAATCTTTTCAATGTCTTTGTCTTCCAGCCGATTTTGCCGCTTATCCTTTTTATATCCTTCGCTGGCATTGATGAATAAGACGTCTTCGGCTTTTCTGCACTTTTTCAGCACCAGGATACAAACCGGAATGCCGGTAGAAAAGAAAAGGTTCGCAGGCAATCCGATCACGGCGTCAATGTGGCCGTCTCTGAGCAGTTTTGTTCTGATATTCTTTTCCACTCCTCCGCGGAACAATACACCGTGAGGCAGGATAATCGCCATCGTACCGTCTTCACGCAGGAAATGGAATCCATGCAATAAAAAGGCGAAGTCGGCGGCCGATTTCGGGGCAACACCGTAATTACGGAATCGAAAATCATTTGCCAAATCCTCCTTCGGCTCCCAGCGATAACTGAACGGCGGATTGGCGACAATGGCATCGAATTCGATTTTCTTCGCCGGATTCATTTCGTTCAGTATATCCCAGTCGTTGAGAAGCGTATCTCCGTGGAAAATCTCGAACTCGGAATCTTTTACCCCATGCAGCAGCATATTCATACGTGCGAGGTTGTAAGTTGTGATATTCTTCTCTTGTCCGTAGATCTTACCGATGCCACGTCTACCGTCGCGGGTCATCTGATGACGGACATTCAGAAGCAGCGAACCGGAGCCGCAAGCGAAGTCAAGGACTTTATCTATCCTTGATTTCGGGCCGGTAGTTGGGTCTTGGCTGTCCAATGTAACGATCTTCGAAAGAATGGTCGACACCTGCTGCGGAGTGTAAAACTCCCCGGCTTTCTTGCCCGAACCGGCTGCGAACTGACCGATCAGATATTCGTAAGCGTCGCCCAGCGTATCGGAATCGCTGGAAAATGCCGCGATACCGTCTGCAATCCTCGCGATAACTTCGCATAATTTTTTATTGCGTTCGGTATAGTTTTTTCCTAACTTCTCCGAATCGAGATTAATTTCGGAGAACAGCCCCTGAAATGCGCTTTCGAACGATTCGTTTTCAATGTATTTAAAACCCTCCTGTAGCGTTTGCAACAACTCGTCACTCTGCGTCCGGGCCAGTTCGGAGATGTTCTTCCACAGATATTTCGGCTCGATTACGTAATGAATCTTGCGGCGCATCTGTTTCTCGAACTCCGGGATGTCGCCGGGATTGCGGTCGTACCAAATCTGCAAGGGTATCGAAACCCGGCTTTCCGCTGAATCGGAGCCGGGGACTGCGGGATAATCCGCGCCGAGCTCTTTTTTTACGGCATCTTCGTAATTATCGGAAAGATAGCGCAGAAACAGAAAGGAGAGCATATAGTCGCGGAAGTCGTCCGCGTTCATCGCCCCGCGCAGTTTATCGGCGATTCCCCATAGGGTTTTACCTAATTTTTGTTGTTCTATGGCGGTCATTGTATGGCAGGACTTTGGTTTCTTCTTCGGGTAATTCGAAATAAACGTTTCACTCGTTATTGCTTGCGTTCGGGAACAGCTGCTGCATCAAACCTTTTTTATGGGCTTTGAGGGCTTCGAGTCGATTCGTTTGAGCCATAATCAAATTGTCTATGGAGGAGAGGCAGTCGGCGATTTTTTGTTGCTCCTCTGGTTTGACAGGAGCAAATTGTACGAAATTCTCCAAATCGGAATTTTTAAGATTATTTATGTTGCCTCCTCCTATCGCAAGAGCGACGAATTTTGTATAACTATCTGTTTGCAATAAATATTTAGCAAAAACATTCTTCGGTCTGAAAATGGAACAAAAAGCCCCTACCGTTAAATTATACGAAATATCTTGATCGAGTTCCGCGTTTTTACCGACCAATGCTTTGCTACCATTAGACATGCAGATTACGACATCTCCTTTTTGTAGTCGTTGCTCAGAAGTACAGGTTTTATTTACAAATACTAAATCTTTATCCAAGATCAATCGATTATTTTGGATATTCGTCGATCGTAGAACTCCTATTCCATGATTATCGTTGGAAACATCTCTTGTACTATATGTTAAACCTCTAAAAAATGAACCGAAATCGTTAAGTTTATACGGCTTCCACTCTCCTGCATTTTGAAATTCAGGGAAACGAAGAGCCGGAACCGTTTTCCCTTCGGTGGGAAAAAGTTGCTGCATCAAGCCTTTTTTATGGGCTTTCAGCTCGTCTATCTTGTTCTCCGCAGCCTTTATCAACGCATCGATTGAAGACAAACAATCAGCGATTTTTTGCTGCTCTTCTTTGTTATGAATAGACGGTATAGGCAATAATATCTCTGAAAATTGCTTATAACTAACCATTTTTCCGTCGCGTATACCTTCCAGATTTTTATTTAAATCTCGAATAAATACACGTGACTTAAAATAGTACTTGAAGAATTGATTGTCTACATCTAATCTCTTTCTCAAAATAATATAGGCAGGACTACAAATGCCGTTATAAGCAGAATATTCTATGCCCCCTTGAAATGATCGAAGACTGATTATAAAATCTCCAATTTCTACAACTTTGTAATTTTCAATACCTTCGTCGGATACAATTACTTTATAATCGATTAAATCACGAGGAACGGCACCGTGTTCTTGCGAAATTGCAAGTACAGGCAAATTAGAACTATGTTTTCTATTGGAAATCTGTTCAAATACTTTATTCCCTTTTAGGCACACCCACTCTCCCGCCTCCGAAAACTCCGGAAACCGCAAGGCCGGGACAATACCTTGTTTCATATCTTTTTCGTCAGTTTTCATAAGCCGAAAGTCCGGATATTTCGTGGCTGCCGACCAGTCGTTTCAGCATGGGGACCAGTTCGTCCATCAACGCCAACTCCTTTTTGGCACGCTCTTTCCAACCCAGGCCGAGCGGGGCCAGCAGGTCGCCGAGTTTCTCGCCGTCGAAGACCTCGCGCCCGACGATTTCCCTGACGAACGCATCCAGCGCTGAAAACTCCAATCCGTATTTGGCAGCTAAGGCCGTAATCTCTTTTTTATACTTCTCCGCTTTGAAAAGCTCATATCCTTCCTTAATCTCCCGTTCGGTTTTGCCGTTGATCTTATCGAGGTCGAGGCTCCCGATATAGGCGACGATGTCCTCCTTCTCCTCCATCAGGTTCGCACTCGATGCGACAAGTGCGATAAGCTGCTCTTTGGTGATTCGTTTCCGCGCCGTATCCCGATGCGTATATCGGGCGATAAGGTGCATGATATAATCATAGTCGATGATGGCCGAAGCGAACAGCACGAATTCGAAATCGAGCTCCTCGATTTGCGGGCTTACCGCTTCACCGCCCCGTTTTTCGCGCTGCTTCTTCAACTGCCGCGCGGTGTCAAGATACATGCCCCGGAATGCCCGCAGCGTATCTTCGGGCAACAACGATTCGATCCTGGCCTTATCCTCGGGCCGAATATCCGTATATTGTTCCAGCTGCGTGCGGAGCCGCTGCACCTCCTTGAAGCAGCCGATAAACCCGGCACGCGCTTCGTCGCCGCGTAGGTTGCTGACCTCCTCGGGCCTGCTCTCCACGCCGTGCGACTGCATGAACGTATCCAATTCGGAAAGGGCCTTTTCGTATTTCTCGATCACCTTCGGAGCCGGATCGACCAGCCAGATGCGTTTGGGGTCTTCCTCGGTTTTCTCTCCGGAGAAAAGAGCAATCGCTTCATCGACCGCAGCTTCCTGACATCGGAAATCGAGAATATTTCCGTAAGGCTTCGTATCGTTCAGAATGCGGTTCGTGCGCGAAAAAGCCTGAATCAGCCCGTGCCATTTCAGGTTCTTATCGACATACAGCGTATTGAGGTACTTCGAATCGAAGCCGGTCAACAGCATGTCGACAACGATGGTAATATCGATCTTGTCCTCGTGCGGGACATCCCGGTTGCTGTATTTCTGCGACTTGATTCGACCTTGAATATCCTGGTAGTAGGCGTCGAACTCCGCAACAGCGTGACTCGTGCCGTATTGCCGATTATAATCGTCGATGATCCGGCTCAAAGCGGCTTTCTTTTTGTCGGGGTCTTTCTGGTTGTCGAAACGCTCCTGGGGCAGATCCTCCTGAATCTGCTGCACATCCTTGTTGCCCTCAGCCGGAGGCGAAAAGACACAGACTATATTCAACGGTTCGTATTCGGAGTCTTCGGCCTGCCGCTTCTGCTGAACCGTCCGGAACAAATCATAATATTCGATCGCGTCGTCGATGCTGCCGGTCGCCATAATGGCATTGAACCGGCGGGAGTCCGTAGCCGCATCGTGACGACTTAATATCGCCTCCGCAACCGCCCGTTTCGGAATCGCGCTGCCGGGCTGCCGGTTCCCGCCGTCGGATTTGAAATAATCGACATGAAACCGCAGCACGTTTTTGTCGTCGATGGCATGGGTAATCGTATAAGCGTGCAACTGCTTCTCGAAGATATCGGCGGTCGTTTTATACGATTTCTCCTCTCCGTCCACTTGTGTCTGCACGGAGTTTCTCTCGAAGATCGGCGTACCGGTAAATCCGAATAATTGCGAGTTCGGAAAAAACTCTTTAATCGCCTTGTGATTATAACCGAATTGAGAGCGGTGGCATTCGTCGAAGATAAATACGATTCGTTTGTTCCTCAACGGTTTCAGACGCTCCTGATAGTTCTTCTTGTGTTTCGGATCAAGGGCTATCCCCAGCTTCTGGATGGTTGTGACGATCACCTTGTCGGCGTAATCGTCCGACAACATCCGTCGCACCAGAGTTTCCGTATTGGTGTTCTCCTCGACGCAATTTTCCTGAAATTTGTTGAACTCCTCGCGGGTTTGACGATCCAAATCTTTTCGGTCTACAACAAACAGACATTTGTCGATGTCCGGATTGTCTTTCATCAACGTGGAAGCCTTGAACGAAGTGAGCGTTTTACCGCTGCCCGTCGTATGCCAGATATAGCCGTTGCCGCGGTTCTCATGCACGCAATCCATAATCGCTTTTACGGCATAAATCTGATACGGACGCATGATCAGCAATTTTTGCTCGCTTGCGACCAGTACCATATAGAGGCTAATCATCTTGCCGAGTTCGCACTTGGCAAGCACAGCACTCGAAAAGGCATCGAGGTTGGTTATCTTCGTATTTCGCTCCGTCGCATATTGATATACCGGAAGAAATTGCTCGTCGGCATTGAACGAAAAATGCTGGTTGTTGTTATTCGTGAAATAGTAAGTATTGCTTTGGTTGCTTACTATAAACAACTGAATAAAACAGAGCAGGGATTTTGTATAACCATTCCCCGGGTCGTTTTTGTAATCCACGATTTGCTGCATGGCACGCCGCGGACTGACATCGTAAGCCTTCAACTCGACCTGCACAACCGGAATGCCGTTAATGAGCAGAATGACATCGTAACGGTGGTGGCTGTTGTCGGTGTTCATCCGCAGCTGGTTGATTACCTCGTAATCGTTCTTACACCAATCCTTGATGTTGACAAGCGTATATTGCAACGGCGTTCCGTCTTCGCGCGTGAACGTATTCCGCTCGCGCAATCTCCTGGAGGAAGCAAAAACATCGGGGCTAATGATCTCTTCGAGCAGCCGACCGAATTCCGAATCGGACAATTTTACACGATTCAAAGCCTCGAATTTCTGCCTGAAATTGGCCACGAGCGTATCCCTATCGTGAATATCACCACGATAAACATATTTTAATTGTTCGGTCAGCTTCCGAATAAAACTATCTTCTATCTGTTTTTCCCGACCCATATAATTTTTATTGGGATCACAACACACCCAATTAAGTACAAATATAGTAAATTATTTGGTTGTTACGCAAATGCAATCGAGTTGTTGTTGGCTATGTTTCTGCAAAAACGGCAAAATCCCCTATCTTTGCCATCGAAAAAACGCGGAAGAAATTATGGCCGACGACTATTTGGGCAAAAAGATGGAGGAGTACCGCCAGCGGACGGCGGCGGGAGCGATGCGCAAGCCTCAGCCGACACTGGGCGCCCTGCTCCTGAAAAACCGCAGCCACCGGGCCTATGACCCCAACTACGCCGTGCGTGAAGATCAGCTGCGGCGGATAATCGGGGTCTGCACCCGCATCCCCTCGGCCCGCAACGCGCAAGTGTTGCGCTTCCGGCCCGTACTGGCCGATGAAGCCGACAAGGTGCAGCCCCACATTCGGCTTGGGGGTGCGCTGCCCGAGCTCCACCTGCCGACGCCGGGGACCGAACCCCGGGCCTTCATCGTCGTTTGCGCAACAGTGCCCGAAGACCGCTATGTCTCGATCGACCTGGGGATAGCAGCCCAGAGCATGTTGCTCCAGGCAACCGAAATAGGTCTGAACGGCATCTGCATCGGGGCCTTCGACCGGGATAGCGTTCGCCACGCGCTAAGACTGGAACTGGAGCCGCTGCTCATCATAGCCATAGGCCGGGGCGGCGACACGATCCGTCTGGTGGAGGTCGCAGCTGGCGAAAAGCTGGCCTACTACCGCGAGGATGGGACGCATTACGTGCCCAAAATCCGTCTGAACGACCTGCTGCTGGAGCCCTGAAAACAGGCCGCAGCCAGCGAATAGCGACGGTCGCAGCCCCTTCCCGGCAGGTGGGCCAATTTTTTTTGCCCGCCGGTGTCGAATCCGCAAAAAACGAGCTTATATTTGCACCTCCAATTGCTGCACAAAGTGCAGAAACAAACCCCGGAACCCTTCTGGCCGGGGCTGCGGAACGATCACTCTCAAATCCATACGTCATGACTACGACCGATGCCGTCTCTACGGGCATTGCGGGGCCCCGTCGCCGCCGTGTACAACAGCGCAACCGCCTGCTGACCACTCGCTACTATTATTGGACCGAGCTATGCCGCCGCCGCGAAGACGATGTGCGGAAGATTCTGTGCGACCGCGAATTTTTCGTCGAGGAGCGCACCGTGGGCAATGCTCTTTTGCTGGAGTGCGACTACCTCGGGGAGCTGCTCCGCCAGCACCCCTCGCGGCGGGAGTTGCAACGGCTCTTTCCCAGCTTCGACTGGCGGTGAAGATACCGCCGAAATACGAACAACAACCTAAAATCAACCTATTATTATTATGGATGCAACGTGGCTTACCGAAGCTATTGCCTTCGCTTTACCGAGCGGATTCCTCGGCGCTGTAGTATCGTGGGCCGTCGGCCGCCGCAAGCGCAACAACGACTTTCTGGCCGAGATGCAACGCTCGATCGACCTGCTGAGCGAGAAGTACAACCTGGTGTTGCAGGAAAACATCGCCCTGCGCTGCGAAAAGGCCGACTGGCGAGTTTTGCAGCAGCAACTCGACCTGAAGATCGACCGGCTGACCCGCGAAGTCGAGAGCCTGCGTCGCACCCTTAACCTTCAATCCCCCAATCATGACACCAGACCTTCGATTTCGAATCATCACCCGCCGCATGTCCTTCGTGTTGGCGATCATGCTCTCGGGCTCGTGCGCGGTATCCCGCAGCCGGACACAGCACAGCCAACAGCAAACCCTGCTGGCCTCCACAACAACGGCGACCACGCATGAGCGGAGCCTCTCCCTCCAGGAGTCGCAGCACCACACCACCGGACAGTCAATCCGGCATGAAATCCGCACCACAACGACCGAAGCGGTCGCGGCCGAAACGGCACACCTCGTCGTTCCGCTCCGCACACTCGACAGCTTGCCCGAAGGGGCACAATTCGCGGTTCGCAACGGCCGCACATCCCTCGCAGCCAGCCGCCACGGCGACGGACTGGTCATCACGGCCCACAGCGACAGCCTCTGCCGCCGCGTCACGGCCTGCGAGCAAACCGACGTTCTGAGGCTCTCCGTGGCCGACAGCACAACCCGCTTCGCCGCAGACTCTTCCCGGCATGAAGCCCTCGGACAATCCGTCTCCTGCACTGCCATCCGGACCGAAACCAGCGACGACCGACGCACACCAGCCCACCGGGGCCGGTGGTTCGTGGCAGGACTCGTCCTCGGAGTACTCCTCATGCTGTTGATCCGCGGGCTTGGCATCCTCCGCCGAATGGGATTTTCGTGCTGATTTTTTAGTTTTCCCCGACGGGAACACATCAAAAAATATTTATCTTTGACCCATGACCCGGAACAAGGATATCTTCACTTTCCGCGATGCGGAACGCCAGACAGGGCCCATTGCGTTCATGACGATGCTCAAGCCCATCGGCTCGGCGTGCAACCTTGCCTGCCGCTACTGCTACTATCTGGACAAGGCCGAGCTCTACGACGGCCGCGAGCCGGTGATGTCCGACGAGCTGCTGGAGCTCTACATCCGCCAGTACATCGAGGCCAACGAGTGCGACCGGGTAACCTTCTGCTGGCACGGCGGCGAACCCCTGCTCGCGGGCATCGGCTTCTATCGCAAGGCTCTGGCGCTCCAGCAACGTTACGCCCACGGCAAGCAAATCGACAACACGTTACAAACCAACGGATTACTGATCAACGAGGAGTGGTGCGACCTCTTCGCGCGCCACCGTTTTCTGGTGGGTATTTCGTTAGATGGTCCCGAGGATGTGCACGACGCATTCCGCCGGACGAAAGGTAACGGGCCGACCTTCGGGCGGGTGATGGATGCAATCGGACAATTCCGCCGCCACGGCGTAGAGTTCAACGTGCTGAGCACGGTCAACCGGGCAAGCGAGGGGCGTGGCGCGGCAATTTATCGCTTTCTGCGTGACGAGGTGGGTGCCCGATACCTTCAGTTTTTGCCCGTCGTGGAACATGTCGTCGTCCGCCCGGGCGGACGTCCGCATATCGTACCACCGGAGCACGAGGGCGCACGGCTGGCCGACTGGTCGGTCACGGCGGAGGGCTACGGCAACTTCCTGTGCGAGATGTTCGACCAGTGGATCGTCAGCGACGTGGGGCAGGTCTTCATCCAGATGTTCGACGCCACGCTGGCCCAGTGGTGCGGCGTGCCGCCGGGAGTCTGCTCGATGGGCGAGACGTGCGGCGACCAACTCATCGTCGAACATAATGGCGACGTCTATTCGTGCGACCACTTCGTCTACCCCGCCTATCGTCTGGGCAATATCCGCGAAACGACGCTGGCCGAAATCTACCGCTCGCGGCGACGCTTCGACTTCGGGCTGGCCAAACGCAACGCCCTGCCGGCCGAGTGCCTGCGCTGTCCCTACTACTTCGCCTGCCGCGGCGAGTGTCCCAAGCATCGTTTCGCCACGGGCGACGACGGATGTCGTAAAAACCTGTTGTGCGAGGGTCTCTATCGCTATTTCCGCCATGCCGAGCCCTACATGGTGCGGATGCGCGAGTTACTGACACATCGCCAGTCGCCCGCCGGCGTTATGGCTTTCGCCCGAGAACGGAAAGGGAGCAATTATAAATGAAAAATTAAAAATCGGGAATCTCCGCCCTCTTTGTCATTCTGAGGCGAAGCCGGCCCGACGAACGAAGCGAGAGCAGAGACTGCTTGCAGGCTATGCCGGGCAAGGAGGAGGCAGACAAGCGGAAGCGAAGGCAAGAATCTAAAATCGAGGCGTTGCCAGCGGAGCAAGACACAGCGTGTCGGGCCTCCGCAAGGCGAGGCTGCGGCTCGATCGACCAAAGGTCGAAACATGTATTTTCGGGCCAAAGCCTTCACCGTCTCCGGCCCTTCGGCCCGAAATCCCGATACGAAAAAAGGGGGCTGTCGCCGAAATGCGACGGCCCCCTTACACGTGCAGGCCCTGTAAGCCGGGTTCTGTTCCCGGACTTCGGAAAGCCCGGGCCCCTGTCATTTATCTACGACGACGGTCACCCGTCGCCTCCAGCAACCTACCCCCCGGCATCGGGCGAGCAACCCTCATTTGCCGGTATACACGGTCTTGCAACCCGCAGGACGTACTGTCCGGAGCGCATCACTGCCTCCGCGGTGGGCTCTTACCCCGCCTTTTCACCCTTACCCGCCGCCGGAGCTTTCGCCGGTGCGACACTCTGCGTTCGGGCGGTTATTTTCTGTTACGCTACCATACCCTCACGGGTATCAAGTCGTTAGCTTGCGCGGCGCTCTGCGTTGCCCGGACTTTCCTCCCCCGGCCCATGGCCGGCAGCGACAGAGCGGGCCTGCCCTGCAAAATTAAGAATTAAAAATGAAAAAACATCGAATGCTTTTCCGCAAAAATATCCTTTTGCTCTCCGGCACCGGTTCATCAAGCCGGACGGACCGCAGTTTCCCGCCGCGAAGGCCCGCAAGCGTGCCCCACAGGCTGCATCAGGGATTCATTTTTCACGAAAAATATTGAATCGTGCCAGCAACGGATTACGGCGGTCGAAGAGCAGAAATTCCCCGAGCAGCAACAACAGAGCTACAGCCACAAACCACTGATACTGTTCATCATACTCTTCGAAACGCAGGGCTGCGCGTTCGCTTTGCTCCATAGCAGCAATACTCTTCACAATCTCATCCAGACCGATGGATTGTTTCGTCGCGCGAACATAGGCCCCGCCTGTCAGGTCGGCAATTTGGGAGAGCATCTCTTCATTGAGCTTCGAAACCACCATGTCGCCCTTTTCGTCGCGGATGAACTCACCGTCGATCTCTATAGGAGCTCCCTCGGGCGTACCAATACCTATCGTGTAGATTCTTACACCTGCTTCAGCAGCCCGCCGGGCAACAGCCAACGCATCGTCCTCGTGATTCTCGCCATCGGTTATGAGCACGACAACACGGCTGTGCGCCTCGCCGTCATCGCCCGGAAAGGCAAGCAAGGCCTGTTCGAGCGCCTTACCTACGGCTGTGCCCTGCACCGAAACGAGCGAGGGATCAATCCGCCGGGCGAAGGCCTTAGCCATGCGATAGTCGGAGGTGATGGGCAGCTGCACCTTAGGCTCCCCGGCAAAAACCACCAACCCCACACGGTCCTGCTGCAGGCCTTCAAAGAGCTTGCCGATGGCGTATTTGGTCCGCTCCAGACGGTTGGGCTCGAAATCTTCGGCCAGCATCGAATTCGAGACGTCGACAACGAGCATCATTTCGATCCCCTGCGAACGCTCTTCGCGGAGTTTCGAGCCGAACTGCGGCTGTGCAGCCGCAAGCACCAGCAAGCTGAATGCCGAGCAAAAAACAATAAATTTCAACACAATACGTCCTTGCGACACTTCGGGCATCAGTTCGCGGATCGTCTCTTCGCAGCCAAAGCGGGCCAGGCGGCGCCGACGGTTGCGGGCGGCCATCCAGAAGAGCAGGACGAATGCCGGCACAGCAGCCAGCAGCCAGAGGTATTGAGGATTGGCGAATCGGAACATGGGGTTTTATTTGACTTTCTTTTTTCGGGACCAAAGAGCCGTAGCCAGCGGAACAAGCAACGCAAGTTGCGAGCCTCCGCAGCCGGGGGCTACGGCTCGTACCGGCTAACGCCGGATTTTTCGAGTTAATCAGATTCTTCTACGGTATCCGTTTCAGCACCAGCGTAGCAAGCAGGTATTCAACGGCCAGCAGGCCCAGAGCCCATAGCAGCCACACCCCGAAAAGTTCGTGATAGGCCACATGGTCGGTCACCTCCACCTTACTCTTCTCCAGCTGGTTGATCTGGTCGTAAATGGCCCGGAGTTTGGCTTTGTCGGTAGCGCGGAAGTATTGACCACCAGTCTCATCGGCAATGGACTTCAAGGTTTTTTCGTCGATCTCAACTTTGGCCATGACCGTCTCGCCCGTGGGATTGCCATAGATGTCGACAGCCGGGTAGGGCGCCGAGCCCTGCGTCCCTACACCAATGGTATAAACCCGAATACCCTGGGCCTTGGCTATTTCGGCGGCCATGAGGGGGGCGATCTCGCCGCGGTTATTCACGCCGTCGGTCAGGAGGATCACCACCTTCGACTTGGCGTCGCTCTCGCGCAGGCGGTTGATGGCCGTAGCCAGACCGTTACCTATGGCCGTGCCGTCTTCGATCAGGCCGCTGCGGATGCGTCCCAGCAGGGTCTGCAACGTCCCCTGGTCGGTGGTCAGCGGACTTTGGGTGAAGGCTTCGCCGGCGAAGACCACCAGACCAATGCGGTCGCCATAACGATCGGCGATAAACGATCCGGCGACCTCCTTGGCAGCCGTAATGCGGTCGGGCCGAAAGTCACGGGCCAGCATCGAACCCGAAACGTCGATGGCCAGTACAATGTCGATGCCCTCGGTGGATGTATTGCGCCACTCCTCGACATCCTGAGGTCGCGCCAGCGCCACGATGAGCAGCGCAAAAGCGGCAGCACGAAGCACGAAAGGTACATGACGCAAGTAGTAACGCCCGGTCCGCGGTGCGCCAGCAGCACCCTCGATGCTCGAAATGCGGATAGCTGCACCACCCTGCAACGTCCGCCATACATAATAGGCAAACATCGGCACGAGCAGCAGCAACAGCCAGAGTAAATAGGGGTTATGGAAAGTCATTTTCTTTAATTTTTTCACTTGCGGGCCTCCGCAGCCAAGGGCTACGGCTCCTCAGGATGACAGTTTTTTGTTTTTCTGCCTTAGGCAGGCGAGCCGAAACCACCCCCGGCGAAGGCTCGCACAAAGCGCTCCCCTCGCTGGCTTCGTCTCTCCGTTTCACCTCGGAGAATCACCAATTTTTCTTCCCTCGCACCACAACGCCCTGCTTCTCCTTGAGTTTGTCCTGCGTGCGATCCTCCTGAGCCTGAATGGCGTCGAGCATCTGCTCCTGCTCCTGCTCGGAAATGCCCGATGGAGTGGGTTGTCCGTCGCTGTCGCGGGAATCTTCGGGATCTTCGGAGCTCTCCTCCCCGGGCTCCTGTTGCGGCTCGTCCGCCGAACCGTCCTGCGAATTATCGCCCTCCTGCTGCTTCTCGTCCTGGTTCTGGTCTTGATTCTGGTCGTCGTTACCCCCTCCATCCTGCTGTTGATCGTCGAGCAATTTCTTGGTGTAGGCATAGTTATACTTAGCCTCCATATCGGTGGGGTCAAGCCGCAGCGACTGGCGATAACTTTCGAGCGCTTCCTTGTATTTCTGCTGCCTGAACTGGGCGTTGCCGAGGTTGTAGCAGGCTCGGGCACGCTCTTCGGTCGTGCGCAACGTATCGGCAGCCGTGCGGATCATGGTCTGCTCGGCCTTGTCGAACATCTCGGCTTTGTAAAGCGCGTTACCGAGGTCATAGCTCGCTTCGAACGACCCCGGAGCAAGCTCCAGCGCCCGCGAGTAACGCTCTATGCCCGTAGCATAGTCACCGCGATCGTACGCGCGATTCCCCCGGCGCACCTGACGCCGCTCAGGCATCTGCTGCGCCGAAGCACCAACAACAGCAAAAAGAAAAAGGATATAAAATAGTCGTTGCATGGCGTCATTCGTTTTCAGTCTCCTCCTCGGCCTGCTCCGTCACGGGCTTGGTCTCCTCGACGAAGTAGTAGGCTTTCAGATAGTCGGCCTCGTTCTGCTCGGCTTCAGGTGCGGCCTTGGCAAACTTCACCAGGTCGGCATCACGCAGCACAGCTCCGAGGTCCATGCGGGCCTTGTCGGGCAAATCGATGGAACGGAGGGCTGCGACGATCTCATCGGTGGTCATTTCAAGTGCCCCCACTTCCCAGCGCGCAGCGATATAGGTACGCAGGATGTCCGTAAGGGCCGAATAGTAGGCTTTGTGGCGGTTGTTCTGCCACAGCTTCTGGTGGTGGAGCGCCTCCAGCGCCCGGATTGCCGCCACATGGGGCGGCACGGGCGGCGCCGGCTTGAAGAGGTCGCCGATCCGCTTGCCACGGCTGCGCAGATAGCGGACAAGCCCATAGAGCACCGCCCCCAGGAGCAGCAAACCGAAGAGGGTCCACAGGATATAGCCGCGCACCTCGGCCATGCGGAACGGCAGTGTGAGCTGGGGTTTAAGGTCGTAAATCGACTGCGACGTAGAGTCGATCTGGAAGGTCGCCACCTCAATGCGCAGCGTGTCGGGGCTCGACAAGGTGTCGACGATGTTTTTGTCGGCATAGAGCACCTGCGCCGGGCCCAGATTGAAGCGCCCCTCGCCAAAGGCGGCTACACGGTAACGTTTGCGCAGATGCAGGCGGCGACCGTCGCGCAACAGCGTGTCAACAGGCAAGCTCTCGACCAACTCAAAGTCGCTATTCTGGGTCTCAGGCCGGAACTCGGGAAACTCGACTGTCTGCACCAGATCCTTTTCAACCTCGATCACCAGATCGAAACGATCGCCGATGAAGATGCTGTCGGGCTCGACACGTGCCCGGACTAAGGGCCGCTGTGCGCCCGCCGCCGCGAATACGAAAAGGGCTCCGATGAGGAGGAACGGACGCAGCAAGGGTTGCGACCTGAAAATTTCAGCCTTTAGGCTGGCAAGCCGGAGCCAGCGGAGGCTTGCGTTAAAGCTGCGGTCGAAAATATCTATCAGATTGCGCCCAATCATCGAAAAAAGTTTCATCGTTGCTTGAAAAGTTTCAGAAGTTCAGCCACATAGTCGCCCTCTGTGGCCACGGTCGCTGCGTCGATACGGTAGTGGCGCAGCAGCTCGCCTACGGCCTCCGTATGACGGCACCACGCCGCAGCGTAGTGGTCGCGCACGGCCCGCGACGAGGTATCAACCCAGATCTTACGGCCACTCTCGGCATCCTGCAACTCGACGATTCCCACGTCGGGCATCGCAGCTTCGCGTGGGTCATAGACGCGGATAGCCACCAGGTCGTGCTTGCTGCCGGCGATCTTCAGGGCGTCTTCCAGTGCCTCCCGGTCCCGCATCGGGTTGAGGAAATCGGAGAGAATGAAGGTCGTGCAACGTTTCTTGTTGACGTTGGTCAACATCCGCAGGGGTTCCGAGAGTTTCGTGCCCCGCGACTGGGGACGAAAACCCACCAGCTCGCGGATGATCGCCAGGATATGGCTGCGCCCCTTTTTCGGCGGAATGAACTTTTCCACGCGGTCCGAGAAAAAGATGCAGCCCACCTTGTCGTTGTTCTGCACAGCCGAAAAGGCCAGCACGGCGGCGATTTCGGTGATCATGCCCTTCTTGAGGCGGCCGGTGGTTCCAAACATGCGCGAGGCCGAGACATCCACAAGGAGCATCATCGTCAGCTCGCGCTCCTCCTCATAGACCTTGATGTGGGGATTGCCCGACCGGGCTGTGACGTTCCAGTCGATGTCACGCACGTCGTCGCCGGCGCGGTATTCCCGCACTTCAGAAAACGACATGCCCCGCCCACGAAAAGCCGTGTGATATTTGCCGGCGAAGATTTCGTCGGAGAGACCCCGGGTCTTGATCTCGATCTTACGGACACGCCGGAGAATATCGTTCTCGTTCTCCTCCATACGCCTCAGGGGACGATTACGTTGTTCAGGATTTCGGTCACGAGCTCCTCCGAGGTGATATTTTCGGCCTCAGCCTCATAAGTCAGACCTATGCGGTGGCGCAGCACATCGTGGCATACAGCCCGCACATCCTCAGGGATTACGTACCCGCGACGACGGATGAAAGCATAGGCCCGGGCCGCCTTGGCCAATGATATGGAGGCACGCGGCGAACCGCCGTAAGCGATGAGGTTCTGCAATTTCGGAAGGTTATATTCGCCCGGTTCGCGCGTGGCAAAGATGATGTCGACGATGTATTTCTCAATCTTCTCGTCCATATAGACGTCCTCCACAACCGTGCGGGCCTTTACAATGTCTTCGGGCGATATGACCTTGCGCACCTCAGGCAGCCCACCGCCCGAGAGGTTCATGCGCACGATGTCGCGCTCCTCCTGCTTGTTGGGGTAGGAGATGCGGGCCTTGAGCATGAAACGGTCGACCTGAGCCTCGGGCAGCGGATAGGTACCTTCCTGCTCCAGAGGGTTCTGCGTAGCCAGCACCAGGAAGGGCTGAGGCAGGGGGAAGGTCTCCTCGCCGAGGGTCACCTGCCGCTCCTGCATCGCCTCCAAAAGAGCCGACTGCACCTTGGCCGGCGAACGGTTGATCTCGTCGGCCAGCACGAAGTTGGCAAAAACAGGGCCCTTCTTAACGACGAAATCCTCGTTCTTCTGCGAATAGATCAGCGTACCCAGCAGGTCGGCAGGCAACAAGTCAGGCGTGAACTGGATGCGCGAAAAGCAGGCATCGACGGCCTTGGCCAGTGTAGTGATGGCCAACGTCTTGGCCAGACCCGGCACGCCCTCTAAGAGGATATGTCCGTTGGACAACAGGCCGATCAGCAGCGTGTCGACCAGATGGCTCTGGCCCACGATGACCTTACCCATTTCGCTGCGCAGCGTGTCGACAAAGACCGATTCACGTTCGATGCGTTCGTTGAGTTCCTTGATGTTGATGACTTCGCTCATGTCTCTTATCTTGTTTTTCTGTTTGCAGTCAGTTTTTCGTTTTCGTGCGGGTCGGAGGCTTTTTGCGCGGGTTTTTCGGGCCGGAGCAAGCAACACAAGTTGCGAACCTCCGCAGCCGGGAGCTCCGGCTCGCCAGCCTGACTATTGTCATTCTGAGGAGGGCACAGCCCGACGAAGAATCTGTATTGCGAAAACATATCTTTTGACCTATCGAAAACGTTTGCCCTGCAAAGATATTGTTTTCTTCGGAATTTATTCGCGCGAAAACTATTAACTTTGCCCCGATGGAACCAGAATCAACATCCAATAAAATATTGCAGGGTCTCAACGAGGCCCAGCGTGCCGCCGTCGTCAACTACGATTCGGCATCGCTCATCATCGCCGGCGCCGGCTCGGGCAAGACGCGCGTGCTCACCACGCGCATCGCATACATGATCGGACAGGGGATCGAAGCCTCGAATATCCTGGCCCTGACCTTTACCAACAAAGCCGCCGAGCAAATGCGCGAGCGAATCGGACAGATGTTGCCCGGTAACCGCAGCCGCCAAATCTGGATGGGCACTTTCCACTCGATTTTTCTGCGGCTGCTGCGCTTATATGCCGACCGACTGGGATTTCCGAAAACCTTTACAATTTACGACACGTCGGATAGCCGGAATCTGATAAGAACCATAGTAAAAGAACTCAACCTCGACGATAAAAAATACACACCCGCCCGCATTGCTTCGCGCATATCCTATGCCAAAAACTGTTTGGTGACACCCGGGGCCTATCTGGCCAAATCGGCCTATGCGGCCGAAGACCGCCAGTCCCAGATTCCCGAATTCGGCAACATCTACGATATCTACTGCCAGCGCTGCAAACACAATGGGGCGATGGATTTCGACGACATCCTGTTGCAGACCAACATCCTGCTGCGCGACCATTCCGACGTGCTGGAACGCTGCCAGCAGCAGTTCCAATATATTCTGGTCGACGAGTATCAGGACACCAACTACGCCCAGTATGTCATCATCCGGCGACTGTCGCAGATCCACGGCCGCCTCTGCGTCGTGGGCGACGATGCCCAGTCGATCTACTCGTTCCGTGGCGCCAAGATCGAGAACATCCTCTCTTTTCAAAAGGATTATCCCAAGGCTCAGGTCTTCAAGCTGGAGCAGAATTATCGCTCGACGCAGACCATCGTCGACGCCGCCAACTCGGTCATCCGCCACAACGCCAAACGGCTGGACAAGAAGTGTTTCTCTGAGGGAGCCCGGGGTGATAAAATCCGCGTTCTGCGGGCTTACAACGATCGCGAGGAGGCCGAGCGGGTTGTTTCCGAGCTGCGCGACCGCGTACGGACCGCCGGCGACGAGTGGGCCGAGGCAGCCATCCTCTACCGCACCAACAACCAATCGCTTGTTCTTGAAGAGAACCTCCGGCGGCGGGGCATCCCCTACCGCATTTATAAGGGTTCGTCATTCTTCGACCATAAAGAGATCAAGGACCTGATGGCTTATTTCCGCCTGGTCATCAACCCGCGCGACGACGAGGCCTTCCGCCGCATCGTCAACTACCCCGCGCGTGGCATCGGCGATACTACCGTGCAGCGGATCGGGCAGCTGGCCACCGAACGCGGCGTTTCGATGTGGGAGGCCGTCGACACGCTGGTCGCCCTGCCCCCCGAAAATGCCGTGCAGAAAGCCATCGCCCGCAAAGTCACAGAGTTCGTGACCCTGATCCGCACTCTGGCAGCCGAGCGCACCGGAAAAGGACTCTACGACTTCGGTCTGGAGGTCGCGTCGAAATCGGGCATTCTCACCCTTTATCGGGCCGAGAACACACCGGAGGCAACCTCGGCGCTCGAAAATATCGAAGAGCTTCTCAACTCGCTGCAACTCTTCAAGGAGCAGTGCGATGCCGAAATCCGCAACGGCGAACGGGAGCCCGATGCCGGGGCGACCATCGAAGAGTGGCTGCAGCAGGCCATGCTCCAGACCGACATGGACAAGGACGACCCCGACGACCGCAACAAGGTAACACTCATGACCGTACACTCGGCCAAAGGGCTCGAATACAAGTACGTGTACATTGTGGGTCTTGAAGAAAATCTCTTCCCCTCGCTACGAGCCACCGAGTCGCCCGACGGTCTGGAGGAGGAGCGACGATTGTTCTATGTGGCCCTCACGCGTGCCAAAGTTGCCGCGACGCTCTCCTATGCCGAAATGCGGTTCAAGTGGGGTAATATGGAGTTTTCGCGGCCAAGCTGCTTTCTGCGCGAAATCGACCCGAAGTTCCTCGAAAACGTCCTCGACGAGGACGACGACCTGATGCCGCGCCGCAAGGAGGGGAGTCAGGCCATCGACGAACTGCGCCGCCGCTTCGACTACCGCTTCGAACAGCGGCAGCAGGGCACAGCCCCCGAAGGTTCCGGGTTCCGGCACGCGGATAGTCGTTCATCACGCCCGGCAGCACCCGATCCGGCTCTCGTGCAGCCGCTCCGCACCTCAACCGAAGGGATGCGGAGCTTAGGTTCCCGACAGGCTTCCGATGCTCCTGCGGGCGAAACATCCGCAAGCGCCGCAACATCGGGCCCCGCTTCGGCCGGAGGTTATACTGTCGGCCTGCGGGTCGCGCACCCCAAGTTCGGCCCGGGGGTCATCGTGCGGATCGAAAACCTCCACGAAGACCATAAGCTGACCATTCGCTTCGACACGGCTGGCGAAAAGACCCTGCTGGCCCGGTTCGCCAAGCTGACCCGATTATAGCACCATGTCCACGCCGCTCGTCTCGGTCTGCATGACCGCCTACAACCACGAAGCCTACATCCGCGAGGCGATCGAGAGCGTCCTTGCGCAGCAAACCTCGTTCGGCGTGGAGCTGGTCATCGGCGAAGATTGCAGCACCGACCGGACTGCAGAAATCGTCCGGGCATATGCGGCACAATATCCCGGGCAGGTGCACGTGGTGAGCGACACGAAAAACGTGGGGTGGCGCGCCAACTACCGCCGCACGTTCGAAGCTTGCCGCGGTCGTTATGTCGCCTACCTCGACGGTGACGACCGGTGGTGCGATCCTCAGAAGCTGCAAATGCAGGTCGAGCTGCTCGAAAACGACCCCTCGTGCGGCATGTGCTGCACCGACGCTATCGATTTCTACCAGGCCACGGGCGAGCAACGCCCCTGGCCCCATGCCCGCTACACCGACTTCGACCGCTTGCTGCTACGCACGACCATCGCCAATTGCACGGCCGTGGCACGCCGCGACCTCATAGCCCGCTACTACGCCGAAGTACGCCCTGCGGAGCACCCCGAATGGCGGACCGACGACTGGCCTATGTGGCTGTGGTTCGCTTCCCGGAGCCACATCCGCCTCATGGAACGCCCGACGGCCATACACCGGCGACTACCTGAAAGCGTAAGCCATACCACGGCATACCGTGATCGCATCGCCTTCCGTGATTCGTTGATGGAAATAAGTCTCTGGTTCGATGATCATTACGGCAATAGCCGCAACCGATTCCGCATCCTGCGCGAACGCATGGCCGTGGCGCTGTGGATTCTCTCGTGGGAAGGCCCGGCAGGAGAATACCTGACCCGCTGGTGGACCGACGTGCGGCAAACCCCGCGCCTGGTGCTCTGCCCGGAAGGGGCAGGGCTTTTCGTGAAGAAAATTCTGTTCCGGCACTCGAAAAACAGACCTCTATGACACTCCGACAACGTTATGACGGCATCATCGCCTGGTTCTCCGAGCACATGCCCGTAGCCGAAAGCGAGTTGCACTACGCAAATCCCTACCAGCTGCTGGTGGCCGTGATCCTCTCGGCCCAGTGCACCGACAAGCGGGTGAACATGACCACGCCGGCGCTCTTCGAAGCATTTCCCACACCCGACAAAATGGCAGAAGCCGGAGCCGAAGGCATTTACCCCTATATAAAAAGCATCTCCTACCCCAACAACAAAGCCCGCAACCTGGCTGGCATGGCCCGCATGTTATGCGACGAATTTGGGGGTGAAGTTCCCTCCGACCTCGATGCCATGCAACGCCTGCCGGGCGTAGGACGAAAGACAGCCAATGTGCTGGGTGCCGTCTTGTGGCAGCGGGAGGTGATGCCGGTGGATACGCATGTCTTCCGCGTTTCGGAGCGCCTCGGGCTGACCACCGGATCCAAAACGCCGCTCCAGACCGAGCAGGCACTCGAAAAGAACATCCCCGGGCCGCTGCTCCCCGTGGCGCACCACTGGCTGATTCTCCACGGCCGTTACGTCTGCACGGCGCGGGCGCCCAAATGTGCCGACTGCGGCATCGCCCCCTGGTGCCGCATGTATGCAGCACAACAGAAGCAGTAAGATACTGCCGGGCGTCAGGGCCGGAGCGCCTCTATCTCCTGCTGCGAAAAAGAGACTTCGACAGGGCCAAGAGCATAGCAGCCTATTTCATAAGGATTGAAGTAGAAGAAGATCGAGTCAGGCGTGATGCGGAAATTCTCCGTCACACCGATGTATTCAGGAAAGAACCCCTGTTCAACCAGCTCCTCGTCGGACGTAGCGTCATAGGCCGTGTAAATCTTTCGGCGTATCTGCGTGGCAAGCGGCCCGAGACGCTCCTCACCGAAAAGATCGGCCGCCCGGAGCTCGTAACCGTCGACGAGTGAGTAGGTATGGTACTCCGCAGTATACATTCCGTGTGCCCCACCCAGATAGCTCGAACGATAGATCGCGTAATTTAGCAGCGTGTCGGCCACCGAACCTTCGCTTTCGACCGATATTTCACCGGGGCTCCAGGCGGGTGCCTGCTCAGGTTTTTCGGGCAGACGCAATTCGTCAGCAATCTGACGCAATGACTCTTCAGCCGCTTCAGCTGCCGGACCGTCGGGCTCCTCGATTTGGTAGAAATAGCCAATGTTGGCTTGTTCAATGGCCCCGAGAGCGGGCGACTTAGCGGCATTGCGGATCGTTGCAAAACGGTAATCAACCCGGCAGCCCCAGTCGGGAGTGCCGACGAGCGTATCGAGAGCTGCTATTTCAAACTGCGGCTCTACAACCGTTCGGGAGTTACAGGCGTTCAGCATCATGGCCGCAAGCAGAGGAACGGCAAGGCGAGTGATCTTCATACAAGGTATATTTTCGGTAAAGATAGTCCGAAAAGCGTGCCGTTGGGTGTCGTTTCGAAAAAATTTGCAGTTTTTACCTGAAAATTTTGCATATTCAGACAAAGGCGTTATCTTTGCAGCACAAAATTAACGGTGGATTCATCTAAGGGTTAGGATACATGCCTCTCACGCATGACATAGGGG
>CAJUIE010000007.1 GCA_910586375.1 uncultured Alistipes sp. | reverse complement strand
CTGTAGAAGCCCAAGCTCGACCCGCTCGTGCTGGTGGCCGAGTAAGGCGCACTGCCCCAGGCGAAACCGTACGCGCCCACACTGCCCAGGCCGCCGGAATTGCTGGTGCGGTAACCCGAAGGTCGGGTCAGAGCTTA
Organism: uncultured Alistipes sp.; assembly: GCA_910586375.1. Classification (GTDB taxonomy): domain Bacteria; phylum Bacteroidota; class Bacteroidia; order Bacteroidales; family Rikenellaceae; genus Alistipes. The sequence goes on along the minus strand of CAJUIE010000007.1, from coordinate 26,471 downwards.
TAATCCCATTGCCGGAGTGCGTCGGCCCAGTTTTCCTCAACCAGACGGATGGTCTGCTCGTCGTAACGATACTTGTTTTTCTTGAATCCTTTGCGGCTGCCGACGTATTGTTCCATCGCGGGGCGTGCCTGTCCGAAACCTTCCAGACCAAGCTGGTTATAGATACGGGAGGTCATACCTACCGGGTCGGCTTCGAAATCTTCGAAACGCACTTCGATGAGATGTCCTTCGGGAATAAGGTGCTTTTCCGCTTCGTATTTCTCATAGAGGGCGCGGTAATTGTCCAGAATTTCGCGCGTGAGCTGTTCTGGCCCGATATGTTGCAGCTGTGTGGTTTTCAGCGTATTGCCGAAGAAGCTGCTTGTCGATTCGAAGACCGTGTAGGGGTTGCGCACCAGATAGACGAACTTTGCACCGGGGTACATCTCCAGAAGTGTGCGGATACGGCCCGTATGGGGCGGGTTCTTCGACAGAAATTGTCGCTTATGCTGTGTGCGCAGCGATATGTCGATGAGTTTAGCGAGCGAATCCTTGAATACCTGACGTTCGTCTTCCGTTATTTCGTTGAATACGAGGTACTTTTCGCGGTATTCGGCCATGCGGCGCGGGAAAGTCCAGAAGTTGTAGTGCGAGCAGGGCATCATGTTCGACAGGGCAAATTCCTCCTCCTGGGGCAGGTCAACCTTCAGTTCCAGCGAATCGGTGGGGCGCTGTGCGGGCATGAAGGCTGCGGCGCAACGTTTGAAGAACGAGGCGCCCCGCAGCATCAGATGCGGAAATACGGTCTGGTAGGTCGTACAGTAACCAAAGCGCTCGTCGCACGAGATAACGTTGTGCACGAAAGTCGTGCCGCTGCGCCAATGTCCCAGGATGAAAATTGGCTCTTCGGTGTCGGGCATCGGAGTTAAATGGCTGTAGTACTTGTCGTTGATCGTGTAGAACGGATCCAGCAGGCGCTCCAGCCGGCGTGTCAGGGTGAATTTGCGGCGATACTCCTTGTCAATTTCCGCACCGCGTGTGATGGCGTCGAAGGTGGCACGGTCGGCCCCGACTAAGGTGTTGATCGGCAGATTGTCGAATTTGAGCAGTCCCATCGGCGAGTTATTTTTCGGTGCAGGTAACGTCTATTCCGTTGTTGCGCAGGTAATGGCAGACACGTTCCACGGCCTGGCGATGCTGTGGCTCTATGCCTAATTCGGCGAGGCGGATGACAAGGCCTTGCGGGGTATCGTCTGTCGCTGTGTCGTCAGCCCCGAGGATCATACCCACGGCCGAGGTGTAGTTCGTCACGGGGTCGATTACTACGAACGAGCCCGTCGCGCGATTGCGGGTGTAGGGGTCGAACAGCAGTGAATTGTTGACTGTGAGGGTCACTTCGCCTATTTCGTTGAGCGAGAGGTTCTCGGTCGCGTGGCGCTCCATCGTGTTGATGTCCACACGGTATTCGATGCGGCCGATGCGGGCGCGCGTGAGGTTGGTGGTGTGCTTGAGGAAGAACGATTTCGAGCGGTCCATCGGCTCTTCGTCCATCCATACCAGCATTGCCCGGATGTTGTGGCCCACTTCGGGGCGGTTGTCGGGTCGCACGAGCATTTCACCGCGCGAAAGGTCGATTTCGTCTTCGAGGGTCAGTGTCACCGATTGCGGAGCAAAGGCCTCCGCAGGCGCGCCGTCGAAGGTTACGATCTGCTTGACGCGCGATGTTTTGCCCGACGGCAGGGCCAGTACCTCGTCGCCGCGACGGATAACACCCGAGGCGATCTTGCCGCTGAAGCCACGGAAGTCGAGGTTGGGCCGCAGCACATACTGCACCGGGAAGCGGAAGTCGTTCATTTCGATGTCCTGATCGATGGGCACCGTCTCCAGAAATTCGAGCAGTGCCGGGCCGTCGTACCACGGGGTGCGGTTGCTGCGCTCTACCACGTTGTCACCTTCGAGTGCCGAAAGCGGGATGCACTGCAGGTCAGGAATACCGAGCGGCGCCACGAATGTGCGGTACTCGGCAGCGATCTCGTCGAACCGTTTCTGCGAGTAGTCCACCAAGTCCATCTTGTTGACGGCCAGCACTACATGGCGGATGCCTAAAAGCGAGGCGAGGTAGCTGTGGCGCCGTGTCTGGGTGATGACGCCCGTACGGGCATCAACCAATATGATGGCCAGATTAGCCGTCGATCCGCCCGTGATCATGTTGCGCGTATACTGCTCATGTCCCGGGGTGTCGGCGATGATGAACTTGCGGCGGTTGGTTGAGAAGTAGCGGTAGGCAACGTCGATAGTGATGCCTTGCTCGCGTTCGGCCTTGAGGCCGTCGCACAGCAATGCGTAATCGATGTGGTCGCCGGCGTTGCCGCAGCGTTTGCTGTCGCGCTCCAGCGCGTCGAGCTGGTCTTCGTAGAGCTTTTTGCTGTCGAATAAGAGGCGGCCTATGAGCGTCGACTTGCCGTCGTCGACCGACCCTGCGGTCAGCAGACGCAGCAGATCCTTACGTTCGTCCTGGGCCAGAAATTCTTCTATGCTGAGTGCCATAATGTTTTTCCTTTAAAAGTACCCTTCGCGTTTCTTCTGCTCCATGCTGCCCTCCTGGTCGAAGTCGATCACGCGCGTCGTGCGTTCCGACTTGGTGGTGGTCATCATCTCCTCGACGATCTTTTCGATCGTGTCGGCTTCACTCTCCACAGCGCCCGTCAGGGGGTAGCAGCCTAACGTGCGGAAGCGCACCTTGCGCATCTGGGCCTGCTGTCGCAGTTCTGCGGGCATACGGTCGTCGTCGACCATGATCAGGTTGCCGTTCATTTCAACCACGGGGCGCTCCTTGGCGTAGTAGAGCGGCACGATGGGGATGCGCTCCTGACGGATATACTGCCAGATGTCGAGCTCGGTCCAGTTTGAGAGCGGGAAGACGCGGATGCTCTCGCCCTCGCGGATGCGCGTGTTATATATGTCCCACAGTTCGGGCCGTTGGTTCTTGGGGTCCCACTGCTGGAACTCGTTGCGGAATGAGAAGATACGCTCTTTGGCGCGGCTTTTCTCCTCGTCGCGTCGAGCTCCGCCGAATGCGGCGTCGAAACCGTATTTCTTGAGCGCCATCAGCAGGGCCTGGGTCTTCATCAGGTCGGTGTGAACCTTGCTGCCGTGGGTGAAAGGGCCCACGCCCTCTTCGTAGGCCTTTTTGTTGTACTCGACGATCAGGTCCCAGTTGTGTTCGCGCGCGTAGGTGTCGCGGAACTCGATCATCTCGCGGAACTTCCACTTCGAGTCGATGTGCATGAGCGGGAAAGGAACCTTGCCCGGATAAAAAGCCTTTTCGGCCAGCCGCACCATCACCGATGAGTCCTTGCCGATGGAGTAGAGCATTACCGGATTGCGAAATTCAGCCGCTACTTCGCGGATGATATGTATCGATTCGGCTTCCAGCGCCTTGAGGTGGCTGAGTTGGTATTTATTCATAAGCGGTTTCATTTTTTTTGCAGGTCGGAAGGATGATTTTGGGCTCTATTGCCTCGAGGAGGCGCTTGACGCTCTCCGCCACGGGCAGCTGTGTCGTGTCGAGCGTCAGATCGGCGTGTTCGGGAGCCTCGAAAGGTGCCGAGATACCCGTAAAATCGGCGATTTCGCCCCGCCGGGCTTTGGCATAGAGACCCTTGACGTCGCGGCGCTCGCACTCGGAGAGCGAGGTGGAGACGTAGACCTCGACGAAGTCGTCGGCCCCGACGATTCTGCGGGCCAATTCACGTAGTTCGCGCTGCGGGCTGACGAACGCTGCCAGCGTTACAATGCCCGTTTCGGTGAAGAGCTTGCATACTTCGGCGATGCGGCGGATATTTTCGCGCCGGTCATCGGGCGAGAAGCCTAAGTTTGCATTTATGCCGCTGCGGATGTTGTCGCCATCGAGCAGGCGGCACAGAATGCCCCGGGCGGAGAGCTCACGTTCAAGAGCTATGGCAATCGTACTCTTTCCGGAGCCGGAAAGTCCTGTGAACCATACAGTGATGCCGTGCTGTCCGAGGCACTGCTCTTTCTCGGAGCGCGACTCCATGCGGTCGAAAATAGGGTAGATGTGAGTTGTTTCCTTCATCGGACGAAAGTAGGTCCTCGGCTCGAGTTTCTGGTTACGGGGCGAAAACGAGGACAATTTCGGCCCAAAAGTACAATAAAAAAATGACAAAAAAAACGGCAGAACCGATGTTCTGCCGTCGCAATCGTCGAAATTGTGGAGAATACGAGATTCGAACTCGTGACCTCTTGCATGCCATGCAAGCGCTCTAGCCAGCTGAGCTAATCCCCCTTTGCGGATGCAAAGATAATCGCAAAATCTGGATTTGCAAAATTCCAGGCAAAAAAGATCATGGATAATGAGCCTATTTCGCGAGGGGTGTTTTTTCGTAATGTGTGCATTGCAGTTCCCGCAGGCGGCTTGCCCCCCCCCTCTCTTATTCTTGCACGCAGCGAACGGGGAAAGCGTGCGCACGGCTGTCGCCGCTCTCAGGGTGTACGTTGGTACTGAAGAAGATCAGGAGCGACCCGTGCACACCCCACGCCGCGTTAGTCGAACTGCTCCAGGCGCCGCCGTATGCGCCCACATTGATCAGGCCGCCGGAACTGCAGGCGCGGTAACCCGAAGCGGGAGGTGGTCCAGGATAAAGAGAAGCGGGAAACCCTCCTTGTGGAGTGATTTCCCGCTTGCAGCGTGTTGTACGACAATTATTTCGGCTGCTTGCCGATGTAAGCCAGGATACCGCCGTCGACGTAGAGGACGTGGCCGTTGACAAAGTTCGAAGCCTCCGAGGCGAGGAACACCGCCGGGCCCATCAGGTCTTCGGGCGTGCCCCAGCGTGCGGCGGGCGTCTTGGCGACGATAAAGGCGTCGAACGGGTGGCGCGAACCGTCGGGCTGCTTTTCGCGCAGCGGCGCGGTCTGCGGCGTGGCGATGTAACCCGGGCCGATGCCGTTGCACTGGATGTTGTACTCTCCGTATTCCGAGGCGATGTTGCGCGTGAGCATCTTCAGACCGCCCTTTGCGGCAGCGTAGGCTGATACGGTCTCGCGGCCCAGTTCGGACATCATCGAGCAGATGTTGATGATCTTGCCGTGGCCTTTTTTGATCATGGACGGAATGACGGCTTTCGAGACGATGAACGGGCCGTTGAGGTCGATGTCGATTACCTGGCGGAATTCGGCGGCTGTCATTTCGTGCATCGGGATGCGCTTGATGATGCCGGCATTGTTCACCAGAATGTCGATCGAGCCGACCTCCTTTTCGATCTGCGCCACCAGCGCGTTGACCTGCTCTTCGTTGGTCACGTCGCAGACATAGCCGTGGGCCTCGATGCCTTCGGCTTTGTAGGCGGCCAGACCTTTGTCCACGAGTTCCTGCTTGATGTCGTTAAAGACGATTTTGGCGCCCTGACGTGCGAATGCCGTGGCCAGCGCGAAGCCGATGCCGTAGGAGGCGCCCGTCACCAGAGCGACCTTGCCTTCCAAAGAAAAATTTACCATTTTTATAAAGGGAAAAGTTAAAGTTTATAAGGTATTCCGGGATGCGGAACGGCCCCTCCCGAAAAGAGATGCCTTATTTCAGGTCCGTAATCTTCGAGAAATCCTGGTCGCCGTAGTCGAGGTTCTCGCCGCCCATGCCCCAGATGAAGGTGTAGTTGTGCGTGGCCGCGGCGCTGTGGATTGACCATTCGGGCGAGAGGACAGCCTGGTCGCCTTTCATCCAGATGTGGCGCGTCTCGTCGACTTCGCCCATCAGGTGGCAGACAGCGTGCTCCTCGGGCACCTCGAAGTAGAAATAGGCCTCCATGCGGCGTGAGTGGACATGGGCCGGCATCGTGTTCCACACGCTGCCGGGCAGCAACTCGGTCATGCCCATCTGCAACTGGCACGTGGGCAGCACCTGGTTGACGAGCATCTTGTTGATGTTGCGGTCGTTGGAGCCTTCGAGCGAACCCATGTGCGCCACCACGGCGTCGGCCTTGGTAACCTTCTTGTCGGGGTATGTGCAGTGTGCCGTTGTGGAGTTGAAGTAGAACTTGGCGGGATGCTGGGGATCGACGCTCTCGAAAGTCACTTCGCGTTCCCCGGCGCCTAAGTAGAGGGCCTCCTTATAGTCGAGTTCGAAAACAGTGTCGCCCGATTTCACACGCCCCTTGCCGCCGACGTTGAAGATGCCCATCTCGCGGCGCGTGAGGAAGTGGGGAGCTTTCAATGGGTCGATGGCTTCGAGCTTGAGTGATTCATTGACGGGCATAGCGCCGCCCACGATCATGCGGTCGTACATCGAGTAGACCATGTTCACTTCGTCGGCCGCGAAGACCTTCTCGATCAGAAAGTCGCGGCGCAGACGGGCCGTGTCGTAATGCCTGGCATCCTCGGGATGCGCAGCGTAGCGGATTTCGTAGTTGGTTTTCATTCTTGTATCAGGTTTCGATTCTTGACGTGTGAGTATTTTACAAATTGGCGAACCAATTCAACAGTTGCAAAGATACGGAAATTTTTTCCGAAAAACGAAATATCGGGCTTTAGTTTTCTGTTTTCGGATTACGGTTCGGGCAAGTTTCATTGCATTTTATCCTATTCCCATATTGAAGATGCCCGGTTGTTCGGAGTGTCCTGCCTGCACGGGATAGAGCAGCACGAAGCTGTTGTTGCGGAGCGTTTCGTCCAGATAACCCGGCATGCGGGACATGCCGGGTTGGTAGGAGAGGTGGTCGCGACGGCTCATGACGACCCAAAGACAGTCGTCGGGGCGCAGCTGAGGCAGCAGGGAGGCTGGATTGTCCCATCCGGCCTCGTGGACGATGTAACGTGCTATGTCTTTACGGTGGCGCTTTCCACGCAGATGCCCGACAGTCGTTTCCGGGGCGTAGAAGATCAGTTGGGCTCCCGTGTCGTGGACCAAGTGGCGGATACGCAGCAGCCAGGCCTGGAATCCAGCCTCCAATTCCGCTTTACGGGGCACGACGACTATGTGGCGTTTGATCGTCGGCAGGGGCTGGGCCGGGCGGTAGATGAAGGTTGTCACGGCGCATTGGGCCAGTACCGGAGGCAGGGTTTTGCCCAGTGCGGCGGCTGTGCCGGCAAGGACGGGCAGTGGGAGGGTCGGACCGGGGGAACTTCGGTGCATCCCCAGCACCAGATCGGTGATGTTGCGTTCGCGCACGGCCGAGACGATGGCGTTTACCGTGTTTACGTCGTAGCGCAACAGACTGTGCATGTGGATGTCAGCAGCTGCGGCGGCCGTTGCGGCGGTTTCGAGCAGTGTCTGCGCGCGTTTCTTCAGTTCGGGATCGTCGTTTTGGTTGTCAATGACATTCAGTGCGTAGAGGTTCCGGTATTTCTGTTTGGTCAGGGCGATGCTCAGCCCCACCAGTTCGCCGATTCCTTCGCGATAGGAAACGGGTATCAGGACGTGTTCGCCTGAGTCGTGTTTGTCGGTTGTGGGCGAGCCTTTGATGGCAATGTTGTGGGCGCCGTGCTGTGATGCGAAGGTCGAGATCGTGCAGGTCGCCAGAATCATGAGGATCGTGCCGTTCAGCACGGCTTCGTTCAGCAGGCGGATTGGCTCGCCTGTGGGCGTGTGGCCCAGTACGACGTTGTAGCCCACCATCACGGCGGCCAGCGTGGCCGCCACATGGGCACTGCTCAGGCCAAAGAGCAGCGTGCGCTGGTCGCGGGAGAGACGGAAAGTTTTCTGCGTGAGGCAGGCTGCGATGTATTTGGCTGCCGTGACCATGACGATCATCACGGCGCTCACCTCGATGCTCTCCCAACTGCGAAAGAAGGCCCGGTAGTCGATCAACATACCCACGCCGATGAGGAAGAACGGGATGAAGATGGCGTTGCCCACGAACTCGATGCGGTTCATCAGGGGTGATGTGCCCGGGATCAGGCGGTTCATGGCCAGCCCCGCCAGAAACGCCCCGATGATGGGCTCCAGCCCCGCCAGCTGGGCCAGATAGGCGCCCAGAAAGACCATGACCAGCACGAAGACATATTGCGACACGTTGTCGCTGCATCGTTTGAAGAACCAGCGCCCCAGCAGCGGAAAAAGCAGCAGGATTGCTGCTACGCACGCTACGACCGAACACCCGAAGCGGAGCCAGAAGCCGTTGCCGGTCTGGCCTGTAGAGAGCCCGACGACCACCGTCAACACCATCAGGGCCAGGATGTCGGTGATGATCGTACCACCCACAGCGATCGTCACGGCTTTGTCGCGTGTGATGCCTAAGCGGCTGACGATGGGGTAGGCGATCAGGGTTTGCGAGGCGAACAACCCGGCCAGCAGGACCGACGAATAGACGGAATAGCCCAGAATCCAGTGCCCGGCGACGATGCCGAAGATCATCGGCACTGAGAAGGTGTAGAGCCCGAAAACGAGGCTGCGCCAGCCGTTGTGCCGGAAATCGTTCATGTCCATCTCCAGTCCAGACTGGAACATGATGTACAGCAGGCCCGCCGTGCCCGACAGAATAATACTGCTGTCGCGCAGCACGAGGTTCAGGCCGTGGGGGCCGATGACCGCTCCGGCGATAATGAGCCCCAGCAGGTAGGGTATCTTCAGCCGGTTCAATATGAGCGGCGCCGCCAGCACGATGGCCATGATGAGCATAAACTTGAGAATGGGATCTTCAAGCGGCAGGGTGATGCCGATGGCTGTGAGCGGGGACATGCGTTCGTAAATGATTTGAAACAAATGTAGAAATAATTGTGCAAATTTCCGCTTGTTGGGGTGTAAAATCTTGTGCCGGGCGCTTCCCGGCTGGATTTTTGGAGCTCTGGGAACCGAAATTGTTTGGGTCTGCGGATTTTTCGGCCTTGCGGGCGCCTGAATTTCCGAAAAAAAACGTAACTTTGACAAATCGAATCTGTTTGAAATGAACGAGAAAAAGGTTGATAGCCGGCTGCTGGCGCCTGTATTGGCGGGATTTTTCATTATGGGCTTCTGCGACATCGTAGCCCCGATCACCGGACGCATCGCCGCCGGATTCCCCGGACAGCAGGGAGCTGTGAGCTTTCTGCCGACGATGGTCTTTTTGTGGTTTTTGCTGTTGTCAACGCCTGTTGCTGCGTTGATGAACCGCATCGGTCGCAAGGCTACGGCGATTTTGGGTTATGCCTTTACGTGCGTCGGTCTGCTGGTGCCTTTCGCTGCAGGCGAGGGATGCGCTTTGGGGTGGTATTTTGTCGGTTTCGGCCTTCTGGGCATCGGCAATACGATCGTTCAGGTTGCGGTCAATCCCCTGCTGGCTACTATTGTTCCCAGGGCACGGATGACCAGTTATCTGACTGTCGGTCAGATTTTTCGTAACACTTCATTGCTGTTGCTCGCGCCCATCGTCACGGGTCTTGTTGCTGCCACCGGGTCGTGGCGTCTGCTGCTGCCTCTTTATGCCGTGCTGACGGTCGTCGGGGGTGTGTGGCTGCAATTTACTGCGGTACCCGAGCCGCAGAGCGGGGCGAAGGCCGCCGGTCTGGCCGACTGCTTTCGTTTGCTGCGCAATCCGGCTGTGCTGCTCTCGGCCGTGGGTGTCGCCTGCTTCATTGCTGCCGACGTAGGTATCGGCTTTCTCTCGGTGCGGCTCGTTGACAGCCCCTCGTCGATTCTTACGACCACGGGTTTTTATGCTTGCCGCATCGTCGGCACTCTTGTCGGGGCGTGGGTGTTGACCCGTTATTCCGACGTGGGTTATTTGCGCTGGAACATGGCCGCCGCACTGGTGCTCTGCTTTGTGCTGCTCTTCGTGCGCAGTGAGGCGGCTGTTTATGCGGCTGTCGGTGTGCTGGGCTTTACACTGGCCTGTGTCTTTGCCACGTTTTACGCCGTGGCTACCAAGGCTGAGCCGAGCCATGCCAACGGTATTTCGGGCCTGATGATTCTGGCTATTTCGGCCGGAGCGCTTTCGGGACCGGTGTGCAGCGCGATCATCCGGGCTGCGGGCGATGCCCGGTGGGGGATGCTCTTCGTTGTGGCCTGCGTGGGATATATGTTCTGGGCGGCGTGGAGACTGAAAATTAAAAATGCCATTCCGAAGCGATAGCCGAAGAATCTGCATATATTGGTAAGCTAAATAATTTGTTATTCATGTTTCGCAAACTTCTTTTAACCCTTTTGCTGGCCGGTACGGTTGCCGCTACGGCTTCGGCCCGGGCTCCGCGTGTCAAGGTGGAGTGGGGTGTGTTGGGCGGTATCAATATTCCCGATTACACGACCGACATGAGCCGGACCGATATCCGTAACAAACTCGGCTGGCAGGCCGGCATGACCGTAGCCCTCGATATGGGGGCGCTGGCTGTCGAGCCGCAGATATTTTATGTCCGTCAGGGGCTGCGCATTCGTCCCGAGGGGATGGGAGAGCTCAATCTGCGCTCCAATTCGATCGACGTACCCATTCTGGCTTCGTTTCGTCTGTTGAGGCCTGTGCGTATTTATGCCGGACCCGTGTTTACGGTGATGAACGACGCCAGGCAGAAGACGGGCGGCGACCTGCTCGATTTTGGTCGCATACGCCCTACGGTCTCCTTTACGGCGGGCGTGGGGGTGAAATTGTTGAGTCACCTCCTGATCGACCTGCGTTATAACGGTCAGTTCCGCGCCAAGCGAGACGTGATCTTGCCCGATGGCTCCACCGTACTCAATAAGTTGCGTACTTATAATTTTGCCCTGAGTGCGGGTTATCTTTTTTAGCTTATGACGGGGAGCGAAGGACGAGAGATCGAGATTGAGGGGGTGGATCCCCGTGAACTTTATGGTCCGCAGGATGCTTATCTGGAGCGGATCAAGGAGTTGCATCCTACGCTGAAGATCATCGCGCGCGGTTCCACGCTCAAGGTGTTGGGCTCTGAGGCCGAAACGGCCCGCTTCGCCCGGCGGATTGAGTCGCTGGTGGCCTGTTACCTTAAATATGGCCATATTTCTGCGCAGGTTGTCGACCAGTGTTTTTCGGGTAGCGACATGCCCGCAGTTGAGTTGCTCGACAAGGAGGCGATCGTCTGCGGCAACAACGGCAACATCATTCGGGCCCGGACCCCCAATCAGCAGCGGTTGGTGAAACTTTATGAGAAGAATGACCTGCTCTTCGCCGTGGGGCCCGCCGGTTCGGGCAAGACCTACACGGCCATCGCACTGGCCGTGCGGGCTCTGAAGGAGCGGCAGGTGCGGCGCATCATTCTCACGCGCCCGGCCGTGGAGGCGGGCGAGAAGTTGGGTTTTCTGCCCGGAGACATGAAGGAGAAGCTCGATCCCTACCTGCAGCCGCTCTACGACGCGCTCAACGACATGATTCCGCCGGCCAAGCTGGCTAAATACCTTGAGGAGGGCACCGTGCAGATCGCCCCCCTGGCTTATATGCGCGGTCGCACACTGGATAATGCCTTTGTCATTCTCGACGAGGCGCAGAACACCACTCTGCCGCAGATCAAGATGTTTCTCACACGCATGGGCCGCAATGCGCGGTTCATCGTCACGGGCGACGTCACGCAGATCGACCTGCCGCGTCGCAGTGACAGTGGCCTTGTGCGGGCGATGGAGATTCTGCGGCCGGTCAAAGGCATCGGCTGTGTGGAGTTCAACAAGGATGACATTGTGCGCCATGAACTGGTCAAGCAGATCGTCGAGGCATTCGACCGGGCGGCGGCGGTCGAGTAGCGGGGCGCGCAACACGAGCGTTGCAGTCCTTCCGTAGGCTTGCTGCCCGAATGAAAACTTAAAGAGAACATAGACAAATTAATACTTCATATCGTTATGGACAGAAATCTTATCGCGCTGAAACCGGCGCTCGTGTGGAAACATTTTGCCGAGATCGTGCGTATCCCACGCCCCTCGGGACACGAGGAGAAAATCCGCGAATACGTCCTCGGCGTGGCCCGTTCGCTGGGCTTGGAGAGCCGGGAGGATGAGGCGCACAACATTTATGTCCGCAAGTCCGCTTCGCCCGGCATGGAAGATCGCAAAGGGGTGATTCTTCAGGCCCACCTCGATATGGTACCGCAGAAGAACAACGACAAGAAGTTCGACTTCGAAAAAGACCCCATCGACGCTTATGTTGACGGCGAGTGGGTCACGGCTGATGGTACGACCTTAGGGGCCGATAACGGCATTGGGGTAGCGTCGATATTGGCTGTCCTGGAGGACGATACGCTTGTTCACGGTCCGCTGGAAGCGCTTTTCACAGCTACCGAGGAGACCGGTATGGACGGGGCTTTCGGGCTCGAAGCGGGACTGTTGCAGGGCGATATTCTCCTGAACCTCGACTCCGAGAGCGAGGGCGAACTTTATGTGGGTTGTGCCGGCGGACTGGACGCCAATATTACGTTTGCTTATACGCCTGTCGCCGCTCCCGCAGGCAGTTACAAGGCCGCACGATTGACGGTCAAGGGGTTGAAAGGCGGCCATTCGGGTATCCAGATCATCGCCCAGCGGGCCAATGCCAATAAGCTGCTGTTCCGTTTCTTGAATGCTGAGGCAGCAAAGGCCGGTGCCGTGCTCGCCTCGGTCGACGGCGGCGGTCTGCGCAATGCTATTCCTCGCGAGGCGGAGGCTGTGGTGCTGGTTCCCGAGCCCAACTACGAGGCTTTCAACCAAGCCGTGAAAGCTTATGAAAAGACGATCATCGGAGAATTTGCCGGTATCGAGGATTCAATTTCGATTCGCCTCGAAGCGTGCGACGCTCCGGCGGCCGTTATCCCCGCCGATGTAGCAACGAAACTCATCCGTGCCGTCGTGGGGTGCCCCGACGGTGTTGTGCGTATGTCCGTGTCTATGCCGGGGCTGGTCGAGACCTCTACCAACCTGGCGCGCGTAGTCTCCGACGGTCGGACGATCGCTCTGCAATGCCTGCTGCGCAGCTCGGTGCGGAGCGAGAAAGAGGCTTTGGGGGAGGCCATTGCCGCCGTGTTCGCGCTGGCTGGGGCTCAAACCGAGCTGACGGGCAGCTACGACGGCTGGAATCCCGACATCTGCTCGCCGATTCTGAAAACCATGACGGCTACATACGAACGGCTTTATGGCCGTAAACCCGCTGTTATGGCCATCCATGCGGGGTTGGAATGCGGCATTATTGGTGGTAAATATCCCGGATTGGATATGATTTCGTTCGGACCTACGATTCTTTATCCCCACTCGCCCGACGAGAAGGTCGAGATCGCTTCAGTGGCGAAGTTCTACGATTTTCTGGTGCGGACGCTGGCCGACGTACCCCAAAAGTAGCGCCGGGTGGAGAAGCTCGATAACAAATGGTTCGTGATCGTCAACCCTGTGGCGGGTGGCGGGCGGGGTCTGGACGATTTTCCGCAAATATCCAAGCACCTGCGCGACGCACGTATTCATTGCGAACCTGTTTTTACGGAGCATAAGTTTCACGCTACGGAGCTGACCGTATCGGCTGTACGCGAGGGCTATCGGCGTATTATCGTCGTGGGGGGCGACGGTACGCTCCACGAGGTGGTCAACGGGCTTTTCATCCAGCAGACGGTCCGGCCTGACCAGGTGCTGCTGGCCGTTGTTGCCGTAGGCTCAGGCAACGATTGGGTGCGAACTTTCGGCATTTCCAACCGCTATCAGGATGCCGTGAAAGCCATTGCCGGGGGGTACTCTTTTTTGCAGGATGTCGGGGTTGTCTCTTATGAGGAGGCTCATTTCCAGCAAAGCCGTTATATTGCTAATGTCGCCGGTGCCGGGTTCGATGCCCATGTCGTCCGCAAGCTCACCCACCTGCAAAAGAAAGGGCACAAGAGCCGCTGGCGTTATACGTGGTGCGTGATTCGTTCGTTTTTTCATTATAAATCCACGGGCGTCAAGGTCTGGATCGACGGGCGACTGGTTTATAACGATTTGCTCCTTTCGGCTGCCATCGGGATATGCAAATACAATGGCGGCGGTATCCAGCAGCTGCCCGAAGCGGTGGCTGACGACGGGATGCTCGATCTGTCGCTTATCCGGCCCATTCATTTCTGGCATGTACTGTTCCGGTTTCGTTATCTGTTCGATGGCGGTATTTATCGCATCCGTCATATCCTTAAGGCACGCGGTCGCCTCATTCGCATCGAATCTTCGCCCGAGGTCTCGGTGGAGGCCGACGGCGAGTTGTTGGGAGAAACACCACTGGAATTTTCGGTGCTTCATAAAGCTATTCGCATCGTAGTGGGGGCCGAGTTTTATAAAAGGAACAATCAATGACAGCCTTCGCGTCCGGGGGCTGTGGCTCGCCAGCCTAAAAGCTGTTGTCACTGCAAAAAAATTCCCAGCCTTATAGGCCGGGAATTTTTTCAGTCGGAATCTTTGGAGTGGTGTCAGTTCGTCTCGACGACCTCAACCTCGGTTACTGTCCAATCGAAAAGATCGTTGGCACACTGGGTTTCCATTTGACGGATGCGTGACATGTCGGTCGTATCGGCGAGTACGGCATTGAAGAACTGCGTCATCGTCTGGTAGGCGTTGTTTACTTTGTAGGCGAAGCAGTTGTAGAACTGGCGCTGTTGTTCATGATCCAGACCTGCGGGCAGGATTCCCTGAGCTACCAGATAGGGGTAGGGGTATATGTGCCGCATGTTGCGGGCATCGGCGTTGAGTTCGTCGACGACGGCCGTCACGACCACCATTTCCACCGTATCGTTCACGCCGGGCATTCCGATAAAGGTCGTGTAGACGGGGTAGGCTTCTTCGAGATCGGTAGCTACTCCGTCGCTGAAAACGACATACTCATCGTCGGTCAGATCGTTCAGGTAGGCCATCCGACGGTAGTCGCGCAGGGCTTCGCGCATGGCTTTGCGTTGTTCGCGGTTCCATTCGCGCTGTTGAGAACAACTCAGAAACCCGGCTGCGAAGAGCAGCAACAGGGGCAGACAGAGAAGAGTTTTTTTCATGTTTACCATTTTTTTTGGTTTTACCCTGCCCTTCAGCAATCTGTATGCCAAATTCAGTTTTCAGCTGTTGCGGGCTTTCGCCTTGCGCCGTGGAGGCCCGCCCCACTAAGAGTGGGGATTTCGATAATAGGGCGCAGAGCCCTTATCCGGTTCTGGCTATTTCGTCCCCGGGCATTTGCGCCTCCGCTGGCTGCGGCTCTCGAAAAAACCAGTCGCCAGACTGGCGGGCAGCAGCCTCTGCCCCGCGGAGGCCCGCTCCATTCTGTCGCGTATGCCCCGCAGCCTCCGGCCCGAATATAAACATCGCCCGGCCCGGTGGAGGCTTTTTTTGCAACGCCTTCGGGGCGTTGTCTCTCCGGCGGCATCACGCCTCTGGCGTGCCCCCCCCCTGCCGCCGAAGAGAAAATTTTCGCTGGCTGCGGCTCTCTTATTCTCGGGCGCAGCGAACGGGGAAACCGTAAGCACGGTAGATGCTGTCTTCTGGATATATGGGGGAACTGTAGAAGGCTAAGTTGGACCCGGCTACGCCCGACGCCAAGTCAGGAGAACTGCTCCAGGAGACACCGTTTCCGCCCACATCGTACAGGCCGCCGGAATTGCCGATGCGGATACCCGAGGCGGGGCGGTTGCGATACCCGGGGCCCGATATTTGCAGGCATTTATTTGGTCGGCTCGGGAAATATCGTTACCTTTGAACTCCATTCGTTCCAATCAATCGAAAGAGATGTTGAAAAGTCTGCTCGGACCTGCGGCCTTCTTTTATAGAATGGGGGTGACTTTGCGTCATCGCCTCTTTGATTGGGGCATCCTCAAGAGCGAGCGCTTCGACATTCCGATTATCTGCATCGGCAACATCACCGTCGGTGGTACGGGTAAAACCCCTATGGCCGAGATGATCATTGATTATATGTCGCAGAAGCATAATGTCGCGCTTCTCTCGCGGGGTTATGGCCGGAGAAGCAAGGGGTATCTGGAGGTGTTGCCCTCGTCGCATTATCGCGATGCGGGAGATGAACCGTTGCAGATCAAACTCAAGTTTCCGCGGACTGTGGTCGCTGTGTGCGAAAAGCGGGCCGATGGCATCCGGCGTCTGAGGTCCGAACATCCCGAAGTCGATCTTATTGTCATGGATGATGGATTCCAGCATCGTTATGTGGAGCCCAGGATCAACGTAGTGATGATCGACGCCACGCGGCCTGTTCAGCACGACCGGATGTTGCCTGTGGGGACGTTGCGAGACCTGCCCTCCGAGTTGCACCGGGCTCATTACTTCGTTGTGTCGAAGTGTCCTGAGAAGATGGCCCCCATCGACCGGCGGATTATGCGTAAGGTGTTGATTCAGGTGGCTTACCAGCGGGTTTATTTTACCCGTTTCGAAAGTTTTATTCCTCAGCCGCTTTATGCCGATGAGGTTTCAGGCGAGCCGTTTGCCCCGCAGCAGCGGGTGATCGCACTCTCGGGCATCGGCAATCCCGGGCATTTCCTCTCTACGTTGCGCGAGCGTTATGATATGGTTGCAGCTGTGACCTATGACGATCATCATGTTTACCGGGTACGTGACATGCTCGCTTTGGCTTCCCTCTTGAAGAAACACCCCGGTGCGGTGATCGTCACCACAGAAAAGGATGCTGTGAAGATGACCAATCGGGAAAAGATACCCCCTGAAGTGAGGCGCAACCTTTACTATTTACCGATAAATATTTCATTCATAGAGGATTCGGCGACGGATTTTCTGCAAAGATTAGAAGAAGATGTTCGAGGAAATTAAGAAAACTGCGGCATGGATAGGGGAGCAGACCTCCGGCTTCCGGCCCGAGGTAGGTATCATTCTGGGCACGGGCCTGGGCGAGTTTGGCGATAAGATCGAGGCCGATTATGTGTTGGATTACAAGGCAATTCCGGGCTTTCCCGTTTCGACGGTCGAGGGGCATAAGGGTCGGATGATCCTGGGACGGCTTGAAGGTCGCCGCGTAGTGGCCATGCAGGGCCGGTTCCACTTTTACGAGGGCTACACGATGCAGCAAGTGACCTTCCCCGTGCGCGTCATGCAGCAGTTAGGCATTGGTTATCTTTTTGTCTCCAATGCTTCGGGCGGCATCAATACTTCGTTCCGTGTAGGCGACCTGATGGTCATCACTGACCACATTAACCTGATGCCCAATCCGTTGATTGGTCCTAATATGGCCGAACTGGGGCCTCGCTTCCCCGACATGCATAACTGCTACGACAAGGACCTTATCGCCCGCGCTACGGCCATTGCCGAGGAGGAGAACATCAAACTTCAGTATGGCGTTTATGTCGGTGGCACGGGCCCGACGTTCGAGACCCAAGCCGAATATCGTTATTTCAAGGCAATCGGCGGCGATGCGGCCGGTATGTCGACTGTGCCCGAGGTAATCGTCGCGCGTCACATGTCGATTCCCGTTTTCGGTGTCTCGGTCATTACCAACTGCGGTCTTTCGGACGAAGTGGGGGACCACGAGGATGTGCAGCGTCAGGGCAAGAAAGCCGGGGTGCGCATGGAGCAGTTGTTTCGTCGCATGATCCAGCAATTGTAGGCTTTTTATGGTGAACAAAGTAATTTTGATCGGCAACGTGGGCCTTGATCCCGAGGTTCGCACGTTGGAAAGCGGGGTTAAAGTAGCCCGCTTGCGTCTGGCTACGACTGAGCGGCTCTTCGACCGTCAGTCCAACGAGACCAAGGAGCACACCGAGTGGCATTCGGTCACCATGTGGCGCGGCTTGGCCGATGTGGTTGACCGTTATGTCCGTAAGGGAGCGCAGATTTATGTCGAGGGACGACTGCGTACCCGGGAGTGGATGGATAAGGACAACAACAAGCGGTATACGACCGAGATATTGGCCGATACGATGAATCTGCTGGGTCGTCGGGGTGACGCTGCGGGTGCTGAGGGAACTTTCGGGGTGCCGCCGCAGACATCGGAGGCTCCGGCTTATGGACAGCAACCTTATGGCGGGGCCTCTGCGGCTCCTTCTGCTGATACTTCGGCTCCCGGGCCGGTGGCAGCTCCTGTGGTTCCCGCCGATGATCCTGACGATCTTCCATTTTGATTTTTCAGTTATGTATGGAAAACTCCGACTTTCCGGTTCTCGGGCTGTCGGAGTTTTTTTGCTGGTGCGTGCCCTCCTTCTCTGTCCTTCTGAATGCAAGCGCCTGCACCGGCTAACGCCTTCTGTCTTTCAGAGCGGAGCGAAGAATCTTCTCGACCTT
Organism: uncultured Alistipes sp.; assembly: GCA_910586375.1. Classification (GTDB taxonomy): domain Bacteria; phylum Bacteroidota; class Bacteroidia; order Bacteroidales; family Rikenellaceae; genus Alistipes. Next base: position 8,377 of record CAJUIE010000007.1, on the reverse strand, counting down.
TGGTCGTCCGAGCCGCCGCCCCCGAATGCGGAGGCTCGCCCGACAACAAGTCGGGATTTCGATAATAGGGCGCAGAGCCTTTATCCGTTTCTTGCTTTTTGCGTCCCCGGGCATTTGCGCCGTAAGGGGGCCCCGTCTGGCAAGGCGGGATGAGTAGTTTATAAATGCGTGATTCTGCGACGGTAGTCGGAGAGTTTTTCTTCACTCAAGCGAGCAAGGGCTTCGTCCAGCTCGTGGAGCAGGCGGGCGCGGTCTTCGGGCAGATGTCCCAGCAGCGGCACGGTGTTCGACACGGTGTGTCCCATGATGGTCGTCGGAATGTTGAGTTCGACGATAAATGTGCGGAGTTCTTCGAGCCGTTCGTGTTCACCGGCTTCGCGGAATTTACCTGTCTTCACGTCAGCGGTTAGGGGAGCTTCGGGAAAGAGCGTCAGCGAGACGATACCTATTATATATGGGTGTAGCTGGTTGTAGAGGTTAGCTGTAGCGTGGGCAGCTCGTTGGCCATTGCCAGCTCCCGCCAGCCCTGTCATGTAGGTAAGGTAGTATTCAATACCCGCCGCGTCGAGCCGGTGGCACTGTTCCAGGATATTAGTTGCTGTGTAGCCTTTGTTCATAAATGCAAGGGATGCTTCGTCACCCGTTTCGGTACCAATTGTCAGGCCCGTGATGCCACGGGCATGCAGTTCGTGCAGCTCTTCGTCGCTTTTGTTTGCGATGTCGGTGATGCGGGCGAACATCCCGATTGTCCGGACTTTGGGCAGAAAGTCGCGGATGCGATCTGCGAGTTGGACGAGGCGGTTGTAGCTCAGCACAAAGGGGTTGGCTCCTGTCAGAAAGACGCGGCGAGCCCGAGGCTGGTGCAGGGCGATGATCCGCAGATCGGCCTCGATCTCCTCGATGGGCGACTTGCGGAAGCGCAGGTCGCCGTAGAGCGTGCAGAATTTGCAGGCGTGGTGCGTGCAGCCAACCGTGATTTGCAGCAATATGGAATAGGATTCGTAGGGTGGGCGCCAGACGGTGCCGGTGAAGTGCAGTTGTTCCAGGTCGGTCATAAATTTCGTAATTTTACGACCGCAAGATAAATCCGATTTTGAACTGGAACAAGAACGAAGCTGCCCGTCAGTAACTTACGTGTGTGTCAGTTTTGCTGGTTCCGAAGCCGTTGTAACGACGAAAAAAATGAAAAAAAATTCGACCTCGCCGTCTTTGTCGCCTGCATGCGCTATGTTTGAACGCTTTGGCAGCCGTTGGGCGCTGCTTGTATTGTTGACTTTGAGTGACCGGGGGGTGCTTCGTTTCAGCGAGTTGATGCGGGCCGTTCCGGGTGGTATTTCCGAACGGATGCTGGCCGTTACGGTGCGCGATCTGGAGCAGGCTGGGTTGGTGGTGCGCACGGTCTATCCCGAGGTGCCACCGCGGGTGGAGTATGGCCTGACACTCAAGGGTGAATCGCTGGTGCCACACATAAAGTCTTTGTTGAAATGGGCCGAGGAGAATGCCTGAGTATCACTTTTTACGAACGGGGAGCCGTTCCCACAGCCACTGGGGAATCAACCGCCACAAGAAGACGAGCACCGCATAACGCCGGTCGATGACCGTGCGGCGTTTGCATCGGCGGATTGCCCGGAAGATGCGTTTGGCCGTGGGGCCGGGTTGCATGAGCAGCGGGTAGTCGTCGCCAGCAAGCAGCGGGGTAGCGACGAAACCGGGTCGTATGTCGGTGAAATGAATGGGAAGCTGCTCCAGCCGTGCCAGTTGCGCCAGCGCGTCGATGTAGGTGTTCTGCATCCGTTTGGTGGCTGAGTAAGCTGGCGCAGACCCCAGACCGCGGGTGCCGGCTACGGAACTGATGACGGCGATGTGGCCGCCGCCGCGGCTGCGGAACCATCCGAAAGCGGCGGTCACCATACGCACGAAACCTTCGCCGTTGGTGCGGAGTGTGGCCAGTTCGATTTCGGGCCACAGGTCGGTATTGCGTTTGCCGATTCCCGATGTGTGGAAATAGATGTCCATGCCGCCTAAACGGTTGATCAGGGTTTCGAGGCGTTGGGGTGCCTCCTCTTGGGTGACGTCGATTGTCTCGATCTCCACCTGCTCCGGAGCCATGGCCCGAAGTGCTCTGAGGGCCTCTGCGTTACGACCGGCAGCGCCTATGCGCCAGCCAGCACCGATGCAGAGCCGGGCCACTTCATTGCCCAGTCCCGATGTGGCGCCCATAATGACGATGCGCTTCATCGGACGGGGACGATTTCATACTGTACGCACTCGATGCCGACCTTGCGCAGAAGGTTCAGGCCCTCTTCGGAACGGTAATCCTCGCTGAAGACCACGCGCCGGATACCGGCCTGGATGATGAGCTTTGCACATTCAATGCAGGGTGCGGCAGTGATGTAGAGCGTCGAGCCGTCGCAGTTATTGGCCGACTTGGCCACCTTGGTGATTGCGTTGGCTTCGGCATGGAGCACGTATGATTTGGTGTGGCCCTCTTCATCCTCGCAGATGTTTTCGAATCCCGAAGGGGTGCCGTTATAGCCGTCCGAAATGATCATCTTGTCCTTGACGATCAGTGCCCCGACTTTGCGCCGCGCGCAGTAGGAGTTCTCGGCCCATATGCGTGCCATGCGCAGGTAGCGCAGGTCCAGTTGATGTTGTTTTTCTTCTTCGTAGCCCACCTTACATTCCTTTTCCGTGGCAGTTCTTGTATTTCTTGCCCGAACCACAAGGGCAGGGATCGTTGCGTCCGACCTTTTTTTCAGCCTGTATGGGCATGGGTTTCTGCCGCTCCGCTTGTCCGGCCTGCGCTGCGGCCTGCATGCGCGAAGCCTGCAACTTGTTGACATCGACTTTGGCACGCTCCTGCCGCTGGCGCTGCACGGCCTCGGCGTTCTGGTCGCGGACAGGGATGTAGGCTTTGCCGAGTATGGCCAGCACGTCGCGATTGACCTTGATGAGCATCTTGGCAAAGAGCCCGAACGACTCGAATTTGTAAATCAACAGCGGGTCTTTCTGCTCGTAGGTGGCGTTCTGCACGCTTTGACGCAGGTCGTCCATCTCGCGCAGATGTTCGCGCCAGGCATCGTCTATCGAGGTGAACATCACCACCTTGGAGAAGACTTTGAATATCTCTGCGCCGTCCGTCTCCTTGCACTTTTGCAGGTTTACGGGGACGTTGTAGCCTAAATGACCGTCCGTGATGGGGAAGTATATGTTCGAATCCATCTGGTCCTTTTTCTCCTCGTAAATGCGCTCCATGACCGGTCGCACCGTGTCTGCGATGGCCTTGGCACGTCGTGCCAGGGCCTCTTTGAGGTCCTGAACAATCCGTTCGGCCAGCTCCGCGGGTTTGGCATTGTCGTAGAATGCCGCGTCAAATGTCGGTTCCACGGCCACTTCGCGGATCAGCTCAAAGCGGAAATCCTCGAACTCGATGCCGCGGTTCTCCTCGACGAAGTTGTCGGCGAAGTCGTACATGATGTTGTTCAGGTCGATTTCGATCCGTTCGCCGTAGAGAGCATGGCGGCGGCGCGTGTAGATCACCTCGCGCTGCGAGTTCATTACGTCGTCGTACTCCAGCAGGCGTTTGCGAATGCCGAAGTTGTTCTCCTCGACCTTTTTCTGCGCCCGTTCGATGGCTTTGGTCATCATCCGGGCCTGGATCACTTCGCCCTCCTTCAGACCCATGCGGTCCATCATCGTGGCGATGCGGCCCGAGCCGAAGAGACGCATCAGGTCGTCCTCCAGCGAGACGAAGAATTGTGACGACCCCGGGTCACCCTGACGCCCGGCACGGCCGCGCAACTGGCGGTCGACGCGGCGGCTCTCGTGGCGCTCGGTGCCGATGATTGCCAGACCTCCGGCCTCCTTGACCTCCGGTGTCAGCTTGATGTCCGTTCCGCGGCCCGCCATGTTGGTGGCGATGGTCACCTGTCCCTTGCGGCCCGCTTCGGCTACGACCTGGGCTTCCTGCTGATGTTGCTTGGCATTCAAGACGTTGTGTTTGATGCCGCGGAGCTTGAGCATACGGCTCAGGAGCTCTGAAATTTCGACCGATGTGGTGCCGACTAGCACGGGCCGACCCTCATCCACAAGGCGCACGATTTCCTCGATTACGGCGTTGTACTTTTCGCGCTTGGTCTTGTAAATCAAGTCTTCGCGGTCGTCGCGGATGACGGGGCGGTTGGTGGGGATTACTACTACGTCCAATTTGTAGATCGACCAGAACTCCGAAGCCTCTGTTTCTGCCGTACCGGTCATGCCGCCCAGCTTGTGGTACATGCGGAAGTAGTTCTGCAGGGTGATCGTTGCAAAGGTCTGCGTCGCGGCCTCGACCTTGACGTGCTCCTTGGCCTCGATGGCCTGATGCAGACCGTCTGAATAGCGGCGTCCCTCCAGGATACGGCCCGTCTGCTCGTCGACGATCTTCACCTTGTTATCCATTACCACGTAATCGATATCTTTCTCGAACATGGCGTAGGCCTTCAGCAGCTGGTGAACCGTATGCACGCGCTCCGACTTGACGGAATAGTCGTTGATGACTGCATCGCGCTTCTGGGCTCGCTCCTCGGCAGAGAGACCGCTTTTCTCCAGCTCGGCCACCTCGGCACCGATGTCGGGCAGCACGAAAAAGCCGTCTTCATTGAAATATTTCGACAACGCCTCGTGACCTTTGTCGGTCAGTTCCACCGAGTTGAGCTTTTCGTCGATGACGAAGTAGAGGTCGTCTGTAATTTCGGGCATGCGGCGGTTATTGTCCTGCATGTAGACGTTTTCGGTCTTCTGCATCAACGCCTTGACTCCCTGCTCCGAGAGATACTTGATCAGCGGCTTGTACTTGGGCAGGCCCTTGTGCGTGCGGTAGAGCTTGATGCCGCCTTCGTCGTTTTTACCGTCAGCGATCAACTGGCGCGCTTCGGCCAGCAGCGTGGTGACCAGGTTTTTTTGCAGGTTGTAGAGGTTCTCGATGGCGGGCCGGTACTGCTCGAACATCTGGTCCTCGCCCTTGGGCACGGGGCCCGAGATGATGAGCGGTGTACGGGCGTCGTCGATGAGCACCGAGTCTACTTCGTCGACGATGGCGAAGTGATGCTTGCGCTGCACGAGATCTTTGGGCGATGAGGCCATGTTGTCGCGCAAGTAGTCGAAGCCGTATTCATTGTTGGTGCCGAAGGTAATGTCGGCCATGTAGGCCGCACGGCGGGCGTCGGAGTTAGGCTGCGTGTCGTCGATGCAGGCTACCGACAGGCCGTGGAACTCGTACATGGGGCCCATCCACTCGCTGTCGCGCTTGGCCAGGTAGTTATTCACCGTTACCAGATGCACGCCCTTTTTTGCCAGTGCATTGAGGAACACGGGGAGCGTTGCCACGAGGGTTTTGCCCTCGCCCGTGGCCATTTCGGCAATCTTGCCCTTGTGGAGTACCACGCCGCCGAAGAGCTGCACGTCGTAGTGGATCATGTCCCACTTGATGTCGTTGCCGCCAGCCAGCCAGTGGGTCGCATAAATGGCTTTGTCGCCTTGGATATGTACGAAGTCTTTGGTCGCGGCCAGTTCGCGGTCGAAGTCGTTGGCCGTCACCTCGACGGTCTCGTTCTGAGCGAAGCGCCGCGCCGTGTCTTTCATGATGGCGAATGCCTCGGGCAGAATTTCGTCTAACTTCTCTTCGATGCGGTCGTCGATGCGTTTGGTGCGGTCGTCAATCTCCTTGGAAATCTTCTCTTTCTCGTCGAGCGTCGTTTCTGGTTTTTCGAGCTGTGCACGCAGTTCGGCGATGCGGGCCTCGTCTTCGGCAATGTAGTCAGCGATGCGGCGCTTCAAATCCTCGCTGCGTGTACGTAGCTCGTCGTTCGACAATGACTCGATTGTAGGGTATACAGCCTTGATTTTCTGGATGTAAGGCTCGATTTCTTTGCGGTCCTTGTCAGCTTTCGAGCCGAAAACGGTCTTGATTATGGTTGCAAGAATATCCATAGTTTATCTGTTGTTTGCACCGGGTGTTGTTTGACAATCTTACAAAAGTAAGGATTTTCTTCTGAAAACACAAAAATAATGCACTGGGAGCGTGGCCGATTCATAATTCTTGAGATAGGGCAGCGAACGGGGAAACCGCCCGCACGGCTATCGCTGCCCTCGGGTCCCACGTGGGAATTGATGGAGTACAAACTTGACCCGTACATGCCCGACGCCGAGTAAGGCGCACTGCTCCAGGCGTAACCGTACGCGCCCACATTGCCCAGGCCGCCGGAAGTGCCGGCGCGGTAACCCGAAGCGGGGGCTATTGCTGTTTGGCCACCCGCAGGATACGTCGTCCTATGGGGCATTCGGTACAGCGGACCGGCGCGCAGTATTCCGTGGCTAACTGCAACAGAGCTTGCGACTCGAAGGCGTTGACCGGCGTGCAGCCCCGCTCGTGCCAGGCTCTCATGTAGCGGTTATTTTCACCTGGCAGCTTCTCCAAAAGAGCCAGAGCGTTTTCGCGCAGCGATTCGCGCCCCGTATAGCTGCCGTAAGCGAATTGCAGGACCGCTACTAAGTTAATACCGATGATGTGGGCTTTGAATGGGCCGAGCCGCTTGGGCTGTTCGTCGCTCTCGGTGCCCGGGATGTAGTGGGTGCGCCAGTAAGGCGCAGTTTCGATGCAGAAGAGTTGCCGGATGTCGTTCTCCGTACGGCAGTTCATGGCACGGTCCATGACAAATTCATCCTGAGCGAAGAACTCCGCCGCCTGAGCCAGCCGCAGCACGGGGTGGTTGGCTGGGCGTATGTTGGCCAGCACCCATTCGTCGGGCCGCATGGGCTTGATGTCGTATTTGACGGCCAGGTGCTCGAACGAACGGCGCAGATCGAGCGTGTATTCGTCGTGATGGTAGAGCTCCAGCAGGCCCGAAGCGCCAAAGAGCATGGCTTCGATGGCGTGGGGTGTCTGGCGTTCGCGCAGCACCGTCTTGTAGGGCACTAAGCGTGCCAGTTTCAGATAGGCCTCCTGATTCTGTCGGTCGCCTAATGTGCGGAAGTAGAGCAGATAGAAGGTCTGGTTCCAGTTTTCGGTTGCGTCGTGGCGGAGCTTTTCCACCATGCGCATCTTGCGGTCCAGACGGTCGAAGACCAGCGTTGTGCATATCTCGTTACGCTGAAGCGGTGGCAGACCTGCCAGAAACCCGCCGCAGGCAAATGTTCCATTCCGGGCCTCGGTCTGCAATTGCTCGAGCGTCCGCTTTTTGAAAGCCTCGTCCATCTTTGTCAGAGCATGTTGAGTTCGAGCAGCGCCTCTTCCGACATCATACTGCGGTCCCAGATGGGGTCGAAGGTGAGGATGACGTTGACGTGTTTTACGCCTTTGACCTTGCCGACCTGCACGTTGACGTCTTCGACCAGCATGTCGGCCATCGGGCAGTTGGGGGCCGTGAGGGTCATGCGGATGTTGGCTTCGCCGTCGGGCGTATAGTCGATTTCGTAGATCAGCCCTAAATCGTAGATGTTGACCGGGATTTCGGGGTCGTATATGTTCTTGAGTGTCGCTACGATAGACTGCTCGACCTCAAGGATCTCTTCAGGTGTCATTTCTGTTGTTCTTGTCGGTTGGCGAATGCCAGAGCATAGAGGCGCATTTGTTTGATCATCGCGGCCAGTCCGTTGGCGCGCGTGGGCGAAAGGTTGGCGCTCAGCCCGATGGCGTCGATGAAATAAAGCTCGGTATCGAGCACTTCCTGCGGTGTGCGTCCGTCGAGCACACGGATCAGCAGGGCGATGATGCCCTTGGTGATGATAGCGTCGCTGTCGGCCTCGAAATGCATACGTCCCTCTTCGTCGAGGCGTGCGTCGATCCACACCCGCGACTGGCAGCCGTTAATCTGGTAGCGGTCGGTCCGGTGTTCCGGGATGATGGGCGGGAGCTGTTCGCTCAAGCTGATCAGGTAGTCGTATTTATCCAGCCAGTCGTCGAAAACCGAGAACTCTTCGATGATGTCGTCCTGTATCTTGTCCATGTCGGTCGTTATGTTTTCTTTTGTTTTTTCCCTTCAGGCAGGCGGGGCGCAGCCTTCGCTGCGCGGAGGCCGACTCCATTCTGTCGCGTGTGCTCCGCAGTCTTCGGCCCGCAAAATTTTCTCCCCCCCCCTTCCCCGGATTATTTCGTCAGTTCCTCTATTGGGTCGCCCTCCGACGCTGCGGGCTCCGAAATGCCCAGCATGTGTGTGATGGTCGGGGCTACGGAGGTCATGTCCACGCGGCGGTCGATCCGCTGCGCTCCGATGCCCGTGCCGTAGAAGAGCAGGGGTACTTCGGTATCGTATCCGTACATCGAGCCCGACAAAGAGACGCACCCGGGACGCTCTTCGATCCATCCGGGCATGAGGTTCAGCACCACGTCACCCGAACG
>CAJUIE010000006.1:21195-29613 GCA_910586375.1 uncultured Alistipes sp. | reverse complement strand
GCCGACGATCTATGGCGAGAAGGTCGTGCTACGCCTGCTGACGCGGCGTGTCGAGCTGCTCGAACTGCGCAACTTGGGTTTCTCCGAGCGGCAGTACGACGACTATTGCCGGGCCGTGGCGCGGCCGTTCGGCATGGTGCTGATCTGCGGCCCCACGGGCTCGGGCAAGAGCACGACGCTCTATGCCACGCTGCGGCGCCTGAACGCCCTGACGGACAACATCCTTACGATCGAGGACCCGATCGAATACACGCTCGAAGGCATCAACCAGGTGCAGCTCAAGGAGGAGATCGGCCTGACCTTCACGACGGCTTTGAGGACCTTCCTGCGTCAGGACCCCGACATCATCATGCTGGGCGAGATCCGCGACGGCGCCACGGCCGAGATGGCCGTGCGCTCGTCGCTCACGGGACACCTGCTCTTCTCGACGATCCACACCAACACGGCGTGGGGTGCCGTGGCGAGGCTCGCGGACATGGGCGTGCATCCCTACTTGGTGGCCGATACGCTGGTCATGACCGTGGCGCAGCGCCTCGTGCGGCTTCTGTGTCCCCGCTGCAAACGCGAGGTCGAGGCCGACAGGACTGTGCGGCACCTGCTGGGAGATGCAGCTCCCGGAAGCTATTTCGAGGCCGTGGGCTGCGAGCACTGCTACTACACGGGATATGCGGGACGCAGGGCCGTCTACGAGGTGATTCCGATGGACGACGAGCTCTCCGCCGCAGCGCGCGAGGGACGCAGCGACATCGCGCCGCTGCTCGCCGAACGGGGCATCCTCACCCTGCGCGATGCCGTCGTCGAACTCCTGCACCGCGGCCATACCTCACTCGACGAAGTTATACCACTCTTGAACCGGTAGCTTATGAAACACTTCTGCTTTTTCCTGCTCCTCCTCTTCCCGTCCGGGGCTTTTGCCCAGGCGGACGACTCTTTGCGTCTGTCACGTATCGACTCGGCATTGGCGGCACTCGTTGGGCGGGATTCGACGTTCCGGCGCGAGGTGGACCTTACCTCGGGGCGTCTTCCGCTCTCGGAGCTGCTGCGCACCGTTGCTCGCGCCAGCGGCGTGAACCTGAGCGTGCGGGGTGTGGAGCAGGTGCCCGTGTCGTGCAACTTCACGCGGGCGCGGGTCGATGATCTGGTGCGGTTCCTCTGCCGCGAATACCACCTCGACGTCGCCACGGCAGGCAACATCCTCTCGATCTTCCCGGCGGCACCTGCCGCAGCTCCGGCTCCCGATCCCGACATCGCCTATGCCGCGGCCGACACAACCCTGACATACGATTTGCGGGGCGAGCGGCTGATCGACGCGGCGAAGAAGATCGCGCGCCTCTCCAACCGCAACATCATCGTCCCCGAGGCGCTCTACGACTGCAAGGTTTCGGGCTTCGTGCAGCGTATGCCTTTCGACGAGGCGCTGCACACCTTCGCTGCGATCAACGGCCTGCAGGCCGAGCGGGATGCTGCCGGAGTGTGGACGCTGTGGCGCGAGGAGCCGGAGGGCGGCCGCACGGCATCGGGCCCAGCTTATGCGCGGCGCCGGCAGTTCGCGCCCGACGAGCTGCGTATCGACTCGCTGGGACGCATCACGGCCCATATCTCCCGGGCTCAGGTGCAGGAGGTGATCCTGGACCTGTGCGACGAGCTGGGGCTGAACCACTACTTCCTGGCGCCCGTACACCTCACGGCTGGCATCTGGGTGGAGCATACCGACTTCGAAACACTGCTCGCGGTGCTTCTGAAAGGCTCGCCCTACAGCTACAGCTGCGAGCGGGGCATCTGGATCTTCGGCGCGGCCGAGGGACTCGCCTCGGCCACGGTCCTACCGCTCGTCTACCGTTCCGTGGCCCGGACCGAGGAGGCCATACCCGCGGTGCTGAAGCAGCCCGTGGACGTGAAGGCCTTCCCCGACCTGAACGCCCTGATCCTCTCGGGCGACCGGCGCGACGTGGCCCGCGTGGAGACGTTCCTGCGCGAGATCGACAAGCCCGTGCCGCTGGTGACAATGGAGATCATGATCGCCGACGTCACCAAGAGCAAGATACACGAAATAGGCATCGGCGCCGGCATGGGCGACAAAGCGGTGAAGAGCTCCGGGACACTCTCGCCGGGCGTCGATATGACCTTCGGGGCGGGTGCCGTGAACGAACTTTTGGGCCGCATCAGCGGCGCCGTGAATCTGGGGCGCGTGACGCCGAACTTCTACCTGAGCCTCCAGGCGCTGGAGGAGGACGGCACGATCCGGCTGCTCTCCACGCCCAAGCTCTCGACCCTGAACGGCCACGAAGCCGTCCTGACCAGCGGCGAGACCCAGTACTACAAGGAGGTGCAGAACAGCTACTACGGCACGCAGAACCCCATCTCGTCGGAGTCCTACCAGTGGAAATCGGTGGATGCCAACCTTTCGATCCGCGTGAAGCCCTACGTCTCGGAGGACAGGCACATAACCCTCGAAATCGAGTTCGAACAGACGGAGTTCACCGACCGCACGGCTCAGGATGCCCCGCCCGGCACGGCCACGCGCAGCTTCCGGTCGATCGTCAAGGTCTGCAACGAGGAGATGGTGCTCCTGGGAGGTCTGGACCGCAACACGATGGAGCGCTCTTCGCGCGGCATACCCTTTCTGGCGCGCGTGCCGGTCATCAAGTGGTTCTTCGGCAAGGAGAAGCGCAACAAGGTCGAGCGCACGCTCAACATCTTCATCAAACCGACGGTCGTAGAGTGAAACTATCGCAACATATCATGGGCCCCGTCTGGGTATTGGACGTCACGCTGACGGCCGACAGCCACACCATCGCGGCGTGGCGCTGCAAGGCGCACGGCGAGCCGCAGCGCACGGACTACGACGCGGCGACGGTGGCCAAAGGCGTTAGCGTGGTTACGGTCTCGGGCCACGGCACAATCGCCAAGAGCGTCGATTCGCAGGTCGCAGCCCGCGTGCGGGAGGATGGCGCCACGTTCCTCGCCACCCGGTCCGCAGGGCAGCTCGCCTTCGTGCGGCACGAACGCCTGGAGCCGCTGCGCGCGGCACTGGCCGCCGTCGGCATCCGTCCGCAGGCCGTATTCGTCGGAACAACGCCTGCCGAGGCGGCGCAGCGCTGGCGGGCGGGGCTTCGCTGGCGCGATCCGCTGCGTCTTACCGACGAGGGTTCGGCCCTGGCGCAGGCCCTCGTGCGTCGAAGCGCACTGCCCGTGCTGGGCGCGGTGCTCGTGCTGTTGCTCGCCAATGCGCTGGCGGGTCCGTCGCTCCGGGGACGCCGTCAGCAGCTCGAAGCACGCCTGGCGGCCTGCGAACGCACCGCCGCGACGGCTTCGGAGACCGATGCCCGCCAGCGGGTGCTGCTGGAGGAGTTCGCCGCACGTCCCGGGGTGCCGCGCGCCGTGCTGTGCGACCGCATCGCGGCCGCCGTACCCGAGCGGGTGGTGCTGACGCGGCTATCCGTCGAACCTCTGGCGGGACGCTTCGAAGCCGAAAAACCGCTGCGCCGCAACGAACGCACCGCCCTCGTCGCAGGCACGGCACAGGCTGCGGGCGATGTCTCGCTCTTCGTCGAGCGGCTCGCAGTCGAAGCCTGCTGCCGCACCGTGCGGCTGGAGCATGTCGAACGGGAACGCGACGCCGAACGGCTCGTGTTCCGCATCGCTCTCGGACTATGACGGTGCCTTACCGATACCGGGGCGCCGCGCTGCTGTTCCTGCTGCTCGTCGTGCTGCCGTGGGTGGCCTGGCGATATGCCCTGCACGACACGTTCGCGGCCTGGCGTGCGTGCCGCGCGCTGGAACGACGGGTGGAACGGCTGACGCCGGAGGCTGCAAAGGCCGGAGGCCCGGTGCTCGGACGCACCGCCCCCGAAGCGATCCTCTCGGGCGGGCTGCTCGACACGCTGCGGCGCATGGCCCCGGCATCGGTCGGCGTAGCAGGCTACCGTCCCGTGGTGACGCTCCGCGAGGACGGGATCGGGATACACACCGCCGAAGTGACGCTCGCGGGGCCCTGGCACGACCTGCTGCGCACGATGCACCGCCTCGAAAAGGAGCTTCCCGCCTGCCGTCTGCGCACGGTAGAATGGGCCCTCACCGCGGAGCCCCGCACCCGGGCACCCCGGCTGGTGCTGACTCTCTACATACAACAACCGACTCTAAATCCCGAATAATAATGACAGAATCCTTGTTTATCCGATGCGCAACGCTGCGGCGTTGCCCCCTTCGGCAGCTCGTACCTTCGGTGCGCCGCCCCCAGCCGCCGAAGAGGATTTTTCGGTATGCACCGATATTTCTTTTGCTGCTCGCCGCCGCAGCGTGCGACATCCTCGAAGAGGACCTCGGGGGCCGCACGGTCGCGGTGATCGCTCCCACGGAGGGCGCCGAGGTGCCGCCGGGCGTCGTCGCATTCCGCTGGGAGGCCGTCGAAGGAGCCGCAGGCTACGCCCTGCGTGTGGTGACGCCCTCGTTCGCCGCAGCACGGAGGATCGTCGCCGATACGCTCCTTATGGCCGATTCGTCGGGCTTGGCCCGCAGCTGCGGATGCCGCCTGCGACTCGACGAGGGCGACTACGAATGGTGTGTCGAGGCGTTCAACGGAGCCTACGCCTCGCAGCCCCGTACGCTGCGGCTCCGCGTCGTCGGGGACCCGCCACCGGAAGAACCGGAGGAGGACGGATCGGCACCGCTGTGCGGTGTCGGCAGTACGCCGCTCCACGCGGCGGACTGCACTGCGCCCAGGCTCGTGCAGCTCCTCCGTCGGCGGCGGTCCACCCCGAAGTATGGACAATGGAGCGCTTTGCGTCACAACGCCCCGCAGCCATGAAGTCGCGCGCGACACTGTGCCTGCTCCTGGCGGCCGTCGTCGGGGTCTGGAGCCTCGTGGCGTGGCGCCTGCTCGCACCTGCGAAACGACCGCCGGAGGCTGCGCGCCCGGCATCTGCGTCGGCTTCTGCCGCAGCCGCGCCGGACGATACGCTGCGTCTGGATTATCCCGATCCCTTCCTGAAAGGCGCGACCGCCCCCAAGCAGGCTTCGCGCTCCGTCGTGCGGTCTCTGCCGTCCGGGAAAAAGGCCGCTCCGACGCCGCGCGAGCGAACGAAGATTCTCCACCTGGCGACCGTCGCAACGGGTGGCCGGGCGCTCCATATCGTGGAGATCGGAGGCGGGCAATACGAACTGTGCATGGGCGACGAAGCCGCCGGATTCAGGCTGCACACCGCCGATACCGACTCGCTCTATTTCCGCAAGGACGGCCGGATTTACGGCGTCGAACGCTGCCGGCCATGAAACCTCCTCCGCAATACCTCGCCGGGGCGCTGCTGCCTACGGTCGTGACCGTTGCGCTGGTGATGCTCACGGCGATGCTGGGGCTGCTCTCCCTCTGGGAACTGGAACAGGGGCTCTTCGCCCGCGAGCAGCGCCTCCGGCAGGCCCGCGCCGACGTGGAATCGGCCGCCGTGCGCTACTATCGGCATCCCGACGATGCGGCGTTGACCGCCCCCGACGGCTGCCGGCTTTACGACTCGCTGCCCCGGTCGCGCGTATACGTGCGGCGCGAGCCGTGGGGGCTCTACGAACTGCTGCACATCGCCGCGGCCGATTCGCTCGCTGCGACCCATCGTATCGCGGGGCTCGCCCCCGAATCCGACCGCACGCTCTATTACGCCGACGACCGTGCAGCCGTGACCCTGGCGGGCGATACGCATCTGCACGGAGTGCTGCACCTGCCGCAGCGGGGTCTGAGCTACGGACGCATGGGCAGCGACTTCTACCGCGGGACTCCGGTACCGGCAGGCGTCGTGCGCCCCTCGGGTCCTATGCTGCCGCAGCCCGCCCCCGAGGCGCTGCGGCGTATCGAAAAACTCTTCCTCCGAAGCGGAAGCCGCGAGATACCCGACAGCCTGACGGCATCGTTCCGCGACACCGCGACCCTCGTATTATCTCTGGGCACGGCCGAGGCGGGCGACTGCACGCTGCGCGGCCGCATCCTGCTCGTGGGAGACGAGGTGCGCATCGACTCCACCTGCCGCTGGGAGCATCTGCTCGTCGCGGCCCGCAAGATCACCGTAGGACGCGGTACCCGCATCGCGGCCCAGCTCTTCGCCCGCGATACGCTCCTGGTCGAGCCCCGCGCCGTGCTGGAGTACCCCTCGGGCCTGTGGTCGGGGTGCTACGCCGAGTTGGGCGACCGAGCTACGGCGGACGGCTACGTCATCGTCCGCGACACGGCTCTGCGCAAACGCATGACGGCCTCCTACCGTCAGGCCCGCACGGCCCGCGTGCGGGGGCTGCTCTACGTCGAGGGCGTGGCACAACTCCGGGGCATCGTCGCGGGGCGCGCCATCGTACGACGTGCCGCCTGCTTCACACCGCAAGGCTACTATAAGGATATGCTCTACGATTTCACGCTGCTGGAGAATCCCGCCACGGCTCTGCCGCTCTGGGAGAATGCGGACGCCCGACGCCGCAGAAAGGAGGTCGTATGCGTCCGCTAAAGGTGCGGGGTGCCTCGCTCATAGAGGCGGTCGTGGCCTCCGTGATCCTGCTGGCGGTCTTCGCAGCGACCATGGAGCTGCTGCCGCGCCTGAGCGTGCGCGACGACGAGGGGCTGCGCATGGCGCAGGGGCGCTACCGCCTGGCGTGCATCCTGCGCAAATACGCCTCGGGGGCATGGCCCGAAGGCGCATACGTCGAGACCAGCGAAGGCGTCGAAGCGACGATCCGCATCGAGCGCTACGGCGGCTACGAGGATCTGCAACTGCTGGTCGTCGAAGTTCGCATCGACGGCTGCCGCCGCAGGCTCGAACACCGACAGATCGTGCCATGCGTACCCTGAACCATACGCTGCGTGCCTCGACGCTCGTGGAGCTGTTAGTGACGATGCTCGTGGCGGGGATCGTCCTGCTGGCCGCCATGGAGGGGCTGGGAATCGTCGTGCGCCTCCAGCAGCGACGCGCCGAGGCACTCCGACAGGCAGCGGCGCAGCGCGAAGGGTGCGAGCGCATCGCCGCGCTGCTGTTAGAGGCCGACAGCCTCACGGGGCCCGACGGCAGGCTGCGCATCCACCGTGCAGGAGACGTCTGGGTGCTCGAACGAGTCGACTCCGTGCTGCTGTGCCGTCACGGCGCCTTCGCCGACACGCTGCTGCACGGCATCGAAACGCTGCATCTCGACCGCTGCGACGCTGCGGCCGACACCCTCGAAATCGGCGTCGAGGGCCACAGGCTCCGCTTTCCGTTGCTGCCGTCGCGGCGTCGAAGCTACGAAACACAAATCGCCCGAATAGAGAACGACCATGGCTACCCGACACCCTGAACCCCGAGACGGCCGGCGCGAGAGTTTCTACGCCGAGCTGCACGCCCTGCTCGACGCAGGGCTCGATTTCGCCGCGGCATTCCGCCTGCTGATCGACGGCGAGGCCGACAGCGCCCGCCGCGCACTGCTCGAAGAGTTGCTTGCCGCAGTGGTGAGGGGCGCATCGCTCGCCCAGGCGATGGAGCGCAGCGGGGCATTCCGACCGCTGGAGTGCGGTGTGGTGCGCATCGGCGAGCGGACGGGGCGCCTGCCCGAGACCCTGGCATTTCTGAACGACTACTTCGCACGGCGCGCCGAGCAGAGGCGTCTCGTCGCCTCGGCCGTGAGCTATCCGCTGGTGATTCTCGCCGTAGCGGCGGCCGTGGTGGCCTTCATGCTCGCCGTCGTGGTGCCGATGTTCGAAGAGGTCTACGCACGCATGGGAGGCCGTCTCCCGGCACTCACCCAGGCCGTCATCGCACTCTCGAAAGCACTCCCGGCCTACGTCGCGGCGGGTGCGGCGATCGCGGGGACTCTCTACGCGCTCTACCGTACGAACCGTCGTCGCGAAGAGGTGCAGCGCCTGCGGGCAGAGCTGCTGCTGCGACTGCCGCTGGTCGGGAACATCATCCGCAAAGACACGCAGGCCCGATGCTGCAAGCTCCTCGAACTGCTCCTCGCAGCCGGGATGCCCCTGCTCACGGCCGTGGAGATGCTCCGCGACACGATCGGATTCTACCCCTACAGGCTCGCCTTCGACGCTATAGCCCGAGGGCTCGAACAAGGCGAGAGCTTCGCACGGGCCCTCGAACGCCATCCCGAGCTCTACGATCGCAAGCTCGTGGCCATAATCCGCGTCGGGGAGGAGACCAACCGGCTGCCCCCGATGCTGCGCCGGCAGGGAGACGCCCTTAGCGAAGAACTCCGCTACGCCATCCGACGCATGGGCGCAATGCTCGAACCCGCCCTCATTCTGCTGGTCGGAATACTCGTCGCCGTGATCCTAGTAGCAATGTACATGCCCATGTTCTCTCTCGGCGCGATAATGGGCTGAAAAACACGCCCCTTTTCCAACGTCTAAAACCCCGAAAATCATGACCCCAGAACCTAAAATCCGAAGCCCCACGCACCGGCACCGTA
>CAJUIE010000006.1:11114-21185 GCA_910586375.1 uncultured Alistipes sp. | reverse complement strand
CCGTAAATCGATGCTGCAAGAATCTAATAACCTGTTAAAAACTTTTCAAATGAAATCTCCTAAATTATTATTCCTGCTGATATTTTGCATGTTGTGCAAAATATCATGGGCTCAAAATGACGCCAACGAAAAAGTTAGAAACGATGTTGCCCTCAATAATGCAACCTACTCCATCAATGAACAAAGTGATGATAATTCGTCTTCAATAGCTCGTACTGGACCATCGCCTGAAACAAATTTTTCCATTCGAGATATCGATATTGGCGCGGATAAATATACGGGAATCGCAAATATAAAAGTTCCAATTTATTCAATAGAAATCGGCAAAGACCGAATACCTATTAGCTTGTATTATAACGCTTCGGGGATTCGTGCTGATGATGCAGCCTCCATTGTGGGACTCGGTTGGAGACTCAATGCCGGAGGAAAAATCACAAGAGCGATACGAGGCCGTTATGATAATCCTGAACAATTATCTCACACAGGAAATATGCAAGAATGGAATGTCCCCAACCTTAATAAATGGCTTGTTGAAGAATGGGATACTCAACCCGACCAATACTATTTTGAACTTCCGAACTTGGCGGGTAGTTTCGTGTTAGATACCTTGGGGACAGGATATCCTATTCCTTATCAAAATATTAAAATTGAATTTAAAAATAATCGATTTAAAATTTATGACGAACATGGTACATGTTATCATTTCGCAACAAGCGACACGACTGAAGAACGTTACGATAAAAATCCACCTCGCCAAATTCCTTGCTATGCTTCGCCATGGTATTTAGATAAAATTGAATACTTGAATGGAGAAACGATGGATTTCTATTATCAAACCGATTCGACATCAATTACAAAATATTCTTCACATATTCGTGGTGTTCAATTTAATAATAATAGTGATAAATCAGGGTATGACAGCACAATCCGTTATATAAAATTTGATGAAATTTCCACAAGCATTGCAAACTTATACCCTCACTATCTTAATAAAATTATTTATAAAGATCAGCTAATCGAGTTTGTTTATTCGCGAGAAAACAGCGACGTCTATAGAGGTAGAAAATTAACTGACATTATAGTCAAGCATGTAAAGGGCAAGGAAGAAAAGCAAGTCCGTAGGTTCGAATTTCTTTACGAACGTTTTGCACATAATCGTCTAAAACTATCCGCGCTTCGAGAACGTGAACCTGAACCTGAACCTGAACAGGCACAAGCATATCGTCCGATATGCAATTTCGAATACTATGAAGATGTAACACCCCCACAACGGAATAGTCCCGGCATAGACCATTGGGGATATTTTAGAGCGGCTATGGATATTAATGTACAGAATGCAAATTTAATATTCCCGGCAGTAAAACTTACATCAGATATTGACTCTTCATTTCCTAAACAAGGAGTCGAGGTATTCGGATTAGATCGTAAGCCTAACCTTCAATATACAAGAGTTCAAAGTTTGAAAAAGATTATCTACCCAAATGGAGGTTCTACAGAATTAATCTATGAACTGCATCATGGTTTTAATAAATTAGAGAATAAAAATACTGATGCTGGAGGGTTACGCATTCAACAGATAATCAAGCGTAGTTCATCAACAGATTTGCCGATGATTCATAAATATGAATATGAAGGCGGTATTATTTACGATGACCAACAAAATTATATTTTATCGCAGAAAAAATTTGAGAACCCGACAGGATATTATCTTCGGTTCTTTTATTCGAACAAAAACCAAGGCTCCCCGATTGATTATTATGGTGCCTCAGTCGTCTATTCTGCTGTTAAAGAGATTTTGCCTAATGGATCGTTTATTAAATATTCTTATCTTCCTTATGATAAGTACCCCGATGTCTCCCCGGTACAGTACAACGTCGGAAACGGTGTCATGCAGTTTATAGGTGTAGAAAAAATAGGTCTAACCCCAAAAACTTCCAGGAGTTGGTGGCGTAGACTGCTAAGAAGTAAAGTAAGTTATAATGCAAAGAATCAAATAATCGATTCTACTACATACCAATATGTCCAACTTGGGACACGTAGTATTGTAGGATATACGATACAAGATTCACATATTAATTATGAAAATCCGGCAAACAATAAGTACCGAATCTGTCGTTATACAATACTATCGATTCCTGTTTGTTTGTCGAGTGAAATAATCCATAAGGGGAAATATAATTTACCGGCACAAATTACTTATAAGTATGATAATGCCTCTTGGCTTCTGACTCAAAAGACACGAACTGATTTTTTCGGCACCACGACCCAAACGACGTATACATATCCCCAAGATTTTGCGATAACGGACACAACCTCCGTCGTCGGGAAATTGATTCAGCGCAATGCGATCGTTCCGCTGGAAGAGATAACGACCCGCAACGGAAAAATCATTGCGGCCCAAGGCCGATCTTATCGGTTCAACGGAACGAATAAGAACGCTGTCGTGCTGGACTGCGAACGGTCTTTAAGGAAAGCAACGCCGATCGATCCCTCGACTTTTACCCCCGTACGATGTACGACGTCGGGAATAACGTTCAATAATCTCTATCAACTGGATAAAAACTATCTCGATTACAACTCTTCCGGTCAACTGCTCTGCTATCGGGATGAAGCCGGGGTGGATCATTCGTTTGTCTATAGGAATACCACACGACCGATCGCGACGATTCTCAATGCACGGCATTCGGAAAATCCGGCATACAATCAAGTTTATTACAACGATTTCGAAGATGATCCTTCGAGTGACTCGGGAGTGTCCGCCCGGTCCGGAGACAAGGCCCGCCTGGTATATTCGGGTACGAGTTTTACGATAGACAGAAAATTCGCCCCTGGATCGTATATTCTGACATATCATACCGAAGGTGAGTGGAATGCCGTGAAAACTCCGGTGGAAATAGCCAATTCCAACACCTCCCCAGCAATCAATTTCGGAAGATATTTCGGATATATAGACGATATAATCATGCTGCCTCGTAATGCCACCATCTCGACATCCTGCTATGTCCCCGGCTGGGGCAACGTCTCGGAAACGACCGAGCAGGGGCTCTATTTCAAGACCGAATACAACGGGTTCGGATTGCCTGTGAAAATTACGGATCACAGGAATATAACCATCAAACAATTCGATTATAAATAACCGACATACCATGAAAAAGATTTCAGTCCTCGTGGCGATATTGCTTGCCGCTGTGGCCGAAAAAGGATCGCTACAAGCTCAAAATACAGAAACCGTGCAAAACATCGTAGGCTATCAAACGACGGAACTGACCTACAACGGCACCAAATACCTCCGGCAGCAGACCTATTACGACGGCCTTGGCCGTCCGATCAAGAAGTTCACGACGCTCGATTCGAGCGCTGCGAAACCGGACTTGATTCAGCTGATCGCTTACGATGCGATGGGGCGTGACGACTCGGTTTCCTATCTGCCTTATGCCGGCACAGGGACATATAACATGCAGCAATGCTTCGCCGATCAGATCAAGTTCTACAACAATTCGCAATACGGTGAAGACGGAAAGTATGCCTATGGATCGAAAGAGTACGACGATTCGCCGCTGAATATCGTCACCGGCGTGAGCAGCCCCGGAGAGTACCACAATGCCAGCTCGGCCAAAGGGCATCCGATCCGGATGCAGACACGTCTGAATCAGACTGAAGATGGAATCAAACAGTATGCCATCCGCAATGACAGCATGATATGTTGCATCGGGTGGTACGCCCCCGAGCAATTGGTCGTAGAAGAACAGTCCGTCGATCAGTCGCCCGGAAATACGCTTTGTACCAGAACGTATAAAAATACGAAGGGACAGATCGTCGCGACGGCCATACAGGCCAATGACGAAGAGCCACGCAATACTTATTGCATCTATGACGAGTATTACGACGATCGCTTACGCTGTGTCGTGCCGCCCGCCGTCGATAAACAAATACAACCGGATGACGAGGCTTTCGTCTGGCATGACTACCGCGATCAGATCCGGTTCCTGGAGTACGATGCGTGGGGCAATATGATTTGCGAACATTATCCCGGCCGAGAACCGGTTTTTTATGTCTATGATTTGCTTCATCGAGTCATTCTCACCCAAGACGGAAAGTTGCGCCAATCCGGACATTGGATCTATTCAAGATACGATGATTGGGGACACGTTTTTCAAACGAAACGCCTGACGACGAGTGTGAAGGAAAATGTTCTTTGGACGGCATTTAAAAACGTCGAAGCCAAATCCGTCGATACATTCATCGGTTCCTATTTTCATGATCCGCTTTTGTTGGCCGAATATCGTTATTTCGGATACGACGAATATAAATCCGGTTGGGAAGGGTCCGTATATAAAAACATATATTCTCTCTTTACGACACCCTCCTACCTGGCCGCTAAGACAGTTGATAATGTCTTTTCCAGATACAGCTACGTGGAACAAACCGGACAAAAGAGATATGAAAAGATAGCCGTAATCCCCGACGTAGAAACCGATTTGACGGCTTATGTCGAACGGGCCTTTTACTACGACTCGGAGGGTCGGGTGGTCCAAACCGTCGAAAAGAATCCGCTGGGCGGCATCACGCATGTGAGCTGCAAGTACGATTTCATGGGCAATGTCCTGACCCGTCACGAATCGGTGCAGGTCTCCGCAGAGGTCGAAGCCGATGTGAAAATAACGACCTGCACCTACGATAACTTCGGGCATCTGTTGACGGAGAAAACCACGCTGAACGACTCACCCGAGGCGACGATGACTTACGCCTACGATCAGTTGGGACACTGTATCAAGACAGTAGCCGGAAGTGACGCACTGACGACTTCGTTCAAATACGATATTTCCGGGAATCTGGCTTACATGGTCAACGACGCATTTCAGTTGTATCTCTACCGGGAACGACCGTTTGCCCCTACTGTCGCTCCGAATTATGCCGGTATGGTCTCGGAATGTCGTTGGATGCACCGAAAAGGCGTTTCCGAAAATTGGCACAGCTACCAATACGCCTATACCCCTTACGGAGAGTTCCGGGAGGTGCAGCTGCAACACGGCCCTGCCATGCAGACCCGCAATGTCGAAAAAAATCTGACTTACGACATGAACGGAAATATCCTTACGCTGCAACGGACGGGAGCCGACGGCGCACTGATCGCCGACTATGCCTATCACTACGACGGCAATAGGCTGGATTCTCTGACCGCCGCCGACGCTCCGGTGCGCACGTTCTCTTATGATGTCAATGGAAATATCGTATTCGACAGTAAAACAGCTTGGAAATATCGCTATAATATCCTAAATTTGCCCGAGAGCGTGTCGGATTCCCTGGGCAGCGAACGCGTGCGCTACACCTATCTTTTCGACGGCACCAAGGTTCGCACCCGCACGACGGAAGGCGAGGGATACACCTATTTAGGCTCCTTGATATACGGCACCACGGCGGCAGGTACGACCTTGGAGAGCACCGATTTCGCGAACGGCCGAATCGTCCGGACGGGAACCGAATATGCGGTCGAGTACCACGTTCGGGACCATCTGGGCAGCATCCGCACCATCGTCGATGCGTCGGGCGATGCGGTGGAGTGCAACGATTATTACCCCTTCGGCGAGCGATGGGATAAGCCCGCAGCTCCGCGTACGGACAACCGCTATCTGTTCAACGGCAAGGAGTCGCAGGAGTTCGCAGGGCTCCACGTCCTCGACTTCGGAGCACGCATGTACGACAGCGACATCGGCCGCTGGTGGGTCCATGACCCCAAAGCATCGGATTATTACCCCACGAGCCCCTACGCCTACTGCGCCAACGATCCGGTGAATTTCGTCGACCCAGACGGACGGGACTACTATAAATCAGTGGGAGGTGCCGTTATCTGGAAAGATCACAATGAAGAACAGATAACCATCAACGACGAAGTTTTCAAAAACATCGGGAAATCCTATTCTGTACAGATCGACGATAATAGCTTCGTCAACTATTATCAGAATGTTGCGGTCTCGATAACTTCTCAAGCAGTCGATGCTGCGCAGACCGTACTTGGAAATACAGCCTTGGCCGGAGCTTTGTTAAGCAAAGATAGCCCGCTGGCTGCGGGAGCGCAGCAAGGCTTGATGTCCGACCTGATTCATCAGGCGCAAAGTGATTTCATCGGTCATCCGATTACGCAGACAGCTCTCAATGCAATGGCATTTGTCGCAACCGGAGGGTTCGAAGGGATGATCTCTGCGGGCAATTGGATAAGAAATGGCATTTCAGTTACTAAAAATAGCCAAAGTCTGTGGCCAGCTGCCAGCAGTGGACAAGCCACAATCAATGGTATACAGTATACGAATCATGCTTTGCAACGAATGCAACCCGTAGGTACAATAATACAAGGAGGTAATCTGGGAAGTCGAGGAATACCTCCGACTGTAATTGAAAACGCAATTAAGCATGGTGTTATATCTTCAGGAAATACACCGGGAACAGTAGTTCGAACCTTTGATAATGTACGTGTTGTAACCAATCTACAAGGAACGCGTGTAATTACTGTTATGAAAATAGGCCATTAATGAATAATGTTATGATATTCGACAAATTACAGGAATCGCTTTGGGGAAGGATGTTAGACGCCGTCAATAATTATCGCCAAAATAAAATTACATTTTCAGAGTTTGTCAATAATTTGGAAAGTACGCTGATTGCCGGTGATTTTCCTGATGATGAAAGTCTTCTTTCCCGATGGTATGATAAGTGGACTCCTTTAGAAATATTGAATGCTACGTACGGCGACAAAGCTCCCATACAAGAGGTAGAACCGTATTTATCCCAGATGCAGAACTTTTTGGAAAAAATTCTGCGGCTTGTTCGGAACGATAGTGCAATATAAATAATAGTGAGATATTTACTATTGCTATTCGACCGACTGAAATAATTTAAGACGCCCCGTTATTCAAATGGGGCGTCTTATTTTGACTTAAAGTATAATATTAATTTATTTCTTTTCGTCCCACTCGGGCACGGTGATCGTATCCCGCAGCTGGGGGCATCGGCGGATTTCGATCTCCTCGTGTTCGTAGACATTGCAGCCGACAAACATCGAGGCGGTCAGCAAACCTGCAATCATAGCGACGATACTATAGGCTATCGCCATCTTGATTTTTCTCTTATTCATAATCATCAGTCTTTAAGTAATTCCGTGATTTCTGGGTCGAGGTTGCCGCGGTATTCCATGCGCTCGTCAAGGCGGCAGGCTTCGAGGAAGTGCTCGCGGCCCTCGGTCTTACGGCCCAAGCGCGAGCAGGCAATGGCCCGCAAATACTCCGTGACGGCATCTTCGGGAAGCGTCGAGAGGAGCTCCAAAGCCCGCTCGTCATGCCCCAGCGAGAGATGCGCCACGACCGTATTGCGGTCGTTGTAGTCGTTCAGGATGTAGAGCGCCTTCGCGTATTTACGTTTCTGCAACAGCTCCACGCCGCGGGCGTAGGTCGTGTCGAGCTCCGTGGTGTGGATCGTGTCCTTGACCATGCCGACGCGCCGCAGGTCGTAGCGGACATTCACGGCCCGCAGCTGTGGGTAGAGTTTTTCGCGGATGTAGCGATACTGCGCCGGGAAGCGTTGTTGCAGCTTCGCTTCGCGGCGATCGGGGTTCTTTTCCGCGGCTATCGACTCCAGAATCTCGCTTCGGTGCGGCAGCTCCTTGGTGCTCTTGATAAGTCGTGCCAGCTCGTCCCAGTCCTCGGCCACCCAGCGCACGGTCAGCAGCGTGTCGATATGCCGGCCGTAGCGTCTGGCGAGGTATTGTTTCAACGCCTGCGCGCGACCTTTCGCTAATCGTTCATTCATCGCAAAAGGACCTTCCGGCGAGGCTGCTGCCGTGAGTGTAATAGTATCTACGTAGAACTCCTCCTGCCCGACGATGCGGGACATCAGATCGGTGATCTTATCCAGCTGGCGGCGGTTGTCGCCCAACGTGTCGACTACGCGCGTATCGCCCACGAAGAACTGGATGTAGTTGCGGTCGGAGACGGAGACGTACTTGTCGATGATCCGAATGCGGTAGCGCGGCACGGTGTCGACGAAGGAGAGCATCGAGGATACGACGTAGGACAGCGTGTCCGACGCCGGCATCCGGTAGGCGCTGTCGTCGATGCCCTCCACGACGCCTTGCAGGGTGATGGACAGGCGTTTGGAGGTTTCATCGGTGGGCACCTCCTCGGAGTAATAGTAGGAGATCAAGCCGCGGCGTTCGACGACGGAGTCCAAACGGGCATCTTCGGGATAGGGAAACTTCACGAAGCGGTTGAAGACCCGCTCGGCCTGCACGCTATCGGGTCCGAACACCCAGCAATACTTCTCGTACTGCCAGTAGTCGCGCTGCTGGAGCATCGAGAATCTCCCTCCGCGGATAACCAAATCCTCCAGGGGCACGGCGCCCTCGGGTTTGTGCAGGATCGGCGTGATGAGGACATTGCGGCTCTTGCCCAATAATTGTTTGGGCAGCGTTACCATAAAGTCGAGCTTCACACGCCCATTGCGTTCGGGCACGGAGCGCATACGGGCCATGACGGTCACCTGTTCGATTTGCAGTGCCAGGACCCGTTCGCCGCCTTCGAGCGTATCGACCGGGGCGAGGTAGAAAGTGTTGCTGTCGCGCTGGATTTTCACGACCTGCGGCCGGTGGTCGGCCTGCTGCTCCTGCCGTTCGGCACGGGAGAGCTGCGCCAGATGTGCCGTCGTCTGCCGCCGCTGTAGCGGTGCCGTCACCGAGCATCCGACAAACATAAGGAGGCCGCACGCGAGGGCGGCGCTCCGGATGATTCGAGTTCGTGTCATGGTCAGAACAGATAACTGAACGATACTTCCAACCGTGAGGGCGCCAGCGTCCACCGACGGTAATGATAGAGATATTCGTCGTCCCAGTCCCCGACGGTCGGGTCACGGCGCGTATCCTTGGTGCGGAACAGTCCGATGCCGGCCTCGACAGCGACGTTCCACCGTGTGGAGAGCATCCACGAGTACCCGTAAGATACCCCGAAGCCGAAGGCCCGGCCATCGTAGCGTCGGGTGCGGCTGCCGAGGTCGTAGCCGACATAGGAGAGCTGCGAGCCGACGAACGGCCCGACGAAGGATTCGTAGAGCCAGTAGCGGCCACCGACCTGCACGGCATGGAAGCGTGCCGAGAGCGAAGCGGTACGGACGGGATTCCAATAGCCCGATGCCTCCACGGTCCATTTGTCGGCGAGAGATACCTCGGCTCCGAGGTCGAGCGTTGCGGTGAGGGCCGCGAGGGCATTGGCCCTTACGGCGAAGATCTGCGCCGCAGCCCTATGGGGTATGCCCCACAAAGCCGCGAACAAGGCGAATGATAAGATGAGTGTGCGTTTCATGGTCGGAGCTACTCTTTGACGCACCGCACGGGATGCGCAGATGCGTGACTGGCGCCCGAGATGGAGGCCTTGCCGCCGATGATGTCGAGACGCTGGGCCTTCGTCGTTCCGGATGTCTCCACCTCGGCGCACCACAGCTCCACGTCGGCATCGGCCCGGGAGAAGTGGAGCTTCTGCAACCTGTTTTCGAGCGTCCCGGTATAGGGATAGTCGATCGTCTGGGCGATATTGGGACGGTGGCGTATGCCCTCGCCGCACCCCGAGACCGTATAGACGCGGTACATCTTGTCTGCGGCCCAATCACTGCTGCGGGGCACGCGCCACCCCGGAGGGCAGGGGTCGTAAGCCGTCTTGCCGCTACCCGCGACATCGGGCGTGTGCCACAGTGCCGATTCGAAGGCGTAGCACCAGCGGTCGAGGCCGATGTGATGCAGGAAGGTCGTAGGATGCGCTACGGACCACGCCACGGAGAAGTCGGAGAGCGCGAACGAATCATCGGTGTCGTGCACGCCGAACGCATAACCCTCTCGTGCGCATACCGAGGCCGGAATGCCGCTACCGTGAGCCGCCGGATGCGGAAAAGGGTCCTTGCGGCCCCATTGATAGTAGAGGCCTTTGCCTTCGACGCGGATGCGGTGATCGCCCAAGGCCCCGAGGTTGCGATCCATGAACACGGCGCCTCCATCGACCTGCTGCGCCGCGGCGACGGGGTCGTAATCCGTACTCC
>CAJUIE010000006.1:0-11104 GCA_910586375.1 uncultured Alistipes sp. | reverse complement strand
AGATATGCCAGGACCAGATGCAGGCGCCCGCCGCGTTGAAGAGCCCGACCACGGCGTTGCCCTGCGTCGTGCCCGTACGGACATAGAGGCGACCGCGGCGATAGAAGGCGTCCTGAAGAACGGCCCCGGGCGTCGTGCCGCTCTCCCACAGAACATGAGCCTCCGCGCCCTGGAGAGCCGCCGCAGAGAGCCCCGGCGCCTGCTTGCCGTTGCCGCGTGTCGTGGCGTTGAACGAATACCAGGTGCCGAGCTGCGGCGCAAGGTAACAGTTGGCCGTGCCGGAAGTGTCGAGGGGCGCGCCGTCGATGAGCTTGAAACGGGCATACAGCACGCCGTGACGAGCTTTTGCAACATAACGATACTCGGGCGTGGAGGCTACGAGCTCCTGGAATCGCTCGTCGGCATACCATCCCGCGAAGGTGCAGCCGACGGCAGGTTCGGCCCGGAGCGTACACCCCTCGTCGCAAAGTACGAGGCGGTTGTGCGTCGCGGCGGAGACCTCCCGACTATAAAGATGCCCCGAGATGCGGATGGAGCCTTCGCCGTTGCTGATGGCCCGCGACCAGACGTTCGCTTCGAGGCTGTTGGCGAAGGTGTGGGCCAGGCGGGTTGTCCGTTCGAATCCGTAAGCATCTGCGACATGCACCGTATAGACCAGATTGCGGTTCGAAGCATCGAACAACGCCGGAGCATAGTCGAGAGCGAAATCGTTGCTGCCCTCTTCGAGGTCTGCGACGAAAGGCGCCGTCAGCGGTTGCCCGTCGAGACGCAGCGCCGCAGCGTAGCCCTCCACGATGCGCACCTCGGCCCGCAGCGGCGGCAGCTCGCCCTCGCTGGCGACCTCCAGATGCAGCCGCCGATCCACCGTCCCGGAGCAATAACCGCCGTATGCCGCCGCTTCGCAATCGTCGTACACGACTGCTTCATAACTGCTCACGCGCGTATCGACGCTCTGATCGCCCCGAATCGTGATGCCCAGCGTATAATGGGTATTGGCGGCGACATCGAAGTTCGAGGTGGTATTCCGGCCCAGGTAGACCCGATAAGTCAGCACCCGGGCGTCCCGCAGGGCCCGAATCAGCAGGTAGGAGGCGTGAGCCGGGGCGTTGTCGCAGTTCTTCTGCCCGGGTTCTACGATAACGGGATTCGCACCCTGAAGGTTGGGGAGCAGATAGCAGGAGCCGGAGGCCGTGCGTCCGAAGTGCCGTACAGCCGGACAATCCATATAATCCGCGGGATCGTCCGAGGGTGCTGCCTCGGCAGCGAACGGTCGTATATGCCGTGCGACGGAGCACACCTGCACGGAGACGAGCTCCATATCGTCGGGCTGCGCCGAGACTTCATACGTGACCTTGGCCACGGCGCGCCGCACCTCGATGGTCGGGAGAATCATGGGGTCGGTGACGGCACTGATGACCGTCTCGCCTTCATAAATCATAGGCAGAACCTCGAAATCGTCGGCATGGTCCAGACGAAGGACCCGGGGATCCGCCGCAGCGCCGCTATCGTATCCCAGGTTGGCAGCGACATAAAGGCGATAAGTACCCGGGAGGCACTCGAAGCGCAGTGTCGGAGCTGTCGTATAACTGTGCAGGACCCGATTGCCGGATGCGTCGTACAAGTAAAGATTCACGTCGCGGATCGACGTTTCGTCGGCCGTGCGCGTAACGAGGGCCATGCGGTCGGGCCGCACGACCATCTCGACCGTGACGGGACGATCTGCGGGCAGAAGATCGGCGTGTAACTCGCTGCATCCCGCCAATACGGCAACCTGCCCCAAAAAAAGAATATACAGTAATTGTTTCATGATTCGTGGTTTTTTATTCCTTGATACACCGCAACGTATTGGCTCTAAAGCGCATATCGCTGATCGATACGGGTACTGTCGTAAGACGCATAGAGGTACATGCCACAGCATCGAAGAAAGAATTCTGCTGTGCGAAGACCCAGAAATAAGGCGCTGCGGTAAATAGCTGTGCATATGCTCCGACGTCGGAGAAACCCTCGCCGTCGAATGTCCCGCAGGCCGGATAACGGGCCGTGCGTGTGCCGTTGCAGACGATATCGACATAGTAAGGCAGCTGCTGGCGCGCATAGCTTATGCCCCCGAAATCCCACGCATCGGGCACGCGCCACCCCGGCGGGCAGGGGTCGTAGATGCTCTTGGAGACATCCCGGCTGAAGACAGCAGCTCCGTCCGTAGGATTGCCCCACAGGTTGTGATGAGGAGTACGGAGCCAGTCGAGAATATCCTCCTCGTTCCGGTCGATATCGTAATCGGCAGCATGGATGAAGGTCGTAGGATGCCCTGCGGCCCAGTCGAGCGTCATGATCTTTGAGGCATCGTAACGCTCGGGGTGGATCGACGTATGGGCATATCCGTCGTGGTAGACGAATGGGACGGGAGCCGTGGAGGAGTACGAGGCAGGATGCGGGAAGGGGTCCTTGCGGCCCCACTGATAGTAGAGACCGCAGGCTGCGATATCCGAATAATCGGTCCCGAGAGCCCCGAGGTTGCGATCCATGAACCGGGCACCTGAGGCGTACGTCTGGGCCACGGCATCGGGGAGATAGTCCACGACCCATATGTGCCATGACCAGAGACATTCGCCGCGGCTGTCATAAAGCCCCACGAGTGCATTGCCATACTGCGTGCCGGTCTTCAGGCGGATGCGTCCTGCGACAAGCTCCACGGAGGCAATAACGGCATTGGCCCGCGTGCCGCTCTCCCAGATCAGCCGTGCAGAAGTCCCTGCCAGCGGGCGCGGCGCGATGTTGTGCGTCGCGCGACCGTTACCCATAGTCGTAGCATCGAAGGAGTAGCTTTGTCCGAGCTCCGGAGCGATGTAGCAGTTGGCCGTGCCGTCGGCGTCGAGCACCCTCTCGCCGGGGCGAAACAGTGCATAAAGGTAGCGCAGCGGAGCCTGGGCCTTGTATAAATACTCCGGTTCGGCCGAAACGAGGTGCTCGTGCCGATCGTCCGAGTACCACCCCGCGAAAGTCATGCCCTCCGCGGCCGCGGCCGTCAGCCGTACGCTCGGGGCCGCAAAGAGCACGAGCGTACAATCCTCCCGGCCGCCGGGCCGAGGCTCGACGTGCTGCGCCTCCACGGCGGAGATCGTCCCCGCACCCGTCGTTTCGACATATACCGCATTGGCCATGCGGTGCTCGAAATCGTAGCTCCGGGTAAATCCGTAGACATCCGTCAACGAGACTCTATATTTCAGCAAGGCATCGTCGTCGCCATATCCCGGGCGGTAATACTCCATCTCGTACTCGTTATCGCCCGTACAGTCGTAGATGTCGAAGTCGTGCGATGCCCCCGTATCGCCGTAGTTGAAGGTGAAACTATCGGGTGCCCCGGCAAGAAGCTCCAAATGCCCGCTCTCGGGAGCCGTGCCGTCGTAACACTCCACGTCGATATGCAGGTAGCGCGTACCGTCCAAAAAGCAGTAGCCGCCATAGGCGTAGTCGTCGAAGTCATCCCACACGCGCACCGTATAAGCCGACATGCGGATGTCGATATCCTTATCACCCAGCACCGAAATCTGGAGCCGATAATGGCGGTTGGCGCCCACGTCGAAGTTCGAGGTGTTGTTCTCACCCAGATAGACCGAGTATGTCAGCACTCGGTCGCCCCGCAGGGCGCGCAGGCGCAGGTAGGAGGCGTGAGCCGGGGCATTCGCGGCGTTTTTCTGCCGCTGGTCCGCAATAGCGGAGTTCTCGCCCTGGAGGTTGGGCAGCAGGTAATATTCCACCTCGGCGGCTCTTCCGCCGAGGGGCAGGACCTCGCCGTCGATATAATCCTCGGCAGCATCCGACGGGGGTGCAGAGCCCTCGAACAGAGATGCCGCACGCGGCACGCAGACCAGCTGTGCCGAGAGCAACTCCATATCCTCGGGCTGCACGGCGATGGCGCAGGAGACCTTCGCTACGGCGCGTGTAACTTCGATAGGCGGCAGTGCGACGACGCCTTGCGCGGAGGCCGTGATCGTCACATCGCCCTCATAAGTCATGGGCAAGACTTCGTATCGCTCCGTACCTGCAAGCGAAACAGTGTCCGGAGCCGCACCGACATCGCGCCCCAGGTTGGCGGCAAGACGCAATCGGTAACGACCGGGGAAACAGTCGAAGCGCAGCCGTGAGGAGGTCAGAAAACGGTGCAGCACGACAGCGCCCTCTTCGTCGTAAAGGCAGAGGTTCACGTCGCGAATCGATGTATCGTCCGAGGTGCGCATAGCATTCGCCAGAGGTGCGGGGCGAATATCCATTTCGACCGCGATTTTCGACGGTCGGCAGCATTCCGGTTCATCGTCATAGATGCAGCTGCCCAGTGCGAGCAGAGACAGCAGCAGCCAAATACGAGTTTTCATAATTTCAAGAAAAAAGGGCCCCGCCCGGCAATCGGAGCGAGGCCCGAAACAACGTTCGGATTAGGCGCCCAGCGTAACGGTTTGGGTTTGCGGCGTCTCCCAGTCGGCGACGGTAATCGACACGGCGCACTCCTGGCCCACCAGACCGGTGATGTTGGCCGCGATGCGGTAGCAGCCGTTGCGGACGATCTCGCCGGCCGCCTTGCCCGCAAGCTCGATCGAGTAGGTCACCTCCGAACGGTCGTCCGCGGTCGCGGCATTGCCGTCCATGTCGTAGGTAGCGTTGATCTCCAGCAGCACGCGGTTCCCGGCCGTAAGAGCTCCGTTTTCATAGATGTAAAAGAGGTTGTTGAAGGCCGACGATGCTGCCGCGGGCGTCTGCGTATGGGTGTAGGTCATAGCACCGGGCGAAGGGGTGCTGCCGGCCACGACGAGCGACTGCGCAGCGGCTTTCGACAGCTTCACGGAGTTGATCGTGAGCGACCCGCCGTACTTCCGGGCGAAGGAGGCATCGACAGTCGTTTGCAAGGCTACCTTGGCGACGGTGCGTTTCAAGGCGATACCCACGTTGGTCGTGGAGTTCACGGCGCCGATCGTCTGCGTCTTCATGCCCGACATCACGAAACCGCCCGGGCGCAGGGCCTTGGCCGACACCTCGGCGAAGGTGCCGTTATACGAAGCGGCCGCGTTTTCGACCATCGCCGTAAGGGCCGCCTGGGTCTTGGCCGACGAGGCGTCGAAGTTCGCCACGGCATAGAACGAGCACGACGTGCCGGCCGCGGATTTCGGGAGCGAGAAGGTTGCCGAACGAGCCGTGAGCTCCGCAGTCGTAAAGTCGCGGCGGATAATCAGCGAACCGGCATTGTCGAAGGCGAAGACCGCGAGCGACGACAAGGATTTCTCCCACGCTTCGGCCTCGGCCGTTTCATCGAAGAAGGCCCGCGTCGAAGCATCGTCGGCCAAGGTGATCGTCACCCGGGCATCGTCCGTATCTACGGGCGTCGGTGCGATGGTGTCGTCGGTTTTGTCGCACGAGGCGAACAGGGCTGCGGTCAGGGCCGCAGCGGCAAAAAGAAGGTTTTTCATAACTTGGAATGATTAAAAGGTGAAAAAATTATATACGCTTTTTGCGCTTGACGTATTTCGGACGCCGCGAATACGGCATCGGAGACGCTGCCTGACTTGTCGGGCTGCGGTACCCCGGAACTCCGTTTTCGTCGATCCAGTTGCGGATGCCCAGGCGCAGCTTCTCCTTGAGGCGGCGGAACTCGGGACGCTCGGCGAAGTCGTCGCCGAGGTCATAAGTCCTAAAGATCGAACGACAGCGTCGCAGCAATGCCAGGGTGACGTTGTGGCGCCGGCACTCTTCAATGGCGGGATAATCCGTCTCCAGAATCAGCCGCACGGTATCGTAAGGCGAGAAGAGCAACCCTCCGAACAGGATTTTATCGGCCCGCCGCAGGGCCTGTTCGGGCCCTTGTCCGCACCCCAGACTCGTCAGATACTTCTCGGCAGCCAGGCGGCTGCGACGTGCTAAGGCGAGCGAGCGCAGGTTCTTTTGTGGGTGACGCTCCCGCAGAAAGGCTTCGAGGCGCTCCTGAAACCACTTTTCATCGGGTCTATCCATAACCGCGGCCTAACGTTTACGGCCGCGCGAGGGCTTTTCCGCAGCCTCGGATGCCGGAGCCTGCGCCTTGGCCGCGTCCTGCTGCTGGCTGCGGTTCTGCTGCTCCTGACGCCGCAGATTCGAGAAGTCATAAACGACGCTGTTCGACTTGGGGTCCATACGCAGAAGGCAGCTCAGCACCTTGCCGTTTTTACCCTTGATGGGGTGTTCCTGCTCTTTGGAGCAGTCCAGACCCTCGGGCGAAAGGAGCGCCGCACGCTGCCGGTCGTCCAGCTGTTGATCGAGCGACGGCGAGATATAAGGCCGGCTGAAGACGTAATCGGTCATTTTATACTCCCGGGACATGACGTCGAAACTCATTTTCCCGGAGAAGGTGTTGTCGTTGTTGAACATCGTACACCCTTCGAGTTGTACGCGGCCGCCCGTAGCCAGTACATCCTGCTGGGCCTCGTTCAGACGTACGCCGTTGAAATAAAGGGGTTGCTTGACCTCCGATTTGGGAACTATAGCCAAGCGATTGGTCGTGGGATTCAGCGTGGCGAAGCACCACTGCTTCTCCCCGGTGATCGGATGGGGAAGTTGATAAAGCCGGTCGGGAGTCTTCCCGGCAGCCATCTGTTCCTTGTCGCTGGAGGAGAAGATCATTCGATACTCCTCCCGGTTGAACTCCGGATGCGCCAGCGCACTCTGAAGCCCTACCTGCACATCGCCGTTCAAATCCCGATAAGGGTGCAGTGCGAACTGCCCCGTAACGACCAGATCGCCGATCTTCAGCTGCACGTCGTGCAGCTCCTTGGTCGGAAGTCCCAGCTTCATCGCCTCCAGCTCCTGAGGCGTGACGATGATGCCCAGCTCCTTGAGCTCCTTCAACTTCAGGTCGGCGGTGTCGAAACGCACCTTTTCCAGTTGGTGCGACGTGACCGTATGCGCACGCAGCGCCTTGAGACCCTGCTCGTCCTTGGGGTTGTCCTGAAGACGCAGCAGGGCTTGCGCCACGTCGCTGGCCTTATCGGCCGCGACCTTCAGAAAACGCAGCGGACGCGCATTTTCCTGGGACTTGAAGCCCGCGATGAAGGCGGCGACGAAGCTGCTGTTGCGAAGCTCGTAAAAAGCCGGCTTATGCGCCGTCAGCGGCTGCGTCGTCGTGACTTTGTACTGATTACCATCTTGCCTGAGGTCGGAGACGGCCTCCACGGCGCCGTTCTGCTCGTTATAAAGCAGAAGCGTTTCCTTGTAGCGGGGATCGGACTGCTCGGGAGCCTGCAAAGGCTGCGGTTGTTGATTCTCTGCGGACATGACATGAATAATTTTAAGTGAGACAATGTTCCATGCCGCGAAGATAGAGCCCTGCACACCAGTTGATTCCGCCCGTCCGCCCAAGACCGCATAGGGCCGGTCGAAGCTCCCCGAACAATAAAAAATCCGACCTTTCTCCTGGGGTGCTCTGCAAAACTCCTCGATTACAATTCAAGTATAACCAATCTTCAATCGATATATTTTTGTAGGTTCATAGTCTGCGTAAGAGCGGCAACCGTCATAAAGCAGGAAGTCGGACTTGTGCGCTAAAAAATGTTGCTGAATAAACTTTTTATTCCTAATTTTAAAATCCCAATATGAAACATACCTTCACATGCAAGAATTTTTATTGAAAAACGCCTGTACAATTATAAGTATAATCACTGCTTGCATTGTCTTCGGACCTTGTCTGTGGTTTCTTGTTGGCCAAACCAGCCCTTCGACCGATTTGATTGCCGCGATTGTCGCTGTCCTAATCGGAACAATCAGCATCTCGCTTCCTATCATTATAGGTAATACGGCTCAACGTTTGGCGGTATACAACAATAAGTATATAGCATCGATTTTTCGGGAAGAACCGGCCTACAAACGAATGTTGCATATGATTCCTATTCTCATCGGAATCATTATCGCATTTTTCTTTTTTTCATATTCGGAGAATAGCCCCGGAGCAATGATTATCTCAAGGATCATTGCAATTGCCGCTGTGGTGCTTTGCGTTTATGCGCTCGTTGTTTTCAGAAATTTTTGGAGCGTTTTTTCGGAATATACGATAAATACGGACAGCGTTGTTTTGGAAAAAATAACCGCTAAAGTGCAAAATCTGTTGAACTGCAAGATATCCAATGCCGAGTATCTCGACTACATGGATATGTATTATCAGATACTATGCACCAAACTCAAAGCCGAGTCGTTCGTTAATCTGATCGATATTCTAAAGAAGCAATCAGACTTGATTTTGGGCGTATTTAATAATTTGTCAGGCTACGAAAACAATCCGGAACTGAAAAACAATCTGGAAGCATTGTTCCAGAAATACCATCAATCGGCTTATCTTTGTTGGCAAAAATCCTTTCGGGAAAATGAGGATGCGGCAAAAAATGCCTTGGCGGAGTATTATCGAGTGCTGAACGAAGTCCTGCCCCATGTTAAATCTCACGCTACAATTATTTACCGGCCTCTTATTTATCTCTATCAACGCATAACCAGAAATTTGACCGTCCGAGATGTTCGAAGTATTCCTTATTGCAAAGTCGTACCTTGGCGGTGGTACATGAATATGCTCTCGAGCGGCGTTTTTTCTATAGAAATATTGGACCTGCTCGATGAACAGCTTTTAGAGGTTATGGCTGTCGTTATTCAGAATGGCAACAGGCCTGTTTTCAACTCATTCATTGCCCATACCATAGATGGAATTTGGTATCTGGAAAGTCCTATATCTCACATTCCTGATCGAAATTTAAAAGCCCAAAAATACAAAATCAAGAATACCTTATCTCTCATTTTTTCTTGGTCTGAATTAAAGAATCTTGAAGAGAGAATCGCAGAAAAAACGCGGAATGAATCGTTAAAACAGGATCTCCAAAAATATATCCAATATCACTATAAATACAATCACATCCGTTTAGTAGTTATTATCTTGGGGGCTTATTGCCTTTTCAAAAAACGTTATGACTATATCGAATATATTTTGAATTATAATCAACCTAAAGATGGGAGGTCATTTTATCTCAATTCGGACATCATCCCCCACGACCTCAATATATTGCTGAAACTCTATGCCGAATCTTATGCGTTGGAGAGCCTATTTCATCACATATGGGAGGATCATAACGACGGTCAATATTGGTTCAAGAAATTCGTCTCACTTTTAGCATGTAAATCGAGCCATAAAGAACACTTTAACTATAATGGTCACGATAATAAGCAGCAATTGGAGCATTATAGATATTGCATCAAGGAGATGCAGCAGGAATTAAACAAATTCAGAACCGATACTGTGACTGCGTGCGGCCTCACGGAGGAGCAGCTGGGCGCTGCCAAAAATGAATTGCGCGTATTCGATGAAGAAATCCAAGATAGAATAACCCGTCTAATAGAAACACAGCAGTTATCTTCGGAAAAGATCGAAAGATTCAAAAATGCCGTCCTTCAACAAATACAAAGCAATTCTATTTGGACAAGTATTCTGAAGAAAAATACAGATACCGCATTACCGCTTGCGCGCGCGGTCGGTTATAAAATCTTGATCGAGAAATCGTTTTTAGCAGACGGCGATACGGGTATTTATATCGATTTCGAACGTTCTATCGCCCAGCCGATAGTTCGTCAGATCGACTTTTTCATCGAACAAAGCCTTCGGTTCCGCACTCCTGCCGAAGGCCCGATTACGAAGTCGAACCTTCGAGATAAGATTTTCGAACTGGATGATTCCTGGATTGTGTTGTTCATCAACTACCGCAATCTGATCGAATGGTTCGGAGATAAACCGGACTTCAAATGGGGCCGTAAAGAAGCTCATTTGGTCGGAACGACCGGAAAGGGAACTTCGATTTATTCCACGTTCGATTCCGCAGACCGAGGGCGCAGAGTATTTCTATTCCGGAAAGCTGACTTTTCGAAAATATTAGGTATTAGCGAAATAAACGTCGAAATAACGAATCTCTACCAAAATGAAGACCTCATACAGGAAATCCTCCATGAAAATCCTCGTTGGTTGGAAAAATACGATACGGACGAAGCCAAACACCGTGCCCTTCAAAAACAAGTTCAGATAAACATATCCGGAGAGATATCGTTCGGGGCATCTCCCGATCCCGAAGTGTATGTCTTCGACAATCTCTGATCTTACTTTTTCTTTGGCAGCAGCTTCGCCAGCTCGGGGTCGGCTTCGAGTCGTGCGATCTCGCATTCGACGATTCGGGCGACCTGTGTTTTAATCCGATAGTAGTTCTCCCGGATGATCCGCTCCATGCAGTCGTCGCCCCGCTCGTCCACGAACGACGATATTTCGGGAATGGGGTGTTGCATGGCCGTTTGAGCTGCGACCGTCGTATTGTCCACGACGATCTGGGCATGGAAAATCTTCTGGTCGATGCGCTGGTCGAAATTGTCCGCCACGGCACCTACGAATGTTCCTTGCGTGAGGTTTGCGATCTTCGAGGGCGGAATCAGTGCGTCGAGCTGCGTATTGGTCGATGTCGTGACGCTCTCCGACGATACCGAACGGGATTCGCGCACCTGCACGATCTTTCCGAAACGCTCGGAGAGCGTTTTGGCCGTGTCGCCCACGACCTGTCCGGAGAAGATG
Organism: uncultured Alistipes sp.; assembly: GCA_910586375.1. Classification (GTDB taxonomy): domain Bacteria; phylum Bacteroidota; class Bacteroidia; order Bacteroidales; family Rikenellaceae; genus Alistipes. Next base: position 498 of record CAJUIE010000006.1, on the reverse strand, counting down.
TTGCCTACGGTATTCTGAATCACTTTCGACTCCTTGTCGCCGTAGTCTCTCTCCAACTGCGAGAAGTCCTGAAATCCCAGACAGACAGCGACCTTATTGCTTCGGGCCGTAGCGATAAGATTGTCCAGTCCGCGGAAATAAATCGTAGGTAGCTCGTCGATGATGACCGATGACTTCAGCTGTCCCTTTTTGTTGATGAGTTTTACGATCCGGGAGTTGTAGAGTCCCAAAGCCGCCGAGTAGATGTTCTGTCGGTCGGGGTTGTTGCCCACGCACAGAATCTTCGGTTCGGAGGGGTTGTTGATGTCGAGCGTGAAGTCGTTGCCGGTCATCACCCAGTAGAGCTGGGGCGAGATCATGCGCGAGAGCGGTATTTTAGCCGAGGCGATCTGCCCTTGCAATTGATCCTGTGCTCCGCCCTGCCAGGCATCCATGAAAGGCGAGAGGTAATTTTCGAGTTCGGGATAGGAGGTCAGTATCGGAAAAATATCCTCGTAG
>CAJUIE010000005.1 GCA_910586375.1 uncultured Alistipes sp. | reverse complement strand
CATCTGCCCCACTACGTCAGCCTCCGACTCCGAAAGTCCGGCAACCTGCAAACCCTCGGCCCGCAGCTCGGCGACAGCCTCGTCCATGATCTTGCGATAAGTCTCGAAACCGATGTCGGCGATGAAGCCGCTCTGCTCGGCACCCAGCAGGTTTCCGGCACCACGGATATCGAGGTCCTGCATGGCGATGTTAAAGCCCGAGCCCAGATCGGAGAACTCCTCAATGGCCCGCAGACGCCGCCGTGCATCGGACGACAGCAGTTCGTCGGGCGGCGAAAGGAGGTAACAATAAGCCTTGCGATCGGAGCGCCCGACACGCCCGCGCAGCTGGTGCAGGTCGCTCAGACCGAAGTTCTGGGCATCGTTGATAATGATGGTGTTGGCATTGGGAATGTCGATGCCATTTTCGACGATCGTGGTTGACAGCAACACGTCGAACTCCCCATAAATGAAGTCCATGATCAGCTTTTCGAGCTGCTCGGCCGGCATCCTGCCATGCCCCACGCCCACGCGGACTTTGGGACACAGCCGCGTGATCATTCCCTGCAAGGTCATAAGATCCTCGACACGATTGTGGACGAAATAAACCTGACCGCCGCGTGCAAGCTCCGTCTCGATGGCGTCGCGCACGACCTCTTCCGAGAAAGCATGGCTCTCCGTAACAATGGGCTGCCGGTTGGGCGGCGGTGTAGAGATGACCGACAAGTCGCGGGAACCCATCAGAGAAAACTGCAACGTACGCGGAATAGGCGTAGCCGTAAGCGTAAGGGTATCGACCGAGACACTCAGCTGCGTGAGTTTTTCCTTCGCGGCAACGCCGAACTTCTGTTCTTCATCAATGATCAAAAGCCCCAAATCGCGGAAGACGATCTGCTTGCCCAGCATTTTATGCGTGCCGATAAGAATGTCGATCTGTCCCGCGGCCAGCTCCTCGCGGATACGCTTCACCTCGGCAGCCGTTTTGGTACGGTTGAGGTACTCGATCTTCACGGGGAAGTCACGCAGACGCTCCGAAAAGGAGCGGTAGTGTTGCAGCGCCAGGATGGTCGTAGGCACCAGCACGGCTACCTGCTTGCCGTCGGTGGCCGCCTTGAAAGCTGCGCGGATGGCCACCTCGGTCTTGCCAAAGCCCACGTCGCCACAAATCAGGCGGTCCATCGGCTGTTCGGACTCCATATCCTTCTTCACGGCGGCGATAGCCGTCTGCTGATCGGGTGTCTCCTCCCAGCGGAACGACGCTTCCAGCTCGTGCTGCAAATAGCTGTCGGCCGAAAAAGCGAACCCTCTGGAGGCCTTGCGCCGGGCATAAAGAGCGATCAACTCACGTGAAATATCCTTAACAGCCTTTTTGGTGGCATTCTTGAGCTTCTGCCACGCCCCGCTGCCGAGCTTATAAACCTTCGGAGGCTCGCTGTCTCCGGCCTTATAACGCGATATGCGGTGAAGCGAGTGGACGTTGACAAACAACACATCGCCATCCTTATAAACCAACTTGATCGCCTCATGCGTCTTGCCGTTCTCGGCAATCTTCACCAGCCCGTCGAAGCGCCCCACGCCGTGATCGATATGTACTACATAATCGCCCGGCCGCAATTGGTTGAGTTCGGCGACGGTCATCTGCTCGTCGCGCCGTATCTCGCCGTTGATGCGATAACGCTGGTAACGATCGAAGAGTTGGTGGTCGGTATAAAGACAGATTTTCAGATCGTTATCCACGAAGCCTTCATGCAGCGCCGCACCAATGGAACGCACCTCAACCTGACCGCGACCGATCTGGTGGAAGATGTTTTCGAGGCGCTCGACCTGCACCTTGTTTTTCGAGAGTATCCAGGTCTCATAGCCCCGCTGCGCATTGCGGATCATGTCGTCGGCCAGCAGCTCGAAGTTCTTGTTAAACTTAGGCTGCGGCACCGTCGAGAACTTCACCGTAGCCGTCGCCGGACGCTCCGGCAGATTATCGCGCAAGAGGAAAAGCCGGTTGGGCACCAGGTCGGCGACGAGGGCGTTGCGGCTGGTCAGCAGCGTGTCGATCTGCTCCGGGTGCTCCAGACCGGCCACCGTTTTGCGGCGCACATCGTTGATCTTCCGCAGCACGAAATCTGCGTCATAAAACCACCACGCTGCCTCGGCACCCGCAAATTCGGCCAGCGAGACCCTCGCCGTCCCGCTTGCAGCGTTCATATCGGGAACGATGACTACTTCGGAGAGTCTCTCCGACGAGAGCTGGCTCGAAATCTCGAACCTCCGGATCGAATCCACCTCATCGCCGAACAGATCGATGCGATAAGGCTTGCTCTCGGAATAAGAGAAGACGTCGACAATGCCGCCACGTACAGAGTACTGCCCCGGTTCATAAACGAAGTCGACACGCACGAACGCCGCATCGACGAGAGCCTGCTCCAGCACCTCAACCCCCACACGATCGCCAACCTTCACACGGATCGACCCCCGCACCAGAGTTTCGGCGTCGGCAACCCGTTCTGCCAGAGCCGCCGGCCACGTGCAGACAACCAAATAACCCTTCCCGTCGAAATTACGCAGCGCATTCATCGTCGCCGTGCGCTGCACAACACCCTGAGCATCCTCCGTGCCATAAGCTGCCGAACGTTTATAACCCGAAGGAAAGAAGCAGACACGTGTTTCGTCGAGAAGCTCGTAAAAGTCGTTGGCCAGATAAGCCGCCGCGTCATGATCCTCCGCAACAAAAACATGCACGCCTCCGCAACGAGTCACAAGCCCCGCAGCATAAAACGGCAACGCCCCGCCGACCATATCTTCAAGACGGACGGTGGCTTCCCTGGCGACGTAGGCACGCCGCAACCGCTCTAAACTCTTCGACCCGGCAGCTATCTGCGCTAATTGTTCGCGGGGTGACACTTAAGAAAAGTTAAAGGTGAAAAGTTAAAAACTTCGTAATAAGGCGCCCGGAAACCGTGTGCAGATCAGACCGGGCCGCAGTCTCCACAGCGGGAGGGGGGGGGTAAAGGCTGTTATTCAGAGGCCTCAGGTCGAAGAATCTATTTGCGCCTAAGATTCTTCACTGACGTTCAGAATGACAGAGACACAACACCCTCGACGTTGCTCTCTTCGGCGAAGCTGCGGTCCGCATCGGTCTTTTTAGACCGAGACCTGTTTTCGGGCCGATCGGCGATCGGCGTTCATCGCAAATTTCCGGCTGAGCCGCCCGGACCTACTTTTTGATCAGGTCGTTGCCTTTTTCGTCGTGGTAGTGCACCTCGACGATGCCCATACTCTGGTCCTCCACAACGTCGATGCGGGTTTTGTATCTCCATTCCCAGCGGCGACGCAAGGACCAGAGCCCCTTACGAAGAAACGCAGCGACATAAGGACTGACTACCAGCTTGACATATTTCCGCCCCCGATCCTCAGTGAGGAATGAAATCTGGTTCTCGATCTTCTTGTCCAGCACGACCGTAGGCTCGATCTTGCCAGAGCCGTTGCATGTGGGGCAGACATCGGAGACACTCTCCACAGCGACGGGCCGCACCCGTTGCCGCGTGATCTGCATCAACCCGAACTTGGTGATGGGCAACACCGTATGCTTGGCCTTGTCGGTGGACATGAGCTTGACCATCTCGTCGAAGAGCAACTGGCGATTTTGAGCCTTGTGCAGGTCGATGAAGTCGATGATGACAATACCCCCGAGGTCACGCAGACGCAGCTGCCGCGCAATCTCCTTCGCAGCAGCGAGGTTGACATCCATAGCCGTCTGCTCCTGGTTGTCCTCAGCCTTGGTGCGGTTGCCGGAGTTCACGTCGATGACATTCATAGCCTCCGTGCGCTCGATGATGAGGTAGGCGCCCCGCTTAAGCGACACGTACTTGGCAAAGAGCGACTTGATCTGCTTCGATATGTCGAAGTTATCGAAGATGGGCACATTGCCCTTGTAGAGCTTGACGATCTTCTCCTTCTCGGGTTCGATCTGGCGAATATAACTGCGGATGTCGTTGTACATCGCCTGATCGTCAACGGCGATCTGCGAGAACGACCCGTTGAGCGAGTCGCGGATGATCGTATTGGCCCGGCTCATCTCGCTCATGATCTGCGCGGGAGCTGTATGCTTGCGGATGGCAGCAATGGTCTTGCGCCACCGCTCGATCTGGGTCTGAATGTCGTGTTCTATCTCCTCGTCCCGGGCTTCCACAGCGGCTGTGCGGATGATGACGCCGAAGTTCTTGGGCAAAACTGCCGCAGCAATACGCTTAAGGCGTTTTTTCTCCTCCGCCGAGCGGATCTTCTGCGAAAGGAAAACCTTCGACGAGAAAGGCACCAGAACCACATTGCGCCCGGCAAGCGAAATGTCGGCCGTCAAGCGCGGTCCTTTGGTTGAAATGGCCTCCTTGGCCACCTGAACCATGATCGTCTGCCCCACTTCGAGGTACTCGCCAATCTTACCGCTCTTTTCTACGGGAGCTTCGAGCTTCATGCCCTCGACACGCATTCCCCGTTTGCCGGGCACCTGCGAGGCAACCAGCTTCTTGAGCGACGGAAATTGCAATCCCAGGTCGAAATAATGGATGAAAGCATCCTTCTCGTGTCCTATATTGACGAATGCCGCGTTGAGCCCCGGCATGATCTTGCGTACTTTGCCCAAATAAATATCCCCGACAGCGAAACCGGTCTGGCACTGCTCCTTGTTGAGCTCGACCAGCACCTTGTCCTCGCAAAGGGCGATGGATATTTCCGCAGGGCTGACGTTTACGATTAACTCTCTGTTCATTTATGGATGCTACGTCCGATGACCGGACGCAGAAGGGTTGAAATTAGTATCGGCCCGCTTTTTTCAACAGGAAGTGGCGGGAAACTTCCAGATCGGAATAATCGGGGACAAAAGGCGCCCCGTGCCGTTTCTGGCAGGCGGAATACCGCCGAATTTTAAATAGGTAAAGCTAAAAGAGCCTCCGGCCCCTTTAGCTTTATCTATACTTCATAGACTCCCGCCCTACTTTTTCTTGTGACGGTTCTTGCGCAGACGTTTTTTCCGCTTGTGCGTCGCCATCTTGTGGCGCTTATGCTTCTTTCCGTTCGGCATAGTTTCTTGTTTTTAGAGGTTCTTTATTTAATTCGGTAATTTACTTTACCTTCGCAGCAAAGCTCTTGGCGGGCTTGAAAGCGGGGATGTCGTGCTCGGGGATGGTGATGGTCGTATTCTTCGAAATGTTTCGGGCCACCTTCTTGGCGCGTTTCTTCACGATGAAGCTGCCGAAGCCGCGCAGGTAGACGTTGTTCTTCCTGGTGAGCGACGCTTTGATGCTCTCCATGAACGCCTCGACAATCGCCTGCACCTGAACTTTTTCAACCCCGGTGCTCTTCGCGATTTCGCTTACGATATCTGCCTTTGTCATATCTTAAAGATGTATTAAAAATTAAATCTTCAACTTTTATTCGGACTGCAAATATACGTTTTATTTGTATATCCGCAAAACTTTTTAACGTTTTTCCCGCCTGCCCTCTACCAGCCACTGACACAAGCCGATAGCAAATATCGGGCAAAAGTATTCAGAATCGGAAAAGAAAAACAAAAAAACAGGAATTTTCCCCAATATTTCCCCGTTTTTTGCGTTTGGACGTAAAAACACTAATTTTGCAACAAGCAAAGCAACGGCTATGGTCAAAATCCTCTGGGTCGACGATGAAGTCGAACTGCTCAAGCCCCACGTGCTCTTTCTCAAGCAGAAAGGCTACGAAGTGGAGACCTGCAACAACGGTTACGACGCCATCGACATGGCCTCCGAAGGGGCCTATGACCTGATTATCCTCGATGAAATGATGCCCGGCATGACCGGTCTGGAGACCCTTCCCAGGATCAAGGAGGTACGCCCCACCACACCCGTCATCATGGTGACCAAGAGCGAGGAGGAGAACATCATGGACAAAGCCGTCGGGTCAAAGATCGCCGACTACCTCATCAAACCCGTCAATCCCAATCAGGTGCTGCTGTCGATCAAGAAGAACGTCCATTCGCAGCAGTTAGTCACCGAGCAGACCACGGCCGACTACCGTTCGGAATTCGGGCGCCTGGCCCAGTCCTTGCAGATGGCCGACACGTTTCAGGACTGGTGCTCGCTCTACCGGCGCCTCACCACATGGGAGATCGAACTCGAGGCCTCGACTGACCGCAGCATCAAGGAGGTGCTCGCCTTCCAGAAAGCGGAGGCCAACCAGGAGTTCTCGAAATTCGTACGCCGTAACTACTACGACTGGATCAACAAACGCGCCGACGGAACACCCGTCATGTCGCACACCTTGATGCGCAACCGGATTTTCCCCGTCGCCGACGAGAATCCGAAGACCACCCTATTATTGATCGACAACTTCCGCTACGACCAGTGGAGGGCCATTTCATCACTTTTGCGCGGTTATTACGACGTCGCGGCCGAGGATTTCTATTGTGCCATCCTGCCCACAGCTACCCAATATGCCCGCAACGCCATCTTCGCCGGCTTGATGCCTCTGGCCATCGACCGTCTGATGCCCGACAAGTGGCTCAACGACAACGAGGAGGGCGGCAAGAACCAATACGAAGAGGAGTTCCTGCGGCGTCTGATGGCCCAAAACGGCAAACAATGGAAATTCTCGTTCGACAAACTCGTACGGCCCGAACAGGGGCGGCGCCTGGTGGACAATATCCAGAAAGTTTACGACGCCGACTTCTCGGTCATCGTCTACAACTTCCTCGACATCCTCTCCCACGCCCGTACCGAGACCGACATCATCCGTGAGTTGACGGAGGATGAATCCGCATTCCGTTCGCTGACACGTTCATGGTTCGAGCACTCCGACCTCTACACCATCCTCAAGCTACTCTCGGAACGGGGACACACCGTCGTTATCACCTCCGACCACGGCACCATCCGCGTTGACAACCCCGTGCGGGTCACGGGCGACCGCGAGACCTCGGCCAACCTGCGCTACAAGACAGGCCGCAACCTTGCCTACAACTCGCGCGAGGTCTATGAGGTACACAAGCCCGAGGACATCCAGCTGCCGTCAAGCAACCTTACATCGAGCTACATCTTCGCATACAACACTGATTTTCTTATCTATAACAACGATGCCAACCGCCATATACGCTACTATCGCAATACGTTCCAGCATGGCGGCATTTCGATGGAGGAGATGATCGTGCCCTACCTCGTGTTAAAACCCAAGCAATGAAAACCATCCACATAACCACCCAGGAGGAGCTGCCTCAGGTCGCCCGGGCTGTTGTCGAACTGCTGGGACGCCGCAATGTCGTCGCGTTCCGCGGTGCCATGGGCGCTGGTAAGACCACCCTCATCCGCGAAATCGTCGCCCAGCTGGGAGCTACAGACACTGTAACAAGCCCTACGTTCGCCATCGTCAACCAGTACAAAGGCGCCACAGGCCGCGGTATCTGTCATTTCGACTTCTACCGCATCGACGACATCCGCGAGGCCTACGACTTCGGCTACGAAGAGTATTTCTACTCGGGCGACATCTGCCTGATCGAGTGGCCTGAAAAGATCGAACCGCTGCTGCCTGACAATGTGATTGAGGTGCGCATCACCGTTGACAGCGACACGGCCCGAACTTTCGAAATAGAGTGATATTTCAGGTGTGCAGCTTCGGAATACGGGCCTTCGCCTCCTGCTCACTATGAATTGTAAATTGTGAATTAACCCACCCCCCCCCATGCAGGAATACATCTCCAAACAGCAGCAGGTTCTGCGCCCTGCAGAGCAGATTTTCGCTGCCATCAGCCGCTTCGACAACCTCACCCCCGCCTTACAGGACAAGGTCGAGGAGTGGCAGGCCGACGAGGAGCAGTGCTCGTTCAAAGTCAAGGGTTTGACCGTCAAGCTCCGTATGGAGGAGCGTGTGGAGCCCAAACATGTCAAAATCGTCGGAGACCAGGGCGGCGTACCCGTCGACTTCGCCTTCTGGATTCAGCTGCACAAGGTCTCAGACGCCGACACCCGGCTGCGAATCGTGCTGCACGCCGAGCTGAACATGATGATGAAGATGATGATCGGAGGCAAACTCCAACAGGCTGTCGACCAGATCGCCGAAGGGATTGCCCGGGCCATGAACGGACAATAAACGGTTTTTTAATTTTTCATTCTTCCTTGCGAAGAAGGGCTTCCGCAACACACCGGATCGTAGGAAAAGACCCGGTGACATGGGCTGCAAACTCTTCGGACGAGCACCACACGACCTGCTCGATGCCCTCCTCGGTCTGCGGAGTCGGCGAAGCACTCCCCGCGGCCCGCAGCAAGAACCAGTGCGTCCGTTTCAGCTCCCAGCGCTCCGTCTTCGGGAACCAGTAGGCGTGCCACGTCGCACAGAGGGGCGCCACGACCTCGGTTTCCACCCCCGTCTCCTCCAGTACCTCGCGCACAGCGCAGACTTCGGTCGGCTCACCCGCTTCGACATGTCCCTTAGGCAAGTCCCAGCGACCGTTGCGGCGGATCATCAGCCGCTCGCCGCGGTCGTTCACCGCCACGCCGCCGGCCGCCTCCACCACGGTGAAATCCTCAGCAAAACGGGCGAACGCTGCATCGGGATCGGGCGTTACGACGGCCACCCGATTGTTCGTTTCGAGAAAATTCACTATCTTGTCACGACTTACCGCCCCCGCTTCGGCGGGTGCAAAGACGAACATCTCCCCGCAGGGAGCTTCCTTGACGAAAAACACCGACTTGTCGGCAAAATGAACGGCATGTTCCATGACCCCGGAATTTTGTCGGACGAAGATACGAATAAAACAGGAAACCTCAACCGAAATGAAAAAATTCATCTTTCTTATGGCTATTGCAGCTGTGGGGCTCAGCGCCTGCGACAGGCGCCCCGCGCCCTTGAATATCGACAACCGATTGACGGAAGAGGAGATCGCCGCAGGGCGCCTGACCCCCGAGGTGATGTGGAAAATGCGGCGCGCCGGCTCGTCGTCGCTCTCGCCCGACGGCACGCGGCTGCTCTATGCCGTGACGGAATACAACATGGCCGAGAACCGCGGCATCACAACCCTCTGGATCGAAGAGCTCGCTACGGGCCAGTGCCAGCAGCTTACGGACTACACCTCCAACAACCACTCCCCACAGTGGTCGACCGACGGCGCGAGCGTGTGGTTCCTCTCCGACCGCAGCGGCTCGATGCAGGTGTGGCGCATGAAGGCCGACGGCTCGCAGCCCGAGCAGATCACCGGCAGCGGCAACGGCGAAGGCATTCCCGAGGTCGAGGGCTTCGGCGTGAGCCCCGACGGCAAACATATCTGGTGGGTGCAGACCGTGCACGTGGCGGCCCGCAAATCGTCGGACGTCCATGCCGACCTGCCCCGGTCGAAAGCCCGCATCTACGACGATCTGATGGCCCGCCACTGGGACTACTGGGACGAAGGCGACCACCGCCACATCTTCGTGGCCGGGCTGGGCGACGGTCTCGTGACGGGCGGCACCGACATCATCGGCGCCGACGCCGCATGGGACGCTCCGCTGGCCCCCTACTTCGACATGGCCGAAATCGCGTGGAGCCCTGCCGGCACGATGCTGGCCTACACCTGCAAGCCGCTCACGGGAACGGAGTACGCCGTGTCAACCGACTCCGACATCTTCGTCTACGATCTGGCCAGCGGCTTCACACAGAACATCTGCAAACCCGTCGGCCTGACCACGCACCAGCACGATCTGCCGGGCTACGACAAATACCCCGTCTGGTCGCCCGACGGCTCGAAGATCGCCTTCCGCTCAATGCGGCGCGCCGGTAACGAGTCGGACAAGGAACGCCTCTTCCTTTACGACTGCCGCACGGCCGAAATGCGCGACCTCACGGCCTCGTTCGACTACAACGCCTCGAACGCGGTGTGGGACGGCGAGCGGACGATCTACTTCATTGCGCCGATCGAAGCGACGCACCAGATATGCAGAGTGAACGTCGACGATGGCCAGGTCGAAGTGCTGACGCGCGGCGACCACGACATCAACGCCTTCACGATGGCGGGCGGACGCATCGCGGCCGAGGTCTGCACCATCTCGATGGCCACCGAGTTCTTCGACATAAATCCCGCCGACGGCATCATGACGCAAATTTCGGCCATCAACAAACCCGTCTACGACGCCGTGAAGATGGGCGAGGTGCAGAAACGCTGGGTGCGCACCACCGACGGCAAACAGATGCTTACGTGGGTGATCCTGCCGCCCGACTTCGACCCGGCACAGAAGTACCCCGTGCTACTCTACTGTCAGGGCGGACCACAGAGCGTGGTTTCGCAGTTCTGGAGCTATCGCTGGAACTTCCAGCTGATGGCGGCACAGGGCTACATCGTCGTGGCACCCAACCGCCGCGGCCTCCCCTCGTTCGGGCAGGAGTGGCTCGACCAGATTTCGGGCGACTACTCGGGCCAGAACATCCGCGACTACCTCGCGGCCATCGACGACGTGGCGCGCGAGCCGTGGGCCGACCAGACCCGCATGGGGTGCGTGGGCGCCTCGTACGGCGGCTACTCGGTCTACTTCCTGGCCGGATGCCACGAGAAACGCTTCAAGGCCTTCATCGCACACTGTGGCATCTTCGACTTCGACTCGATGTATGGCCAGACCGAGGAGCTGTGGTTCGTCAACAACGACTACGGCGGTCCCTACTGGGAGACGCACAACGCCGTGGCGCAGCGCTCCTACGCCAACTCACCACACAAGTTTGTAGAGAAGTGGGACACCCCGATGCTCATCATCACGGGCGAAAAGGACTTCCGCATCCCCTACACCCAGTCGCTCGAAGCCTTCACGGCGGCCCGCGTGCGCGGCATTCCGGCGCGCCTGGTCGAGTTCGAGGACGAGGCACACCAGGTCTTCAAACCGCAGAACTCGCTGGTGTGGAACCGCGAATTCTTTGGATGGCTCGACCGCTACGTCAAGTGACCACTGGTTAGGACCCGCGTGTAAATTTTTCGGCCAGAGGTCAACCGGGCCGCAGCCCCGCGCGGAGGCTCGACACTCAGTCTCTTGCTCCGCTGGCTGCGACTCGTTTTTAATTCGAATTGCGTCATCCCCCACCTGCCGAATGTCGGTTTTCATGATGAAAAACCGTCCGTTCGTTGAAATTATTTCCTTTTTAGCGCCCCGAGAGCTATTTTTGCAATCGACGGATAAATAAAGTCTTATGCAAGCGACGATTCGCACTCTCATAGCCGCCCTGACACTCGCAGCCACAGCCTGCACTGAGGGGGCAGCTCCGTTCGACGGCCCCGCAGCACCTGCGGGCAGCGTCCGTGTCACGGTGGGCGCCGCTTCCGGCATCGGGGTCGGCACCCGCACGCAGCTCGACGACGATGGCCGCCAAGTCCGATGGATTCCCGGCGACCGGATCGCCCTCTGGGCCGTGAATGAAGCCAATACCGTCGTGCTCGACGCCCAGTGCTTCGAAATGCTCCACTACAACGCCTCTTTCGACAGCGCCCGTTTTACGGCCGACATCGAGGCGATGCCTTCGGGCTCTTATTCCTATTACGCCGTCTCGCCCACTCCGGCCGCTACCGTCGGCACCAAAGCCTCGTTCGACATCCCCTCCGTACAGAACGGCTCACAGCAGCTGGCGTGCGACGTCATGGTGGCCGAGCCCGTAACAAACGGAGGTGCCCTGATCGAGGGCGACAACAGCGACGCTCTGAGCCTGCACTTCAGCCAGAAAGTCCACGTGCTGAAGATCCACCTCCCGGCCAACCGCATGGAGCAGCCCATTTCGCAACTCACGCTTACCTTCCCCGTGCCCGTCGTAGGACGCCTGACAGTCGACGCCGCCGATCCTGATGCCGCCGTTGAGCTGCCGACCGGCGATGCAGGCAAGGTCCTGACCCTCTCGTTCGACTCGCCGAAGGATGCCGGCGATACCGTTTTCGCCGTCATTGCCCCTGTAGAACTAAACGAAAACGATGAAATCGAGATCAAAGCCTATGCCGGGGCTCTGGAGTCCGCCGCGGCCCACATGCCCGGCAAGAACTACCGCGCCGGCCACACCACGCCTGTCAACCTGACGATTCCCGAACGTTACCGCATTACACGTATCCTCTTCTCGCTCGCAGGACGCGACGGAGCCCTCAATCTGCCCGAAGACCTGGCCGACGGTTACGGCTGCTCGACATTGGGTGAACCGATACGCTCGTTCCGCATCGTAAAGAGCGACACGGGCGAAGTGTTGGGCGAATTCTCCGACATCAACGCCCTGAATACCTACCAGATATCCTACGAAGGCACATTCCGCACCGACCTCTCGGGCGCCGAAGTCACCGTACAGTTCGAATCGGATCACGCAACCGTCGAACGTCGCTTCATCCTGCCGGAGTTTGTCGCCGACCAGATCAACACCGTGCCCGCCTTCGAGGTGCCGTGGCTCTTCGAGGAGGATTTCAGCGGCGTGGACGATTTCACCGGGCCCGGAAAAACCGGCGATGCAGCCGGCGTCGAACTGACCAGCTCCGGCTTGCCCGGCTGGTATGCCGGAGCACGTAGCAAGGGCATAGCCCAAAAATGCGTCAACCTCCAGAGCTACTCCAACATAGGCGGACCCTATGCGTCCCGCATCGACAGTCGTCCCATGAGCAACATCACCGACGGCACGGTAACGCTTAGTATCGCCTTCAATGCCGACTGGAAGAAAAACAAAAGCAGTTCGATGAACCTGCTCGTCGGCCGGACCTCGGAGCACAGTCTCAACTCGACCATCAGCGACTCGACCTCGATTCCGATGAGGGACAACTCCTCCGCTTCGGCAGAGAATATTCCAACCCGCCACGAGGTGACAATTCCCGGCTTTACCAACTCACAAAGCATCGCCTGGAAGACAGAAGGTAAAAACGGTACTATGTTCAACTACGAAGACCTCTACATCGACAATATCCGGGTGTCCATCGTCCGCTAATCCGTACCGCGCCATGAAAAAATTCATCATAACGCTTTTAGCCACGGTCATCGCCGGAGCGGCCGGTTGCTCGAAATCCGAGCAGCCCGACGGTCCCGGACGCATCGCCCTGAATTCCCAGACCGACTGCGGCCTCGACACACGGGCTGCCGTCATCCCTGCCGCCGGTGACTTTGTGCTTCGTATCACGGGACCCGACTACGACCACACCTGGGAGAGGGTGAGCGACTTCTCCGCCGAAGAGACTTTCTTCGCCCCCGGCACTTATACGGCAGCTATCTCGTGGGGCGACCCCGAAGCCGAAGGTCCCGATGCACGGGCATTCTACGGCGAAAGCAGCTTCGAAATAGTGCCCCGGCGCACCATCCCCGTGGCCATCACCGCCCGGATAGCTCATTCGGCAGTCGCAATCCGGGCCACCGAAGCCTTCATGCGCTACTTCCACGAGGCGCATTTCACAGTGACCACTGCCACGGGGAACACGTTCGACTTCGCACCCGACGCCGCAACACTTACCCAAACCACAGCCGGCCGTGTCACCCAAGCCGATCCGGTCTACGTAAAACCCGCCACATCGCTCTCCGTCACGGGCTCGGCGCTCCGCCAGACCGGAACTTCCGTGACATTCCCCGAGCAGCAGCTGGCCTCAACGGCAGCCCGCACGTGCCATACATTCACGTTCGACGCCCCCGATGCGGGGAGCGCCTCGGTCGCTATTTACAAAGGCGAAGAGTACGTTGAAACGCGCCTGCTGCACATAGAACTCAACGACGGCGCAATTCCTGATCACGAATAAAAACAGAGACGACAATATGAAAATTATCCTCCGAACAGTGTTCCTGGCAGCCCTTTTCACCGCCTCGGCGTGCATCAGTGAAGAGCCCCCCTACAAGGACGAAGCCACCGCCGCCATGCATGCGACCGGCTACCTGTTGATGAATGGCCTCTCTCTGCGCGTCATCGCCGACACCGAAACCGACATCCGCCCCAGCACTACCTCCTCACGCGGAGCCGTCCCGCGCACCCAGAACGAACTCGACGACTATACGATCGGCATCTACGATGCCCAGGGCACCCTCCACGCCTCGACGACTTACGGAGAGCTGAGCGCACAAAGCCTGCCCCTGGAGCTGCCTGTAGGTGCCTACAGGATGCAAATATGCTCGGAGAGTACCTCCGAAACACCCGACGTTGCGTGGGAACATCCCGTTTACGGCACATCCTACGATTTTGTCATCTGCAAAGGCGTCACAACAATTATCGAGGAGGAGGTAACCTGCAAATTGCAGAACATCAAAGTCACGCTGCTCTGCTCGGCCGACCTGGCCGCACAGCTCAGCGACGACACCCATTCGACCATCTCGCTCGGAGCTTCGCAAATGACCTTCGCCAAAGGCGAGCAGCGCGCAGCCTACTTCATGCCCTCCGAGGCGACCAACACACTCGCCTTCCACCTCCGCGGCTCGTTCGTAGAGGGCGGCGACGTCTCTTTCTCCAAACAGATCGCCGGCGTCAAGGGGGGACAATGGCGCAAGATATCCCTCGTAATCGCCCATACGGACGAAGGCAACGTCAAAGTCTTCGACATTACGGTCGACACCTTCGAACTCGACGAAACGATCGATGTGAACGCCACAAACGGACTGTGGGAACCCATCATCGACGACAACCCTGTCGTTGCACCCACCGTTGTCTGGACGGGTCACGACCTGAACGAAGAGTTCAGGCTCTCTGAGTCAATGTTCGCGCTCATAAACGGCAGCTACATCTGCACCGAGCCCGTCGAAATAGCTGTTTCAGCCCTCGGCGGTATCGGACAGTGCGAGGTAACGATCGAATCGACCAACGAAGCACTGCTCGCCTCGCTCGAATCCTACGGCCTGCCCCGCACCTTCGATCTCTGCACCCTCAACCCGGACGACACAGCTTATACGGCACTCAAACGCTTCGGCTTCCCGCTGGGCGAGGAACTGCGAAACGCCACCACCGCAAAGTTCAACCTTGCAGGGGCCATGCCACTGCTCTATTTCTACCCCGGATTCGACGGCACGCACAGCTTCTCGTTCCGCATAACCGACGCCGACGACCCTACGGGCAGCGCCGCCACGGAAGGCACGCTCCGCATCGTCGTCGACCGCAACGCTGCTGCGAACGGAGGCTCCATCCTCTGGCTCGGAGCGGGAGCCGACAGCAAAGCCCTCGACATCACCCAGCCTTACGATGCAGTCGAACTGGTCCCCGGAATGCAGATCGACATCGACATCCGCATTCCGGCCGGCATCCGCAACTTCGACGTGGAGATCGTCTCGCCGACGCTCGAACCGTTCCTCGTAGACCTGAACATCCCGTCCCGCTTCGACCTCTGCCACGCCGAAGGCGATACGAATACCACAGGTTCGCTGGCCGCCATGCTCCACGGCTTCGGATTCCCCGTCAACGACGAAGTGACCGGCAAAACGGAGTTCGACCCGCTCTTTTCGATCACCAGCTTCGTTGACCTGATTCTGGGAATCACGCCCGAAGCTACAGGCCTCTACACCTACGACTTCGGCCTGACCATCACCGACAACAACGGCGCTGTTACCTCTGGCACCATCCGGCTTAAAATTACCAAATGATGTGTACGCTCCGACTCCACATACTGCTGCTCTGCGCTCTGCTGGCAGGAGCTTGCTCAAAAGAGAGGGCCGACATCCCCACCCCGGGCGCATCCGGGGACACCGGTGCGCTGATTCTCAAAATCGCCGCCACGCGCAGCGAAGGCGAACCCGTCACGGGCTACGACCCGATGCAGCACCTCACAGTCCGCGTTTACAACGCCGAAGGGGGACTTATCCGCAAATACACCTCTCGCGAAGAGCTGCCCGGACGGCTTGAGCTCCTGGCAGGCACCTACCGCATCGCGGTTGAGGCCGGCGAATCGGGCAAGACAGCCACACAGGGGTTCGCCTCGTTCGAGAAACGGCTTTACCGCGGCGAAAAAGAGTTCACCGTTCAGGCTGGCACCACGGAACACGTGGAGGTCGTCTGCAAGAATGTCGACACTGCTGTCGAGGTGCAGTTTGACGCCTCTGTCGCTGAAGCACTTGGCGAGGAGTTCGCCTCGTGGGTCGCAGCTGCGGGAACATTCGACCTGACAGCCGTCGAAGCAGGCGATGTTCCGGCCCTTCGCTTTACGAAGAGTGCGACGGGCTACTTCGACCTGCTTGAGGAACAGACTACCCTCGTGTGGCAATTCTCAGGCGTACATCCCGAACGGGGTGCCGTGGTTAAGACAGGGAAGATATCCGACATCCGGCAGCCGGGCAAATACCGGCTGGAGTTCGCCTGGTCCGACGACCTGCCGGGATTCATCGACTGCTTCGTTCTGAAAGTCGACACCTCGACCGAAAACGAGGACGATACGATCATCTTCAGTCCCGACCCCACTATCGAGGGCGATGATTTCGACATTACCAAAGTCCAGAAATATGAATCGGGACTGCGCAACGTGCGAATCACCACCATGAAACCGCTGAAAGAGGCCCGGCTGACCATCGACGGCACCGCGACCTACGACTTGCTGACGGCAACCGTCGAAGGCATGGAGATCACGCGGGAGAGCGAAACCGTGCTGGTCGTCACCTTCTCGGACACGTTCTTCGGCACCCTGAGCGCCGGCGACCACACTTTCTCGTTCAGTACAAACGACACGGCTGGCGGCGCCATCACCGTGCCCGCAATCTTCCGTTTACAGGGGCTGCTGCCCGTCGGAGAGGCCGACTGCGATTTGTGGCACAACACCCTCACGCTGCGGGCCGTCACGTTCGACCCCACGGCCGAAGTCCTCTTCACGCTGCGCGCCAGCGACGGCACAACGCAGACCCTTGTCGGTAAGGCCGAAGCGGACGACTATCGTGTCGCCACCTTTGCACCCGAATGGGTCGAAGCAACCGACCCGAAGCGGCCGGCCGGACAACTTCCGCAAATCTATCGTCCCGCCGAAGGCAAGGGAATCTTCGCCGGCCATAACTACGAGTACAGCGCCCAGATAGGCAATCGCACGTTTGGCGCGACATTCACTGCTCCCGCAGCTCCCACAGCACAGGCGATTCCTGATGCCGACATGGAGAATCCCGCTCTCTCGTGCTTCACCATCAACAACCAGACGACCGACTTCTGGGGCAGCGGCAACAATAAAACCTTGAACATCGACATTACGTCGCTCTGCACACAGCAGCCCTATGGAGGTTCGCAGTGTGCGCTACTGGCTTCGGACTATGCCGGAATGATGGGTATTAACATGCTGGCCGCCGGCAACCTTTTTTCAGGCACTTTCGTCAAAGAGTCAACATCTAAAGGTGTCGTCGGATTCGGCAAGCGGCTCGAATGGACGGCACGTCCCAAGGCACTCCGTTTCCGCTACCACGCCACAATCGGCACAGTTGACTGCACAAAACATACACTCAACGGCTCCGATCCGATACCGTCCGGCCAGATGGACAAAGCACGCGTCTTTGCCGCCATCGTCGACTGGACAGCACCTCGCGCCGTAGCCTCGGGCACCGCGGCGCCGACCGGCACCTGGGATCCCCAGACCTGGGACCCCGAACACAACGCCGACCAGACACAAGGACCCATTATCGGCTATGCCTCACTCTGGATCGAAGCCTCAACTTCCGACGAAGAGGTCGACGAAACGGGTATGGTGACCGCAGAAATACCGTTCTATTACTACGACACCGAAACACGCCCGTCAAAGGCCTACACTGTGGTGATCTCCGCCTCGTCCAACGCCTATGGCGACTACATGAACGGCTGCCAAACCAACCGCCTCTATATAGACGATTTCGAATGGGTCTACTAACGGCAAAATACAGCACCAGGCATCTGCGGAGGCTCGCGGTTCTGCTCGCCGCACTCGCTTTCGCGGGCGCGGCACAAGCGGCCCATACCCTGCCGGCAAATGACGGACAGACCGACGGACAACGCGCCCTGACAATCAACGAGAAACGCAGCCAGCGGGGTCTGACCGACACCCACAACCTCTTCGTCCCCAAAGGGCAGTGGGTCTTCGGCGGTACAGCCTCCTATTCGACCCACTCGAACGACTCCTACCAGCTGCTGCTCATCGAGGGAATCAACTCGAAGGGCTACACCATGCGCGTTAGTCCAATGATCGCTTATGCCTTCCGCGACAACATGGCCCTCGGTGCCCGCTTCATCTATGGACGCTCCCTGCTCAAGATGGATTCTGCCGAGCTGAAACTCGGCGACGAAGAGTCGGGCACTCAGATCGGAGTCCGCGACTTCTACTCGCTCAAACACTCCTATGAAGCGGCCGTCATCTGGCGCCAGTATATCCCTCTGGGGCGCAACAAACGTTTCGCACTCTTCAACGAAATGCAGCTCTCGATAGGCGGCTCGCAGGCGCGTTTTGCCAACGACGCCCCCGTCAAAGGCACCTACCAGACCGGCTACGACTTCTCGCTGGGTATCTCGCCGGGCATCATCGCCTTCGCGACCAACAATATGGCCTTCGAAGTCAACGTCGGCGTGATGGGCGTCTCCTACAACCACACTAAACAGGTACACAATCAGGTGACCGTCGGAGAGCGCTCCTCGGGTATGCTCAACTTCAAGATCAACATCTTCTCTATAGGGCTCGGAGTGGCCTTCTACCTCTAACACGGCACGCACATGAAACGACTTTCGCTCCTGCTTCTGACATGTTGCTTCGCCGGGCCGGCCCTGGCCGCCACCCCGTCCCTCGATCTTGCAACCGAAGACCCGCAGCCCGGCTTCTCGCTCCTCGCACCAACAGAGACAACCGGTCCCCGGCAGCGATTTCTGCCGACACGCCGCCGCATCGACCGCGAAATCGACAAGATCAAGTTCGCCTACAAGGGCGAGGTGATGATGGGGCTTACAGCCTCCTACGGCACCCTTTCGAGCGACGACACCGACTACATGCTCGTTCTCGACAACATCTCGGCCAGCGGAAAAGTTACCTCCGTGAAGCCCTTCATCGGCTACTTCTTTCGCGACAATCAATGTATCGGCGTCCGCTTCGGCTACCGCCACGTGGGGGGCACGCTCGACACAGCAGAACTCGACTTGGGTGAAAGCAACGACATTTCGATGTCTATTCCCTACCTCGACCTGGCAAACAACAACTACTCGTTTGGCGTGTTCCTGCGCTCCTATGCAGGGCTTGACCAGCGGGGACGCTTCGGTCTTTTCGCCGAACTCGAACTGGCCGTATCAACCGGCTCCACCGAATTTGCCTATGAATCGGGCAACGAAATCCGCCGCACCTTCAGCGACAACATGCAGGCCAAGCTCTCCTTCAACCCAGGAGCCGCGGTCTACATCTTCCCCAACGTCTGCACAACCGTATCGTTCGGACTGGGCGGCATCAAATATACGTCGGTCACCCAAAAGGATGCCGACGGCAACAAGGTCGGCTCGCGCAAAGCTTCGAGGATGAACTTCAAGCTCAATATTGCCGAGATCAACATCGGCGTAACCGTGCATCTGTGGGACCAGAAAAAGAAGTAAAACGATGAGACACCTCCACTTGTTTTTCCTCCGGACCGCAGCCGCAGCCATCGTTCTTTCCTCCGCCGCGTGCATCAACAACGACATACCCTACCCCACTGTCGAACTGGGCGTGCAGTCGGTACAGGGCGAAGGTTTCGCGTTGGGAGGCATCGACGCCGCCTCGCGTACGGCGACCATCATTCTCGAAGAGCAGACCGACATCCGCAACGTACGCATCGACCGCGTAGAGCTGAGCTGCACACCCCACAATACGAACCTCTCAACCGAAGAGCTTCTGTCGCAAACCCGCACTTCGCGACCGACAAGCGGCATCTTTGACCTGCGCACGCCGCTTGAATTTACCCTCTCGCTCTACCAGGATTACCACTGGCGCATCGTCGCCGAACAGACCATCGAGTACCGCTTTACCGTCGCGGGGCAGGTCGGGAGCACACTCTTCGACCTCGACAACCGCATCGCCACGGCTTTTGTGGCCAAAGACGCCGACCGCTCACAGGTAACGATCACCGCCCTGAAGCTCGGCCCGGCAGACAAGGACGGCGAGGTATTCACCACCTATTCGGAGAGTATCGAGGAGCTCTCTGCTCTGGACTTCAGCGCTCCCGAGGGGAGCGATCCAACAGCGGGCACCCCTCATTTCGTTGAGGTAACCGCCCACGGCCGCACCGAGCACTGGACCCTTTTCGTACTGCCCACCGACCGTTCGGTAACACTTGATGGCGCCGATGCCTGGTCGCGGGTCGTATGGCTCTACGGTTCGGGCATCGAAGGTCAGATGCTGGGCTTCCGCTACCGCCAAAGTGACGATCAGGAATGGCAGGAAGTACCCAATGTCGAGGTCACGGGCGGCACATTCCGCGCCCGCTTCACCGCCACGGAAGAGACCGCCTACCAATTTATAGCCTACTGCGGCGAAGAACAGACCGACCCCGTAAGCGTCACCACCGATCCCGTCGCCCAGCTGCCCAACAGCGATTTCGAGCAGTGGTGCACGCTCAACAACATCGTCTACCCCTATGCCGAAGATGCCAACCCCTTCTGGGGCACGGGCAACGTGGGCGCCAGCTTAGCCCGGGAGACACTCACGGACAAAAGTGCCGATCCCCGGCCCGGTTCTGCGGGAGCATACAGCGCCGTGCTCCAGTCAAAATTCGTCATGGGAGTGAAGTTAGCAGCCGGCAACCTCTTCACGGGCCGCTATGTCCGCAGCGCCACCACGGACGGCATCCTGACTTTCGGACGTCCGTTCACGCTGCGCCCCACGGCCTTGCGCCTCTGGGTGAAATACACGCGCGGCAAGATTACCCAGATAAAAAACATGCCCGCAGGCATCACCCTCTCGATCGGCGATCCCGACAACGGCTATATCTATGTGGCCCTGGGCACATGGTCCCCCCAGAAATACGGCAAGGACAGCGAAGGCAACCAGGTCGGCACCGAAGACTCGCCCCATTGCGTCGATACGCGCAGTCCGAACACCTTCGTGAAAACCGACGGCAAGGACGTCGTGGGCCTCGGGCAGCTGATCCTGGGCGACACCGACGACTGGAAAGACATCACCGAGTGGCAAGAAATAATCATCCCCATCGAGTACAAGGTCACCGACATCCGCCCGACGCATATCATGATCGTCTGCTCGGCATCGCGCTGGGGCGACTACTTCACCGGCAGCAAGGACAGCCGCATGCAGCTCGACGACTTCGAACTACTCTACGAATAAAGGTCCTGAGGCAGAAACAGGCGGAGGCCCGTGGAAAATTCCACGGGCCTCCGCCTATAAGAACCACTGCATCACCTCCCGGTCATGCGACAGTATTTGTCGTAACGTCCCATCACGTCGCGCACATAAGCCAGCGTCTGTCGGCTACCCGTGAAACGACCGCACCGGACCACTTTATCGCCATAATAGGCAGGATCGGCCTTAAGCTTCAGATAGCGGGCCACAACATCCCACGAATCGGGATTCTCACCGCGGGCCCTTGCCAGACGCCGGGCATCGAGCACATGACCAATACCGCCATTATAAGCCGCCAGCACAATGCTCATGCGATCCTGCGCAGACATATCATCCGAAAAGCGCAGACGCGCCATGATCTCCGAAAGAAGCCGGTTGGCCAGCCACACGTTAGTCTCGGGATCAGAAATCGCCCCGATCGGAACATCAAAGTACCGCGCCACAGAGGGCATGATCTGCATCATTCCCCGAGCCCCCTGCGGGGAGGTCAGGTCGGTCCGGAAACGCGACTCGTGAAAAGCAATGGCCGAAACCAGACGCCAGTCGTGTCCCTCCGGCTCGCTGATGCTGCGGATCAGGTGATCATAAGTCGAAATCACGTAATCACCCTCGGCGAGCAGCGAACGATCCGATCGGCTGCGCGCATCGAGCAGCACATCGGCCGAAGCAAGAGCTCCGAAGGGAGCGTTGAAGCCGTAAAAAGTGGTCAGAATGGATAAGAACGCAAAGGTCAGAACCGTCTTTTTTAACATAAAAGTTTGTTTTGCGGGCAGCTTATGCCGCGCAGAACAGTACGTCAATCATAGAACCCCCAGGAGATACCGATTTTGAACATGCCCGGATTGAGCGGATAACCCGCCACGGAGAAATACTCCCCATTGCCGAACAAGCCCTTATTCAGATGCTGATACTTGAGAAATATCCGCATTCTCTTCCACTTGCCCATGACGAAAGCGTCGACATAGGGATAATTCCCCACTTCGAGCTCCCGTTGGTTGTAAAACGCCGACAAGGCCGGATTATAACCCGGGGCATAATACCGCGTATGGTAATGCCCGTCCAATCCGATCTGAAGACGCAATACATTGCGCACCACCCAAAATTCGTAGTAATACGAAAGGTAAGCGCTTACAAGAGGAACGGGTACAACTTCCTGATCCGTACTCCACTGCAACAATACCCTGTTGTCCAAATGAAGTCCGCGCCAGCGGAAATCTTTGCGAGCGTACACACTCGTGAGGCTGATGCTTCCGTCTTTCTGGGCGATGCGGGCGTTAGCTCCGTAGTAGATTTTGTCGGTAACCACACCCTGCCAGGCCCCCGCCTCGAAAGCGAAATCGGGAACCGAAAACTTAACCTCGAAACGAGTTTCATTCTCCTTGTTCAAAGGAGAGAACCACATGAAGTGGTTCGAGAATAGATTCTCCTGCCAGTAAGACGGCGTGCGGCGCTCCATAGAGAAGCGCCCTTCGAGAATCAAAGGATGTCCGCGCAGAAACCCCGTCAGCGCCAAATGACCGCCAACATTGAGGTCTCCGCCCCGGTATCCCGACGGATAGAAGCGGATGTTCGCATCCCAGTCGACATACTTCTTGATCTTTCCGCCCACCGACCCGTAGGCGAAATAGCTGGTTTTCCTGACCTTCTCGTAACGACCCGAGAGGAAATCGCCCAGCGCGAACTGCGAATAGATGTGCAGATCCAGCCCCACCCCTGCATCAATCGTGCCAACCACGCCATTGCGGTCCCAGGGCTGTGCCTGGACAAAGATCCGGTTAGAGACGAGCCGTTCGAGCAGCGAGTCGCGCGACTGCACCGGGTTGATGTACCAGTCGTGATAGTACTCGTCCGTGGCAGAGACGAAATTACCCTCCTCATCGCGGTGATCGCGTTCGTTGGTATACTCGGCCCGGAAGTCGGAATAAACCTTGCTCCAGGAGCTGTATTGAAACGAATGGCCCACATAGACGGCTGAAAGCCCCGCCATCGAGAAATCCTCCTCTGTCATACGCTGCAAGGGGATACCATAAGACTGCGTGACAAAGAAGGCATTATTGCGGTAGATGTTCAGCGCCTTGGCGTCGGCGAGCTTCATCGGCACACCCGACGGCATCTGAAACACCGTATCGGCAATGGCCCACGGGCCCACCACGCCGCCGTTTTCCTGCTGCTCGATATGGTTGTTATAGTAGGCCGCATGAACCGAATAGCGCTTGCCCGTATGGCTCACAGCCACCGAGAGGTTGTGGTTCTTGGTCCGCGACCAGATATACTGCCCTCGCGTACCCCGCGCCTTATAATCGACGTTGAAACCCGTCGTCGGCGAGATGTTCTGCGCCAGCATGATGTTGAAATTCTCCTCGCGGTAACGCTTCTGCCCCGACTCGATATACCCCATGCGGATCAACGGCCGTTTGGTGTTGTAAAACGGCACGTTCTCCATATCGTACGTATAAGCATAGTAGGGCGCAGCGAAAGAGAAATTGAACGGCTGGGGGCGCCGGAAATAGTTGAGCGGCAGCGACGTCTGGCCCAGAGCTCCCTGCGCCATGTCGCCGACATCCTCGCGATAGAAAGGATAATCAATCCGGAAATCGGTCAACATAGTATCCAAAGGGCCGATCTCCACGCGGTTATAATCCTGCCTGACGTGCCACTTGAAGTTGTTGAGCGCGCGGATCGAATCGTTGAAAAAATAGGATTCCAGCGGCTTGCGTATCTTTTTCGCCTTTTTGGTCGTGTCCTGCGGCTCTCCATCGGGATTCTCCTCTTCCTCGTAGGGATTCGTGCCGTAAAGATCGGTGCTCTGGCCGTTCTGCTGTGCCCGCATGATCGAACGGGCGTCGAGCTGGGCGAACACACCCGCAGGAGCCGCTGCAAACAGCCCCACAAGCAACATTTTCAGCCCCTTCTCCACCAACTTCGAGCCCTCCATCCCCACAATCCGCAACTTACTTCTCCGTATTCGGCCCCGCGCCCGGGCCCCCGGTCAGGCCCCTGCCCACCGAAAGCAATACATAAAGCACAATAATCGCCGGCACAGCCCAGGCATGCAACACTACGACGAGCAGCGCCGATAGCCCCAGAAACGAGTAGCGCAGTTCGTTGCCCCGCCAGCCGAAACCTTTGAACTTGAGGGCGAACATCCTCACATCTGAAATCATCAGCCACCCTGCACCGAAAGCGATGGCTACGACCGCCTCGCGCGACAGAACCAGCCCCCGGCACTCGGAGAGCAGCCCCAACGACGCACAGAAAAGTGCCGCAGCAGGCGACGGCAATCCGCAAAACTCTGCATGTTGCGTCTGATCGATGTTGAACTTCGCCAGCCGCAACGCCGCACAGCCAGCCACGACGAACACCGCTGCTGCGGCCCAGTCGGGCAGCCAGTAACCCGGCATCCGGTCATAAAGCACAAACAAGACAGCCGCAGGCAGTAGTCCGAACGAAATGTCGTCGGCAAGCGAATCGAGCTGTTCCCCCAGCGGGCCGCTCTGCCCCAGCAGGCGCGCCGCGAAACCGTCGAAAAAATCGAACACCGCCGCGGCAACCATCAGACCGAAAGCCACGGTCAGATCGCCCACCGCCAAAGCCGCCACCACTCCCAGCGCTCCGCACAGAAGGTTGGCAAGCGTCAGCAAGTTGGGTATGGAGAAGAGTTTTATCCGCATCATCGGGCAAATTTTAATGCCATGCAGGCGGCAAAGTTACGAAAATTATTTGGCAATTACATACAATTTCACACGAATGCTCCTCCCAAGTCCCGCAGCCTTGCGGTCTGCACCCGGAAGCCCCCTCCGAGGAGGGGTGCGGGGAAGGGTCCGATCGACCTGCGCAACCGCAGGCCGCAACACAACGACCGAAAAGAACAAAAAGACGGTCCGAAAATTTCCTTAGGGAGAAAGTTGCATATAATTGCAAATTATTTTTATCTTTGACTTCGTCTTAGATACTCCCGCCCGGCAAAATCGCAACTAAACTTGCTTTTGCACGCGCTTATTCGTATCTTTGTGAATCTTAAACGCTATATGCATCCTATGACCGACAACAAATACTGCGTCATCATGGCCGGCGGCATCGGCAGCCGCTTCTGGCCCAAGAGCCGCCAATCCCGACCCAAGCAGTTCCTCGACATCCTCGGAACAGGCAAATCCTTCATCCGTCACACCTACGAGCGGTTCGCAAAAATCGTCCCTACAGAGAACTTCCTCGTCGTGACCAACCGCAAATACCGGGACCTCGTGCTTGAACACCTGCCCGAGCTTACTCCTGAGCAGGTCCTGTGCGAACCCGTGGGGCGCAACACGGCACCCTGCATCGCATACGCCGCCTACACGTTGCAGAAACGCAATCCCGACGCCGAAATGATCGTCACCCCGGCGGATCACCTGATCCTCAACGAAGAGGATTTCCGCGCAATCATCCGGGAGTGCCTGGAGTTCGCCGCAGCGCACGACGCCCTGATGACCGTGGGCATCAAACCCACCCGCCCCGACACGGGCTACGGCTACATTCAGGTTTCGGCCGCGCAGCCCATCAGCAAGGTGAAGTGTTTCACCGAAAAACCCGACCTTGAGCTGGCACAAACGTTCCTCCAGTGCGGCGAGTTCGTCTGGAACTCGGGCATCTTCGTCTGGAAAGTGAAAAGCATCATCGAAGCGTTCGCGAAATACCTGCCCGAACACCATCTGCTCTTCAGCGGCGTGCAACGGGCGCTGGGCACCGACGCCGAGCAGAACATCGTCGAACTGGCCTTTGCCGAGTGTCGCGCCATCTCGATCGACTATGGCATTATGGAAAAAGCCGACAACGTATACGTCCGCTGCGGCGAATTCGGCTGGAGCGACGTAGGCACATGGGGCTCGGTCTACGAGCACACAGCCAAAGACGAGCACGGCAATGCCATTCCTGAAAAAAACTGCTATCTCTACGACACGCGGCTGTCGATCGTCTCCCTGCCCAAAGACAAAATAGCCGTCATCAGTGGTCTGAAGGAGTATATCGTGGTCGACACCGATGACGTACTGCTGATCTGCCCCCGCGCCGACGAACAGAACATCAAAAAGTTCATCGACGATGTGAAATACAACAACGGCGAAAAACATATATAAGCGAGAACTTGTTTACGCTTTTACTTCCCGGAGGCTTAGGGCCAAAGCCCTGCCCTGCTTTGTCATTCTGAGCACAGCGAAGAATCTATATAGCGACGATTTCGCGGGCCGGAGCCTTTGCCCCGCGGAGGTCCACGCCGTTGCGCGTACTCCCGGCAGTCTCCGGTACGAAAACACCTTTAACCATTCACTTTTCACCGTTTAATCCCCGTGTCCGACCTTTACGATCTTTTTTGTCGCCATCCACGCATCTCAACCGACACCCGGCACATCGAACCCGGCGCAATCTTCTTCGCATTGCGGGGCCCCTCCTTCGACGGCAACCGCTTCGCCGCCGAAGCCCTGGCCAAAGGGGCCGCCTGTGCCGTGGTGGACGATCCGACGGTCGCCACTGACGATCGTTTCGTCGTGGTCGACGACACGCTGCAGGCCCTTCAGGAGCTGGCGCACGAACATCGCCGGATGCTGGGCATTCCAATCCTCGCCATAGCGGGCAGCAACGGTAAAACGACCACCAAGGAGCTGATAAGCCGCGTGCTGTGTGAACGATTCGAGGTCTACGCCACACACGGCAACCTCAACAACCACATCGGGGTGCCGCTGACGCTACTCTCAATGACGCGGGATGTGCAATTCGGCGTGGTGGAGATGGGGGCGAGTGCCTGCGGCGAGATCGCCCGTCTGGCGGCTATTGCCGAACCCAATTACGGTCTGGTGACCAACATCGGACGTTGCCACCTCGAAGGATTCGGTGGTCCTGAAGGAGTTCGGCGCGGCAAGGGCGAGCTCTACGATTTTCTGGCCTCGAACGGCGGCCGGGCCTTCGTGCGCAGCGACGACGAGGTGCTGACGACCATGGCTGCCGAACGCGCTACAATGGCCGCAGAATACTATCCCCCCACGCTGGCTGCGGGCATCCCCTCCGCCCTCGAAGGCAACTACAACCGCTACAACATCGCCGCAGCTGTAGCCGTAGGCCGCTATTTCGGCATCGACGACGATCGCATCCGCCATGCCATCGAAAGCTACACACCTGACAACCACCGCTCGCAGCGGATCGAGACCTCCTGCAATACATTGATTATAGACTGCTACAACGCCAACCCCACCAGTATGCAAGCCTCTGTCGAGCACTTTCTCGCAGCACCACCCAACGGCCGCGAGGGCAAAGTGCTTATTCTGGGCGACATGCTCGAATTAGGGTCTTGGTCCGAAGAAGAACACGCCCGGCTCATCCGGCTGGCAACGGGCAGCTCTGTAGTTGATCTGCGGCTTGTGGGAAGCGAATTTGCCCGGGCGTGGGAGCATCTGGACGACCAGCCGGAGGGCGTAAAGCTCTACCCTTCGCGGGCCGAGCTGGCCGCAGACCTTGCGGAGCACCCGCTCGCAAACACCCTGATATTGCTGAAGGGTTCGCACGGCATCGGGCTGGAGCACCTCGTGGAGCTACTTTGAGGGCTCCGCGTTCTTTTTATCGAAAACCGGCAAAGCCGGTGCGGGCCGCAGCCTCTGCCCCGCGGAGGCCCGCAATTTCGTTGCAGTCCCCGCAGTCTTCGGCCCGCTCGGCTCCGAGAGCCGCAGAATTTTGCGGATAACTATTTATTTTTTCGTAATTTTGTCCTTTAGCAAACATCATAACCCTTATGACACTCAACGAATACCAGCGCCATGCGCTCGAAACGGCCATCTATCCCGAGCAGAGCCGCATCATCTACCCCACACTCGGCCTGACGGGCGAAGCAGGCGAAGTAGCCGACAAAGTAAAAAAAGTCATCCGCGACGGCCAGCGTGATTTCACACCAGAGAAAAAAGCCGAAATCATGAAGGAGATCGGCGACGTGCTGTGGTACTGCGCCACCCTCTCCCACGACCTGGGCTACGACCTCGAAGAGGTTGCGCAAACCAACGTCGACAAGCTCCGCTCCCGCATGGAGCGCAACCGCATTTCGGGCAGCGGCGACAACCGCTGATCTATTTTGCGGGGGAGGGCAAGGAGCAATGGCCGCAGTCCCCGGATGCGGAGGCCCGCACGAAACCACTTCAGGCGCAGGCTCGAAAAACACGTTCAACCTTTACCTTATTTATTTGACGATGCAACAGGAAAAGTCTCAAATTTCGCTGCCCGAAAACGCCTACCGCGAACTGCAGCCCGGCGAAGAGTATACCCCTTTAATGCCGGCCTCGGCTGCGCCGCGCGAGGTCACGCCCTATTCGGTCCTGATGGGCGTCATCATGGCCGTAGTCTTCTCGGCCGCCGCCGCGTTCCTCGGGCTCAAAGTAGGCCAGGTCTTCGAAGCCGCCATTCCTATCGCCATCATCGCCGTGGGCATGAGCAGCGTTTTGGGCAAGAAGAACATGCTTGGACAGAACGTCATCATCCAATCGATCGGCGCCTCGTCAGGCGTAATTGTCGCTGGGGCGATCTTTACCCTTCCGGCACTTTACATTCTGGGACTCGATGCGGCTTTCTGGCAAGTCTTCCTCTCGTCGCTCTTTGGCGGCATTCTGGGCATCGTGCTGCTGATCCCGTTCCGCAAATATTTCGTCAAAGAGATGCACGGCAAATATCCCTTCCCCGAAGCTACGGCCACCACCGAAGTACTCGTCTCCGGCGAAAAGGGCGGCACGCAGGCCAAACTGCTGGCCGTAGCGGGACTTATCGGCGGACTTTACGACTTCGTGGTCGGCACGTTCGGGCTGTGGACCGAACAGGTATCGACACGCCTCTGCTCGTGGGGCGCCGTTGCAGCCGACAAGTTCAAGACCGTATTTTCGCTCAACACATCGGCCGCACTACTGGGCTTAGGTTATATTATCGGATTGAAATACGCCCTGATCATCACGGCCGGCTCAGGCCTCGTGTGGTTCCTCATCATACCCGTTATCGGCTCCGTGTCGCCCGAAATGGCGGACTTGTCGCCCGAGGCTCTGTTCCAGCAGTTCGGGCGTCCGCTCGGCATCGGGGGCATCGCCATGGCGGGACTTATCGGCATCGTGCGCCAGTCGAAGATCATCCGCCAGGCCGTCGGCCTCGCCGTTTCGGAACTGGGGGGGGGCAAGCAGCAGACGGCCGACGTCGAACGCACGCAGCGCGACCTGACCATGAAACGCGTGCTGACCATTCTGGTCGCCACGCTGCTCTCTGTCTTCGTCTTCTTCCACTTCGGGCTGCTCGACGGTTGGGTGCAGTCCCTGACGGCTATCGCCATCGTCTTCGTCATCGCGTTCCTTTTCACCACCGTGGCAGCTAATGCTATCGCCATCGTGGGCACCAACCCCGTCTCGGGCATGACGCTTATGACGCTGATCCTCTCGTCGCTGATCCTTGTAAGCGTAGGTCTGAATGGCACCACGGGCATGACCGCGGCCCTCATCATCGGCGGTGTGGTCTGCACGGCCCTCTCGATGGCCGGAGGCCTCATCACCGACCTGAAGATCGGCTACTGGCTTGGCACGACACCCCAAAAACAGGAGTCGTGGAAATTCCTCGGCACCCTCGTCTCCGCAGCCACCGTCGGCGGCGTCATCATCATTCTCAACAAGACTTACGGATTCACCGACGGCACACTGGTTGCCCCGCAGGCCAACGCCATGGCAGCCGTTATCCAGCCCCTCATGTCGGGCGGACAAACACCGTGGATCCTCTA
>CAJUIE010000004.1 GCA_910586375.1 uncultured Alistipes sp. | reverse complement strand
CGCGACAAAGTGGCGCCTCCAATGGGGGCGTCATGGATAAGAGAGGGGCGGGGCAGTCGGGCGATTATTTTTTCGCGGACCGGAGCCTGCGGCGAGGTAAATGCCCGGGGGCCGACGAAACTACGAAAACCCCAACAAGGACCGGTGCCCCACAAAACCCGACTTATTTTCGAGCCGGAGACGGCGGCGAGACCGCAACGCTCCGCGTTGCTCTCTTCGGCGGCGAGGGCGGGGCTCGCCGAAGAGAAACTTGGGCGAAGATTGTTTGCAGGGCAGGGCAGGCCCGCCTGCCTGAAGGTAGAAAAACAGAAAAATGTCATTCTGAGGAGTGAAGCGGCAAAAAATCTGAAATACAAAAAAGGGCCCCGGTCATCGCCGAAGCCCCTGCAATTATCCACCGCCCGCAACCTCAGTGCTGCACCTCGCCAATCTTCTGCGGGTCGTGCTTGTATTTGAAGACGAGTGCGAAGACAACGGCCACACAAAGTGCGTAACCCGCAAAGATCAACCACGAAGTCGACCAGCCCGCAGCCTGTGCGGCACCCACCTCTTGCGAATAGACAAAGCGATTAACCACAGCCTGTGCCCCAAGCGTTCCGATCGTCGCGCCTATGCCGTTTGTCATAATCATGAAAAGCCCCTGCGCCGACGAACGAATCGTTGTATCAGTCTCGTTGTTCACGAAGAGCGAACCCGAAATATTGAAGAAGTCGAACGCCACGCCGTAGACAATCATCGAAAGAATAAACATCCAGACGCCCTTGCCCGGATTGCCCAACCCGAACAATCCGAAACGAAATACCCAGGCCAGCATCGCCATCAGCATCACGTTCTTGATGCCGAAGCGCTTCAGGCAGAACGGGATAAGCAGTATGCAGAGCGTCTCCGAAACCTGTGACAGCGAAATCAGCGCGTTGGCATGATTGGCGCCGAAGGTCGAGGCGTACTCGGGAATATCGCGGAACGAGGTAATGAAAGGATTGGCAAAACCGTTGGTTATCTGTAGCGACACGCCCAGCAGCATCGAGAAGATGAAGAACAGCGCCATCTTTTTCTGCCGGAAAAGCGAGAACGCACGCAGCCCGAGCGCCTCCACAAGGCTCTTTTTCTCGCCGCCGCGATTGACCGGACAATCGGGCAGCGTCACAGCATAGATCGCCAATACCACGCCCAACACGGCACATTGTACGAATTGCATGTACGTGGTTTGAAAACCCCCTACATCGCACACAAGCATCGAGCAGATGAATCCCACGGTCCCCCATACACGGATAGGCGGGAACGACTTGACCGTATCCAGTCTGTGACTCTCCAGCACGCTATAGGCCACGGAGTTGGACAGCGCAATCGTCGGCATGTAGAACGCCACGCTGAAAGTATACAGCGTAAAGAGCGTCGCGAACTGCACTTCGCTGCCCGTCGTACCGGCATAATAGCCCGCTGCCCCCATAAACAGAGCAGCCATCAAGTGGCACATACCCAGAAGTCGCTGCGCCGGAACCCACCGGTCAGCAACGATACCGATCACAGCGGGCATAAACAGCGAAACGATGCCCTGCATGGCGTAAAAGATACCGATATGCGACTCCAGCCCCACACCGTACAAATAGCTTCCCATCGACGTGAGGTAGGCTCCCCAGATCGCATACTGGAGAAAATTCATCACGATAAGCCGGAATTTAATTCCCATAACAGACTGATTTTATTCGGATTCAACGCATATATCGTTCCACCCTTCGGGGGTGGATAGAACAAATATACATAATTTTTTCGGAAAATTTCTTGGCAATTGCAAAATAATGTTCTACTTTTGCATCACCGAAACGCATTGAGCTATGGTGTAACGGTAACACAACAGATTCTGGTCCTGTTATTCCAGGTTCGAATCCTGGTAGCTCAACCAAAAGGAGAGGCTTACGCTTCTCTTTTTTCGTATTCCCCACTTCGGGTTTTCGCGCCAGTCACTCCGGCGACCCGGGCCTTGTCGGCGAGCGCGGTTACACCTGGAGCAGTGCACCTGAATCGGCATCAAGCGTGCGTGGGTCAAACTTACACTTCTTCAGCTCCGTCGTAACCCCCGAGACCTATGACGGTCGTGCGATCGGTCTCCCCGTTCGCTGCGTGCAGGAATAAGAGAGGGGGGGGGCAAAATGAGTAGCTCGCACGACCAAAGGTCGAAACGATTGCATTCAGGCCGAAGTGCAACACTACAGCGTTGCAGAAAACAGGCTCAACCCCGCACAAATAATCAAAAAAATCGCAGTCACAAAGGACTGCGATTTTTTTAATGAACAGACTATTCCTCACTCCTCCATGTCACCGAGTCCCATCTTCGCGATGAGTGCCTCAGAGGCAGGCTTGTGACCACGGAAACGGACGTAGAGCACCATCGGGTCCTCCGTGCCGCCTTTCGAGAGGATGTTCTCACGGAACGCATCCGCCACCTCACGATTGAAAATCCCTTTCTCCTTAAAGAGCGCAAAAGCATCGGCTTCAAGCACCTCGGCCCACTTATAGCCGTAGTAGCCCGCTGCATAGCCACCCGAGAAAATATGGCCGAACGAGGGAGCTATAGCCGTTCCCTTCACCACGGGCAGCACCTGCGTCGGAGCCATCGAAGCCTGCTCGAAAGCCTCTACATCGCCCTCAAAAGGCTCCTTCAACGTATGCCAGGCCATATCGGTCAGGCCGAACGAAAGCTGCCGCACATTGGCGTAGGCCGCCAGGAAATTTTTGGCCGACACGATACGCTCCACCATGTCGGCAGGAATCGGCTCGCCCGTCTGGTAGTGCACGGCCCACAGATCGAGAAACTCCTTCTCCGTGGCCCAATTCTCCATGATCTGCGACGGGAGCTCCACGAAATCGCGGTAGACGCTCGTACCGGTCTGCGACTCATACTTGCCCTCACCCAACATCCCGTGCAAGGCATGGCCAAACTCATGCAGGAAAGTCTCCACCTCGTCATAGGTCAGCAACGAAGGGGCCGTCTCCGTGGGCTTGGTGAAGTTCATCACCAGCGACACCAAAGGACGCGTTTCCACGCCCTGCTCGATCTTCGCACCGCGAAACTCAGTCATCCAGGCCCCGGCACGCTTCGACGCCCGTGGGAAAAAGTCGAGGTAGAGCACTGCCATAAAGCGTCCTTCGGCATCGGTCACCTCATAGGCTGTCACATCGGGGTGGTAGACATCGATTTCTGCATTGGGAGTAAAATTCAGACCATAGAGCTTGTTGGCCAGCATGAAAACCCCTTTCTTCACATTTTCCAACTGGAAGTAGGGCTTCACCAGCTCGTCGTTCAGGGCGTATTTCTCGTCCTTGTAGCGCTGCGTATAGTAACCCCAATCCCAGGGCATAAGGGCGCCCTCATGGCCCAGCGTCGCGGCATAGGCGCCGATCGTCGCGTAGTCCTTGTCAGCATAGGCTTTCGTGCCCTCCAACAACTCATCGAGGAACGCTTCGACCGTCGGGGTATCACCCGCCATGCGGCGCACCAATACGTAGTCGGCATAGCACTCGTAGCCCAACAGGTTGGCTATCTTAAGCCGCGTGTTGGCTATCCGCTTTACGATTTCGGTGTTGTCATACTCTCCACCCACTGCCCGCGAGTTGTAGGCGCGCCACAGCTTCTCCTTCAATTCCCGGTTCGATGAATAGGTCAGGAACGGCACATAGCTCGGGGCCTGCAACGTCACCGTCCAGCCTTTTTCGCCGCGAGCTTTGGCATCGGCCGCCATACCCTCCTTCACGAAGTCGGGCAGCTCTGCCACCACTTTCGGATCGGTGATGTTGATCGCAAATGCGTTGGTCGCGGCCAGTGCATTCTGACCAAATTGCAGCGTCAGGGCCGACAGCTCGGAGGTATATTGCCGGTAGAGCTCCTTATCTTCGTCGGAGAGGGCCGCACCGCTGCGGGCGAAACTCTGGTAGGTATCCTCCAGCAGCTTTTTGTCCTCCTTTTTCAGCCCGAAGCCCGGATGCTCCCAGACCGCTTTCACACGTGCAAAGAGCGCCGGATTGAGCGATATATCATTAGAGAGCTCCGTCAGCTTAGGCTGCACACGCAGGGCTATTTCCTGCATCTGGTCCGATGTGTCGGCTTCCAGAAGGTTGAAGAAAATCCCCTCGATACGGGCCAGCAGCGCCCCTTGACGCTCCAGCGCCACGATCGTATTGCCGAACGTCGGCCTGGCGGGGTTATTCACGATGGCCTCTATCTCGGCCCGGGTGCAGGCTATAGCGGCGTCAAAAGCCGGCTCATAATGTTCCAGCCCGATTTCCGCAAATGGTGGCGTTGCATGAGGCGTCTCCCACTCCGCCAGCAAAGGATTTGTCGCATCTAATTCAGGCAGCTGTGCCCGGGGAATCGAGTTATCGGCACACCCTGCCGCAAAAGCTGCAAAAGTCATTATCCAAAACGTTTTTTTCATGATTCAGCAATTATTTTTTGAAGTTCTTCCGTTGTTTGGTTTGTGATTCTTGGCCTGCATCGGAACTTTTTGCGAGCCTCCGCAGCTGGGGCTCCGGCTCGCACCGGTTACGCCGGACTTTGACACTAACTGTCCTTCTGAGGCACGAAGTGCCGAAGAATCTATTTTTCGGCGACCCACGAGCCTTCGCCTGGGGTGGCTGCTGCTCGTCCGGCTCCAAAGGAGCCGGAAATCACCTTTCACCTTCCCGCAGCTCCTCGGCTTCGATTATCGGCGCCACCGCCAGCGTATCGGCCTCCGGCACGGGGCGTTCCATCAAACCGCGCGCCACGAGCATCGCCGTTTTGTCCGGGTCCTTGCCGCGGAATGCGCGGTAAAGCGACATACCATCCTCCGAACCGCCGCGGGAGAGCAGACGACGGCGGAAGCGCTCGGCCGTGCGCTTGTCCATTATATCGCCACTCTCGCGGAACGCCTCGAACGCGTCCTTGTCCAGCACCTCGGCCCACGTGTAAAAGTAGTAGCCCGCCGAATAGCCTCCATCGAAGATGTGCGAGAAATAGGGATAGCGGTAGCGCGGTTCTATCTGGGGCATCAGTCCCCGCTTCTCGTAGAGCGCGCGACGCTCGAACGCCTCAACGTCAAACTCTTCGTAATTTTCGATCGAGTGTATATCCATATCTGAAAGCGCTGCCGCGACAAGCTCCGCAGTCATAAAACCCTGATTGAAAAGCTCGCTGCGACGCAGCTTATCGACCAGATGGGCCGGGATCACCTCCTTGGTGCGGTAGTGCACCGCGTAATGCTTGAGCACTTCGGGCTCGAAGGCCCAGTTCTCCATCACCTGCGAGGGCAGCTCCACGAAATCGCCCTCCACCTCCGAGAGACCGCGGTACTTCACGTCATGGAACAGGAAGTGAAGCGCATGGCCGAACTCATGGAACAGCGTCTCCACCTCGTCGAGCGACAGCAGCGCCGGGGCGTTGCGTGTCGGGCGCGTGAAGTTAGCCACGATCGCCACCACAGGAGCCACACGCTCACCGTCGCGATAGACCTGCTCAACATAGTTGCCGCACCACGCCCCCTGGCTTTTGCCCGCGCGCGGGAAGTAGTCGAAATAGAGCACGCCGAGGTGCGATTCGTCGGCATCCAGCACCTCGTAGGCCGTCACTTCAGGATGATAGACGGGCACTGACACCGGGCGAAACGTAATGCCGTAGAGACGATTAGCCAGAAAAAAGATGCCGCTCTGCACGTTCTCCAACGAGAAGTAGGGGCGCAGCATCTCCTCGTCCAGAGAGTAGTTCTGCTTGCGCAGTTTCTCTGCGTAGTACCACCAGTCCCACGAGGCGAACTCCCCATCGGGCACATCGGCCCGGAAGAGCGGCTCCATTTCGGTCAGCTCCTGGCGGGCCCGCTCCAGCGCCGGGCCCCATATCTCCTCCAGCAGCGCATAGACCGATCCGGTCGTCCCGGCCATCTCATCAGCGACGACGTAGGCCGCGTAAGAGGGATATCCCAGCAAGTGGGCCTTCTCCGTACGCAGACGGACAAATTCATTGACCAACTGCTTGTTGTCGTACTGATCCCCGTTGTTGCAACGGTTCAGGTAGGCTTTGTAGATCTTCTCGCGCAGGTCACGGCGCGCGGAGTAAGTCAGAAAGGGTATCAGGCTGGGTTTGTGCAGCGTGAAAAGGTATTTTCCATCCTTGTCGGCTTCACGGGCTTTATCACGGGCCTGCTCACGCACGGCAGTTGGCAACCCCTCCAGATCGTCCGCGTCGAGCTCCAGGACAAAACGGTTATTCTCCGCAAGAATGTTGTTGCCGAACTTCACAGCCACAAGCGCCAGTTCGCCGTTTATCGCAGCCAATCGCGCCTTTCCCGCCTCGTCAAGCAAGGCCCCCGAGCGCACAAATGCCTGGTAGGTCTTCTCCGTCAGACGCAGCTGCCCGGCATCCAACCCCAGTGCAGCCCGATGATCGTAGACCGACTTTACCTTGGCAAAAAGCGCCTCGTTCATGCCTATACGGTCCTCATGGGCCGCCAACTGCGGCATAATCTCCTCCTCCAGAGCCTGCAGCTGCTCGTTTTTCTCAGCAGCGGCCAACATGCCAAAAACGAGCTCCACCTGCTCCAGCATCTGCCCTGCGTTATCGTAGGCCAGAATCACGTTTTCGAACGTCGGTTCGTCGTCGTTGGCCACGATAGCGTCGATTTCAGCATCGTGGAGCGACATCGCTCGCTCGAATGCAGGCATGAAGTGTTCCGCCCTTATCTTATCGAAGGGCGGCACCCCGTAGGGCGTCTCCCAGGGGGTCAAAAAGGGATTTTCGGCCGAGTTTTTCCCGGACTCGCAAGCCACTGAAGTCATGAGGACAAGAAGTGCAGTGAATAAACCGACGAGAGGTTTCATACTCTTTTGTTCCTATTTCGTCTATTTTGTATAACTTTGCGCGCGACTTTTTCACTCGCGCAGTCTCCTTGGCGCAAAGATACGATTAAGCCGAGAGCAAAAAAAGAATTTATTCATTTTTTGCCGAGGCGAAGTATCTAAGACGAAGTCAAAGATACGATTAAGCGAGCGCAAAAGCAAACGAAGTTTGTATTTTGCCGAGCGGGAGTATCTAAGGCGCAGCCAAAGTACGATTAAGCGAGCGCAAAAGCAAACGAAGTTTGTATTTTGCCGAGGCGAAGTATCTAAGACGAAGTCAAAGATACGATTAAGCCGAGAGCAAAAAAAGAATTTATTCATTTTTTGCCGGGCGAAGTATCTAAGGCGCAAGCCAAAGGTAACAATATAAACAGAAGTATGCAACTTTTCTACGCTCCCGATCTTATGCCCCCCTTCCACACGTTGGGCGAGGAGGAGTCGCGGCATTGCGTGCGCGTGCTGCGCCTCGGAGTCGGAGACAACCTCCACCTGACCGATGGCCGGGGCACGCTCTGCAAGTGCCGCATCGTCGAAGCCGACGCACGCCGCTGCACGGTCGAAGTCGTCGACACACACACCGATTTCGAGCCTTTGCCTTATCGGCTCGTCATGGGCGTGGCGCCGACCAAGAACGCGGAGCGCTTCGAATGGTTCCTCGAAAAGGCCACCGAGGTGGGTGTCACGGCCATCGTCCCCCTCGAGACCGACCACAGCGAACGCCGGGTCTTCAAACCCCAGCGAGGCGAAAAGGTCATCACTGCGGCCATCAAGCAGTCACTCAAGGCTTTTCGGCCTTCGTTGAAGCCACTCACGCCGCTGCACGAGCTTTTAAAACAACCTTTCGAAGGCCGCAAGTTCATCGCCCACTGCGCCACGGCACGCTCCGGGGCAGGCAAACATTACCTGGCTTCTGCACTACATCCGGGCGAAGCGGCTTTGATCTTAATCGGCCCCGAAGGTGATTTTTCCGACGCCGAGATCGACGCTGCCATAGCTTGCGGATTCGAAGAAATCACCCTCGGCACACAGCGGCTGCGTACCGAAACGGCCGCCCTCACCGCCACGGTGATGGCCTCGGTGGTAAATGCGACGCAATAAAGGCGAAATGATGCCGAATGTCCGACCAAACACACTGGCTCCGACTCGAACAAACTCGCCGCAACTGACAACAACTTATATAAATATAAGGAAATGTTTTTCATCTACACCCTGTCCCTTCTGGTCTTCGTCGCCGCTGCAATCTTCGCCATGCCGCTGCGGGGCAAGGCATGGGCAGCCCTCGCCTTCATCAGCCTGGGAGCGCTCGGCACCTCAGTCCCTGCCATCGGCACCCTCGCGGGACAACTTTCTGACGGCTGGTCGCACAGCACCGCCACTCCTTTCGGCCTTGAGTTTCTGGGGATGGACGCCCTTTCGGCCTTTTTTATCATCGTCATCGCCATCGGCGGGATCGCCTCCACGCTTTATTCCCGGGGTTACCTGGCCCACGCCCTCGGCTCCAAATCGCCCGCACATCTCTCCCTGCATTATACCGCGCTCACGGTCATGTTTTATGCCATGTTGGGCGTCGTACTCGCGCGCGGAGGTTATACCTTTCTGTTTTTCTGGGAGTTGATGACTATCGCCTCGTTTCTTCTGATCCTCTTCGACGCCGAACGCCGGGATGTGCGCCGTGCCGCCCTCTCCTACCTCATCATGATGCACGTAGGCTTCGTCTTTTTAGTCGTGGGCTTCGTCCGGCTGCGCGTCGCCACTGGCTCCGCCTCGTTCGACGCCCTGTCCCAGGGTCTGGCCGATCCGCACGCCCTGCCGCTCCTGCTCGTCTTTTTGATCGGCTTCGGCATGAAAGCCGGACTTTTTCCCATGCACATATGGCTTCCCGAGGCACATCCGGCCGCTCCGTCGCACGTCTCAGCCCTCATGTCAGGCGTCATGATCAAAACGGGCGTTTATGGCATCCTGCGCCTTGCAGAAGCCCTTGCCGACAGCCCACTGCTGCACACCGCCGGCTTCATCCTGCTCAGCGCCGGCATCGTCACGGGACTGTGGAGCGTCATCCTTGCCGCCTCGCAGAACGACGTCAAGCGCCTGCTGGCCTACTCTTCCATCGAGAACGTCGGAATCATCATTCTCGGCATCGGCATCGCCCTGCTGGGCAGCGCCTCGGGCAATCACCTCGTCGCACTATGCGGCATGACGGGATCCCTGCTCCACCTCTTCAACCACTCGTGTTTCAAGTCGCTGCTCTTCTTCGGTGCGGGCAACATCCTTACCCAGACCCGTACCCTCTCGCTCGACGCTCTGGGCGGCCTGGGCCGACATATGCCCCTCACGGCAATACTTTTCCTCATCGGCACGGCCGCTATCTGCGCACTACCCCCTTTGAGCGGGTTCGTCTCCGAACTGCTGATTTATTCGGGCATGTTCCGGGGCATCGCCTCGGGCAGCAATCCGCTTACCGCCGCAGCCGGAATCGTCGCCCTGGCCCTCATCGGAGGCATCGCGATTCTCGCTTTCACCAAACTTTATGGCAGCGTCTTTCTCGGCACGCCCCGCACCCACGAGGTAGCCGAAGCCTCCGAAGTCGACAACTGCCGCATCATCGCCATGGCCCTGCCCCTTGCGGGCATCCTTTTCGTCGGGCTTTTCCCCGCTTCCGCCACAGGCCTCGTCACGCGAATCGCCGGGCCCCTCACCGCCACCCCCACCACGGCCGCGGGTTACCTTCTTTCGCCCGCCCTCGCAGGCATCGGGCGCACGGCCTGGCTGCTCGTGGGCATCGTCGGACTGCTGGCCTGGCTGCGCCACCGGATTCTGCGTTCACGCACCGTCACTGCTGGCCCCACATGGGGCTGCGGATTCACAGCACCCAATACGCGGATGCAGTACACAGGCGAATCCTTCGCCGAGGGATTGCAGTCAATCGTCCCGTCCTTCACCCAGCAGCACGGCGAGAGCGACGCCGTGGCCAAATGCGAAATCTTCCCCTCGGCCCATCGCTTCGACATCTCGCGCAAGGACCGCATCGACCGGCTCTTCAGCGCCTGGTGGGTCGAACTGCTGCGGCAGATCAATCGCCGCGTCATGCGGCTGCGCACAGGCAAGATCAACCACTACCTGCTTTTCGCGCTGCTGTTTCTGACGATCGTTCTCCTGTTGTCGGTCCTTCACCTGATCTGACTATGTCCGCTTTCAATACCCTTTTGCTCTTTATCGTGGCACTCGCCATTCCGGGTGTCATCAACCGCACCCGTGCCCGACTCGCCGGACGCCGCGGCATCCGCTTCGCGCAGCACCTCTACGACCTGCGCCTCCACATGCGTAAAGGCGCCGTTTATTCCACCACGACCACAGCCCTCTTCCGCACTGCACCGTCGGTTTATCTCGGCGCCGCCCTCGTCAGTGCCCTGATGATCCCCGTGGGCAATCTACCGCCGCTTTTAGCGTTCGATGGCGACGTCGTATGTATGGCTTACGTGCTGGCCCTCGGGCGTTTCGCGCTCATTCTTGCCGCCTGGGACACCGGTTCATCGTTCGAGGGCATGGGCGCCAGCCGCGAAGCCCTTTATGGTGCCCTGGTTGAACCAGCCCTGCTGCTCGCCGCCGGAACCCTCGCCCTTACCACGGGCTGCACCTCCTTTGCCCGAATCTTCGACCCCGCGACACTGCACGACAGTCAGTACATCATCGTACTGCTGCTCACCGCTTATGTACTGCTCAAAATCGTCATCACCGAAAGCGGTCGCATCCCCGTCGACGATCCGCGCACCCACCTCGAACTTACGATGATCCACGAGGTCATGTGCCTCGATTATTGCGGTGTCGATCTGGCAATGATCCAGCTCGCGGGCTGGATCAAAACGGCGCTCTTTGCACTTCTGGCCGCCGACGCAACAGCAACAGCCTTCTGCCTGCGCTGGTGGGTAGCCGCACCGCTGGCCGTGCTCTTGACCGGACTTTCGGTCGGCATCGTCGAATCAACCCGTGCACGCAACAAACTCTCGCGCAACACCACCTTTATCCTCACCATCACGGCACTGGCAGCCCTGGCCTTCTTTACGGGTTACCTGCTGCAACTCAACATCCCGCTCGCATGATACTCTCGCTTCTGATCCTTTATGTCGTCACGCTCGTTTACCTCTCCATTACCGAGCGATTCCGCAACTTCGCATCGATCGTCTCGTTGCAGGGGTGGCTGCTGTTCATCATCGCCCTGTTGCGGCTGCACGCCATTGCACCGTCAGAACTGGCCTTTATCGCCCTGGAAACCCTGATCTTCAAGGCCCTCGTTGTCCCGGCCATTCTCTTTGCCGTCATCCGACGCACCAGAATTAATCGCGTGCGAACCTCCGGATCGTCACAGTTCCACGCGCTTCTCTGGTCTCTCGCAGCACTCATCAGCAGCATCTCGATCACTTATTACGTCGCCGACCCGACGATCGACCCGCTTTTCTTCGGCGTAGCGCTTTATGCCCTGCTCAGCGGCCTTCTCCTGATCGTTCTGCGCTCGCGGCTCTTTTCGCACATGGTGGGATTTCTGGTCATCGAAAACGGAGTTTTCCTCTTCTCCACGGCCATCGGCGTCGAAATGCCGCTGCTCATCAACCTCGCCATCCTGCTCGACATCCTCATGTCGGTGCTGATGCTGGGCGTCTTCTTCACCGAGATCGACCACAAGATCCACGCCGACGACGCCGATTCGCTTACTCACGTAAAGGACTGATGCCATGATCTTTTACCTCTACCTTGCTTTGTCCGTCACCACGGCCTCCGCGGTGCTTCTTTCCCGGGGCCGCCGAACGATGCACGCCATCGGGTCGCTCTTTTATGTCGTGCAGGCGCTCTTCGCCGCCTGGCTGCTCTTCGGCGGCGGTTCCGGCACTTCGGCCGGTACAATCTTCGCCTTCGACACCACCGGCACGCTCTTCTTCTTACTCCTGGTCATCGTCTCGTTCTGGGTCTTCACCCACTCGGAACCTTACTTATCGGAGTGCGCCCCCACACAGACACGCTCTTATTTCAGCCTGCTGCTCCTGCTCACCACGGCCATCACCGGCGCTTATTTCGCCTCAAATCTGGCTGTGACGTGGATCTTCCTCGAAGCCACGACCCTCTGCTCGGGCGGCATCATCTACCATCGCCGCACGGCCCAGACGCTCGAAGCGGCGTGGAAATACGTCTTCGTCTGCTCTACGGGCATCGCCATGGCTTATCTGGGCATCCTCCTGCTGGCCGGAGCCACACGGTGCGAGTCGCTCTCTTATGATACGGTGGCAAATGTCATCGCACAGAGCAACCCTCTTTACCTGAAGACGGCCTGTCTGTTGATCCTCTGCGGTTATAGCTGCAAAATGGAGCTCTTCCCGCTTTATACCGTCGGCGTCGACGCCAACTTCGCAGCCCCCTCGCCCGCCTCGGCGCTTATCTCCACGGGTCTGGTCAACGCCGGTTTCGTGGCCCTTCTGCGCCTTTATCGCCTCATGGCACGCACCGAAATCTTTCCGTGGGTGCGCTCCGTGCTGCTCGTCGTGGGAGTGCTGTCTCTTCTGGTCGGGGCGCTGTTCCTGCGGCGTACCAACAATTACAAACGCTTCCTCTCTTACTCCACAGTCGAAAACATGGGCATCGCCGCTATTGGTCTGGGCGTGGGCGGTGTCGGAGTGTGGGCCGCAGTTTTCCATGTCGTTTGCCACACTTTCATCAAGAGCAGCCTCTTCCTGCAGATGGCCGTCGTGCGACAGGTCTATAACGGTTATCGCATCAACCGCCTGGGTGATTATATCCGCATCAACCGCATCGGGGCTATCGGGCTTTTGGCCGGTATGGTCGTCGTGCTCGCCTTTCCACCCTCACCGCTCTTCTTGTCCGAGCTGATGATCCTCGGCGAAGCTATCGCCGCGGGCAAATGGTGGCTGGTCGGGACTATGCTGCTCTTGCTCTGCATCGTCATTTACTCGTTCTGCCTGCGCGTGCTCCGGCTCTGCTACCAACCCAACCAGGACGAGCTGCACCCCTCCAAGGCCGACCGGGCCTTGTCGTGGTCGGCCCTTTCGTTGCTCTTCGTCGCCATGATCCTCGGGCTCTGGCAGCCCGCGGTACTCCGTGACATCATCGACCGAATCGCTACATTATGAACTGGCTTATAACCGAAAACACGGGCTCCTGCTGTGCCCTGAAGGATATTCCCGAGAACTCTTACGCCGCTTTTTACGACGACCTGACCACCCGGCTCAACGACCCGCGCTATCACGTTGCCCAATACTTCGCCCTGCCCGACAATAATCGGCTGCGCTTCTTCTGCCTGCTGCTCGACGACGCCACGGGGCAGGTCCTCATAGCCTCCCACGCGCTGGAATATTACGACGAAACAGCGCTTCCGTCGCTTACGGCACTCCATCCGGCACTCCACGCTTTCGAGCGCGACATCGCCGAGCGTTACGGCGTGCAGTTCGACGGTATGCCGTGGCCCAAGCCGCTGCGCTTTCCGTTTGACCGCTACGACCGAGGCAGCACGATGGACAACTACCCCTTCTACTCCATGAAGGGGGGCTCGCTGCATGAGGTGAACGTCGGCCCCATCCATGCCGGCATCATCGAACCCGGTGCATTCCGTTTCATCTGCAACGGCGAACGGGTTCTCCACCTCGAAATCGCCCTGGGCTATCAGCATCGGGGCATCGAGCACCTCGTCACTGCCACCGACAACCGCCTGCGTCAGATATGCCTGGCCGAAGCCATCGCGGGCGACAGCACCATAGCCCATGCCACGGCCTTCGCCGAAGCCATCGAGAAACTCACAGGCCACGAACGGCCTGCCGAGCTGGAGCGCGAGCGCACCATAGCCCTCGAACTCGAACGCATGGCCATGCAGATCGCCGACACGGGGGCCCTCTCGATGGACATAGGCTACCAGCTCGGGCAGGTGGCATGCGAAGCGCTGCGCACAATGACCATCAACACCACGCAGGCGTGGTGCGGCAACCGCTTCGGCAAAGGGGTTGTCCGTCCCCACGGCACGAATCATCCCCTCTCGCCTGAA
Source organism: uncultured Alistipes sp. (assembly GCA_910586375.1). Taxonomy (GTDB): domain Bacteria; phylum Bacteroidota; class Bacteroidia; order Bacteroidales; family Rikenellaceae; genus Alistipes. The sequence goes on along the minus strand of CAJUIE010000004.1, from coordinate 22,652 downwards.
AAGGCACGGATGATCCGCGAAAATGTGCGCGAAATAGCCCGTCGTTACGACGAGGTGCGCCACGACCTGAAGTCGTCACCCTCGCTGCTGGCTCGGTTCGAAGCGTGCGGCGTCGTCCCGCGCGAGGAGATGCAGCGCATCGGGGGCGTGGGCCAGGCAGCCCGGGCTTCCGGCCTTGTGCGTGACATCCGGGCCACACATCCGTGGGCCTCGTTCGCCAAATGCCTGCATCATGAAAGCATCGTCAAGCGTCAGGGCGACGTCATGGCGCGCCTGATGATACGCTCGCGCGAAGTACTACAGTCGGCCGGATATGTCGACCGCCTGCTGGAGCTTTACGAGCAGAAATACGGCGACGGCCCCACTCCTTGTCCCACCCCCGATTATACAACACCCCTGGCCCCCTCGTCGCTCTCGTTCGGACTGGTCGAGGGGTGGCGGGGTGAGACGTGCCACGTGATCATCACCGACACCGGGGGGCGCATCGCCGCCGCCCGCATCAAGGACCCCAGCCTCCACAACTGGCTGGCCCTCGCGCTGGCCGTGCGCGGCGAGGGTATCTCCGACTTCCCCATCTGCAACAAGAGCTTCAACCTCTCCTATTGCGGACACGACCTCTAACGGAATGAAAAATGAAGAATTAAAAATCGAGCCGGGCGCCCACTTTGTCATTCTGAACGCAGGCGAGAATCTGTATAGCGTCAAACTCCGGCTTTTGGCCGGTGCGAGCCGCAGCCCCCGGCTGCGGAGGCTCGCGAAAAAATCAGCTTTCAGAGTGGCGAGCCGAAACCACCTTTTAACCTTTCACTTTTCACTTACTTAACATGTTTTTCGAAAAAATACGCGTTCTGCGCAGCCACGGCAAGCAATATATCCCCGACCTCGATGCGGTGGAGCTGACCTCCGAATTTCGGGGCCGCCCCGTGCTGACCGACACCCCCAGCCACGCCGACCTGGAGCAAGCCGCAGCAATCTGTCCCACCGGAGCCCTCTCCGCCACCCCCTTCGCTCTCGACCTGGGACGCTGCCTCTTCTGTGGCGAATGCGCACGGCAGGCTCCACACAACATACACTTCACAAACGATTACCGCTTAGGCTCCCCCACCCGCCAGGGGCTGGTCATGCGCCCCGGGCAAACGTGCGTTCCCTTCGATCCCGCCAACATACGACCCGAGGTCCGCAAGTGCTTCGGCCGGGCGCTCCAGCTGCGCGAGGTCTCGGCCGGTGGCGACGCCTCGGTCGAAATGGAATTGGGCGCCACGGGCAACGTCAACTTCGACCTCGGACGCTTCGGCATCGGCTTCACCGCTTCGCCGCGCCATGCCGACGGAGTAGTCGTTTCGGGCCCCATTACGGCCAACATGGCCGAAGCGCTCGATATTTGCTATGAAGCCGTCGCCGAACCCAAGATCGTCGTGGCCTGCGGCACCGACGCCTGCTCGGGCGGTTTGTTCGCCGATAGTCGGGCCCTTGACCGCTCGTTTTTCGAGCGCCACGGGGTCGACCTTTGGCTGCCCGGAAATCCAACCCATCCGATGATCTTCATCGACGGCATCCGCACCCTCTTAGGGCATAAAAAGAGAGGGTAGAAACTGTATATAGTGTCGACGGTCTGCCGTCAGGCAGGCAAGCCGGAGCCACCCCGGGCGTAGGCTTGCGCATTCGTGCGCGTCGCCTCCGCTGGCTCCGTCTTGCATTCGGAACACTCGCCTCAGAATGACAAGGGGCAGGTAATTTTTAATTTTTCATTCTTCACTCAATGGAACGCCTTAGCACGCTGTTCACCTCGTTTTTCAAAATCGGAGCCTTCACCTTCGGAGGCGGTTATGCCATGATCCCGCTCATTGAACGCGAGGTAATTGACCGCCGCCGGTGGGTCGCGCCGGAGGAGTTCCTCGACCTGCTGACTCTCGCCCAGTCGGTCCCGGGGCCTGTTTCGCTCAATACGGCTGTCTTCATCGGTTATCGGCTGCGCGGAATGCGGGGCGCGCTGGCTACGCTGCTGGGCTCCATCCTGCCGTCGTTCCTCATCATGCTCGTCATCGCGCTGTTTTTCACCGATGTGCGGCAAAATCCCGTCGTCGACGCTGCTTTCAAGGGTATGCGCCCGGCTGTCGTCGCGCTGATCGTCGGGCCCGTAATTTCACTGGCCCGGGGTATGCACCGCTCGCTTTATATCGTGGTTGCAGCCGCTGCGCTCGTCATCTGGGGCCTGGGCTGCTCGCCGATCCTGGTTCTCGTGGCCGGAGCAGCCTGCGGCATCCTGTGGGAGCTGTTTATCGTCGGTAAAAAAGAGAAAGGAGGAGCCCGATGATCCTCTGGCAACTCTTCGTTTCGTATCTCAAGATCGGATTTTTCGGCTTCGGAGGCGGTTACGCCATGCTCTCGCTTATCCAGAACGAGGTCGTCGTACAGCACGCCTGGATGACCAACGCCGAATTCGCCGACATCGTGGCCCTGTCTCAGATCACACCCGGGCCCATAGCCATCAACTCGGCCACCTATGTAGGCTACACCGTCGGTTTGCAGCTGGGACACACCGCAGGGGGTCTTCTCGGGGCCATCATCGCCACACTGGCCGTCTGCCTGCCGGCACTGACGCTGATGATCCTCGTGGCACGCTTCTTCATGCGGTTGAAAAACAACCGCTGGGTCGAGGGGGCCATGCGAGGCATGAGGCCCGTGGTCATCGGCATGATCGCCGCCGCGGCCCTGCTGCTGATCTTCCCCCACAGCAACGCCCCCGGCGACCGCAACTTCATCGACGGCTGGAGCTGGGCACTCTTTGCCACGGTCTTCATCGGCTCGTGGCGCAAGATCAACCCCATCCTGCTAATCTGCCTCTCGGCTGTAGCTGGGATCGTGATTTACTACCTCTTTTAGTCTACCGTGTCATGCGGTAATACGTCCCCAGCGGCAATTGCTTGCCGGCACGATCGGTGAAGCAAAGTTCGCCCCACTGCTCCTCACGCGGCACACCGAATGCCTGACGCACGGCCGTGCGGGCCAGCGTCGACGAAAGGCCCATCGAGTAGAGATTCAGCACCAGAAAAGCCCCCGCCGGTTCCAACAGTTGCGCGCAGCACTCCAGCATTTCGCAAATGTTCTCCTCCAGAATCCACCTTTCTCCGTTGGCTCCGCGCCCGTAAGCCGGCGGATCGAGAATAATGCCGTGATAGCGATTGCCGCGCCGCACTTCGCGCCGCACGAACTTCAGGGCATCTTCAACAATCCAGCGTACACCATCCAACCCGCTCGCCTCCATATTCTCGCGCGCCCACGTTACAACCTGCTTCACCGAGTCGACATGCGTAGTATCAGCCCCGGCGGCACGCGCTGCCAGCGTAGCACCCCCCGTATAGGCAAAGAGGTTGAGCACCTTAACCAACGCTTGAGGTGACGATTGCATTTTTTTCAGACGCAGAGAGTTATTATAGATAAAATCCCAGTTAGCCGCCTGTTCCGGAAAGATCCCCACGTGTTTGAACGACGTGAGTCCCAGACGCATAGACATCTTTACCCCACCCAACGCATAAACTACCGGCCACCGGTCGGGCATCCCGGGCCGCAACCGCCATTCTCCCCGCTCATCACTGCGCGCATCGCGCAAGAAAGAGGCATCGGCTGCAGCCCATTGAGCTTCGGGCAACGACGGCCGCCAGATCGCCTGCGGCTCGGGCCGTCGCGTAACATAACGGCCGAAGCGTTCGAGCTTCTCGAAATTGCCCGTATCAATAAGTTCGTAATCCCCGAAATCGGGTGTCAGTTGCTGTTGCATGTCGTTCTGAAATTGAATTTTCGTCGGTCTGCGACTCGTAGAGTCGCGCGGGCCGCAGCCTCCCCCAGCGGAGGCCCGCAAAAAAACACTGCGTGCTCCGCAGGCTGCGCCCGCCTATTTTTTGCACCCCACCACCTTCATTTCGCACCGCGCGCAGTCAAACTCCAGGCGGTAGCGCTGCATACCGCGCTCGATATAAAGGTCGCCCCGCAGCCGCGGATGCTCGCGCAGACACTCGCCGATCTCGCGACGGAGGCAATAAGCCGAGTGCATGACACACCGTCCTTCGAACGAGCAAGCCCGCTCCAGCGGCGGTTCGATATGCTTCACGCCATGGTCACGATAGAAAGCCTCGGCAAGGCGGTTGGTGACGTTTTCGTCGGCAGTCACTGTGTCAGAAGGATAGAGGGCCGCCGGATTTTCGGGCAGGATGCGGTGCTCCCGAGGCAGTCGCTGCCGTGCAAACGCGAGTTTCTGAAACCCCTCGCGACGCAGCCCGGCCACAAGCGACGCCGGCACAAACCACCCGATGCCTTCGACCGTCGCTTCATCGACACGGAAGATCGTGTCACCGCTCTTAGCGGCCTGCGTCCGCAGCGCCAAGGCGTTGGCCTCCGGACTTTTCGCCCGATCGAGCGCAACAGCACGCGCCACATCGACCCGCACGCCCTCGCAATCGGTATAAATGAGTCGCACGCCCCCGGCCGTCGCCTCGACATGCGCCCTGACAGCAATCGTGCGCCGGGTGCGGCTCGCAGTAAGCAGCTTATTGAACCGATGATCGTAATTGCGAAAAATCTCCACACCGGGCACAATACCCTCGATGCGATTAGGCAGGATACGGCCAGACGCCACAGCGTTGATATTGGTGCCGACGAGTTCGCCGCCACACACGAAACAGATGCCGTCACCGGGCGCCAGATCGGCGGGCTTCTCTAAACGAAAAGCCCGGCCCTCGACACGTCCAACACGTCCGATGCGTTCACCAACAGACTTGGGAGTATCGAACGATGCCACACCGGCCCGTTTCCCGTCGAAGAAATAGCTTGATTCGCCACGTGTGAAGCTCTTGGCTGGGTCGGGCCTGAAATCGGGGAAACTCTCGCCGACCGACTTCCGCCGCAAGTGAGGCCGTGCGGCCAGCGCCTCGTCCACGGCCCGGCGATAAGCCGCCACAACGTTGCGGATATAATTGGTATCCTTGAGCCGCCCCTCGATCTTGAAAGAGGAGACTCCGGCATCCAGAAGCTCGCCGAGACGCGCCGACAGATTCATATCACGCACCGAAAGCAGATGTTTCGATTTAATATAAGTGCGTCCGGCCCCGTCGGTCAGATCCCACGGCAGACGGCACGGCTGGCTGCACGCCCCACGGTTGCCGCTCCGCCCGGACAACGACCGCGACAGGAAGCACCGCCCACTGAAACCCACGCATATCGCCCCGTGGACAAAACATTCGACCTCGGCGCTAGTCGCAGCACAGACAGCCCGGATTTCATCCAGAGACAAGGCCCTTTCGAGAATCACGCGCGCAAAACCCGCCTCACCCAGAAAACGAGCCATATCGGGTGTGCGCACCGACACTTGGGTAGAAGCGTGCAGCTCGACAGGCAAATTCATCCGCCGCAAGGCCATGTCCTGCACAATAAGCGCATCGACGCCGACGGCGATCAGTTCGCGAGCCTGCCGCCCGGCATCGGCCAGTTCATCATCCCAGAGCAGTGTATTGAGCGTCGCATGAACCCGTGCGCCATAACGATGGGCATATTCAACAACCCGCGCGATCTGCTCCACAGAGTTGCCCGCAGCCTGCCGCGCACCGAAGCGCACACCACCGATATAAACTGCGTCGGCCCCATAATCTATGGCGGCAAAGGCTGAAACACAATCTTTGGCAGGGGCAAGCAGTTCGACGGTTTTCACGGATGACGTAATTTTCGACAAAAGTAAGACAAATTTATGAATTGTTTTGTAATTTTGTCGTCCGGAAAACAACCACACGATACTTATGCTGACGATCAAGCAAATCCGCGATGACAAGGCGGCCGCCGTGCGCAAACTTGCCAAGAAAGGGGTTGACGCCGCAGCCGTCGTCGACCAGATACTGGAACTGGACGAACGCCGCAAGGTTCTTCAGACCGAGCTGGACGAGACCCTGGCCGCCCAGAACAAAGCCGCCAAGGAGATCGGCGCGCTGATGGGCCAGGGCCGCCGGGACGAAGCCGAAGAGCGCAAACATTTCGTCGCCGACCTGAAAGAGAAATCTTCACAGCTGCAAATCAAATCGAAAGAGGTGCAGGATGAGTTGCAGGCCGCACTGGTGACGCTGCCCAACTTCCCGGCCGAAATCGTGCCGGAGGGCAAAACCGCCGAAGACAACGTGGTAGTAAAGTTGGTGGAGAACTACACCCCGCTGCCCGATAACCCGCTGCCCCACTGGGAGCTGGCCCGCAAATACGACATCATCGACTTCGACCTGGGCGTGAAGCTCACGGGCGCCGGATTCCCGGTCTACAAGGGCAAGGGCGCCCGTCTCCAACGCGCGCTCATCAACTACTTCCTCGACTGCAACACCCGCGCGGGTTATCTGGAGGTGGAGCCGCCCGTGATGGTCAACGAAGCCTCGGGATTCGGCACGGGACAGCTCCCCGACAAGGAGGGGCAGATGTACCACGCCACGGCCGACAATTACTACTTAGTGCCGACAGCAGAGGTGCCCGTGACGAACATTTTCCGCGACGTGATTCTTGACAAGAACGACTTCCCCGTGAAGATGACGGCCTACACCCCCTGCTTCCGCCGCGAGGCCGGCTCCTACGGCAAGGACGTGCGCGGACTGAACCGCCTGCACCAGTTCGACAAAGTGGAAATCGTGCAGCTGTCGCTGCCCGAGACGTCGTACGAGGCGCTCGACGGCATGGTGGCCCATGTAGAGAGCATCGTGCAATCGCTGGGACTGCCCTACCGCATCCTGCGGCTCTGCGGCGGCGATATGTCGTTCACTTCGGCACTGACCTACGACTTCGAGGTCTACTCCGAAGCGCAGAAACGCTGGTTAGAGGTGTCGTCGGTGTCGAACTTCGAGTCGTTCCAGGCCAACCGTCTGAAGCTCCGCTACCGCGACGATGACAAGAAGACCCAGCTGGCCCACACGCTCAACGGCTCCTCGCTGGCCCTGCCCCGTATCGTAGCAGCCCTTTTGGAGAATAACCAGACGCCTGAAGGCATCCGCATTCCTGAAGTGCTGATTCCATACACGGGTTTTGATATTATCAAATAAGTTGCTATATTTGCCCAACACACATTAATAATTAACACACAACAACCATGGCTTACAAAATTACCGACTCGTGCGTCGCTTGCGGCACCTGCATCGGCGAGTGCCCTGTAGAGGCGATCTCGGCCGGCGATATTTACGTGATCGATCCCGACAAGTGCATCGACTGCGGCACATGCGCCGGCGTATGCCCGAGCGAGGCGATCGTTTCGGAGTAATTTTCCCAACGAAAATTCCGAACAAAGGGCTGTCCCAAAACTGCGGGCAGCCCTTTTCGATTACAGAGACAACGACATGACAAACGAAAAACACGCTGAAGACGAAAAATTCATGCGTCTGGCTCTTGCCGAAGCGCGCAAGGCCGCAGACCAACAAGAGGTGCCCATAGGGGCCGTCGTGGTGGCGGAGGGCGCCGTCGTAGGCCGAGGACATAATCTGGTGGAGACACTCGCCGACCCGACGGCCCACGCTGAAATGCAGGCACTGACGGCTGCCACAGCAACGCTGGGCGGGAAATATCTCTCCCAGTGCACGCTCTACGTGACGGTCGAGCCCTGCATCATGTGCGCCGGAGCGATTGCCTGGGCACAGGTGGGACGTGTGGTGTGGGGCGCCGACGACCCGAAAAAAGGATACCGCCGCTACTCCGAAACGGTTTTCCACCCCAGGACAACAACAACGCGCGGAGTGCTGCACGAAGAGTGCGAAGCCCTGATAGGCACGTTTTTCGCAACGCTGCGCAAGGAACGATAAGCCGGGGGGGGGTGCGGTTCGCATCAACTAAAGCCGGAATTTATCGCAAAAAAACACTCTTCGACCCGCCAAACAACCGGAGGCCCTATTTGAAAAAAGAAAAATATTTTATACTTTTGTATCCAGCGTCCTCTTGTCAAAAAAGACGAAAAAACGAAAAAACTCTAAAAATTGCATAAAATGAAAAAGGTATTTGTTTCTGCATTCGCGCTGCTGGCGAGCCTTTCGCTCTGGGCACAGGATGTCACGACGATCTACAACGAAGCAGCAGCAGACTACGGCGCAAAAAACTTTGCAAGTGCAGCCGCCAAATTCGAACAAGTCATCGACCTGGGCATCGACAACGACGATGCTGCCTCGCTGGTAGCTACAGCCAAGTCAACGCTTCCCAAGTGCTACTTCATGCTGGGCGGCGGGGCCATGCGCACGAAGGACTATCAAGCAGCTCTCGAAAACTTCACCAAGTCGGCGGAGCTGGCCGAACTCTACGGCGACATGCAGCAAATGGCCAAGTCCAACGGCTGGGTTGCCAAAATCTACCAGGTGCAGGGTGGCGATGCCTTCAACAACAAGGACTACACCACGGCAGCCGAAATTTTCGCCAAAGGCTATGCTGCCGATCCTGACAATACGTCGATGGCCCTCAACCTGGCGATGAGCTACTGCGAGATGGGTGAATACGAAAAGGGCATGGAAATCTACGAAGCCATCGCCGCCAAAACCCACCCCAAATACGCCGAAGATGCTGCCAAAGCCAAAGAGATGATGGCTCTCTACACCAACAACAAAGTTGCCGAAATGCAGAATGCCGGCGACTACGACGGCATCATCGCCCTGGCTGACGCTCAGCTGGAGAAATACCCCGCCAGTGCACTGTTCCAGAACGTACGCCTCCAGGCCTACGCCAATAAAAAGGACTACACCAAAGTGATCGAACTGGGCGAAGCAGCTGCCGCAGCCCAGACCGAAGAGGCTGACAAGTCCCTGATGTACTATCTGTTAGGCGCTGCCTACAACGCCCGCGACATGAAAGCCCAGGCCATTGCCGCCTTCAAGCAGGTAACGGCAGGCACCGCAGTTGAAAATGCCGCCGCAGCGCTGGTGGAGCTCCAGAAATAAGGGTCTCCACAGCCTACGAAAGAACCGTCCCGGCCTGTAAAAAGGCCGGGACGGTTCTTTAATTCGGAGGAGGGGGGGGGACATTCGAGTTTTCGGGCCGGAGCCAGCGGAGGCGCGGCACAAAGTGGCAAGCCTTCGCCCGGGGTGGCTACGGCTTGCCCGACTTCGTCGGAGTTCGCCTCAAAGTTCCGGCTCTTCACCTGGACGAGGGGCGATATTGCGTCTGATCCGTTGCAAGCCGCTACGTGTGAGCGGCGTGCTTCCCATATGGGCCTCGAAATCCGCCTCGTCAAAAGCCATCCACGCTCCGACATCCAATGCCACTGGATCGAACAGCGGACCGAACGCCCGATTGCGGTGCATGGGCGCCTTTCGGTTATAAGGGCAGCAGCTCTGGCAGGCGTCGCAGCCGAAAATCCAACCGTCGAGGTCCACCGTACACAACGGCTCCCGCTCAATGGTATGGCACGAGATACAACGCCCCGTGTCAATGACCCGTTCTGCGACAATCGCCCCCGTGGGGCAACTCTCCACACAATTGCGGCAACGACCGCAGCGCGTACCCTCGAATGGCGTATCGTAACTATCAACCACATCACACAACAGCAACTCCCCCAACAACACATAAGAGCCCAGTTCGGGCGTCACCAGCAGTGACTGCCGCCCGATCCACCCCAACCCGGCCTCAACAGCCAGCTGCTTCTCGGCCAGCGGCGCCGTGTCAACAAACGCCCGGCCTTCAAGCTGGGGATGCGCAGCCTTCAAGCCTTCGAAAAGCCGGGCCAACATATCCTTGATGGTAACGTGATAATCCGCCATGCAGGCATAAGAGGCGACCTTGGTACGATGCCCCCCCGGATAACCCTCGCCGACATGGTTTTTATACCCCACGGCGCAGACCACCACCGAGAGGGCACCCCCGACCAGGCGCCGCGGATCGAAACGTTTTTCGCTGTTGCGTTCCATATACCCCAACGACGACTGATAGCCATTCCGCAGCCACTCGCCGAACCACGCTTCGTGCTGTACGAGGTGCCGACAAGGAGCCACTCCGCAGAGGTCGAAACCTGCCCCGGCAGCCAGACGTTTTATCTCTTCACGGTCGAGCATGACGTTATTTTACACCAAAAATAGTGTTTTTTGGGCGAAAATTAGTAATTTTATGCCGAAATTTACGTTTTTCGAGCGTATGAACAAGAGCACGAACAAACCGACAAACACGCTCTGCGAACTGGTTCGCAACAGCGTGGAACGATTCGCTTCGAAAATTGCCTTCACGATGTTCGAAGGCGAAGAGATCACATACGCCGAGGCAGGCCGCCGCATTGAAAAGGTGCAGCAGATACTCCTCGACGCAGGACTCCATGCAGGCGATAAGGTCGCTCTGCTGAGCAGCAACATGCCCCACTGGGGCATCTGCTACTTCGCCATAACGTCGGCCGGCATGGTCGTGGTACCGATTCTCCCCGACTTTTCGGGCGAAGAGCTGGACATGATTATTGAACACTCCGAAGCCAGGGCCCTGCTCGTCTCGGACAAGCTCTACACCAAGCTGTCGAAACCGACGATCGAACGGCTCAATGTTGTGGTGCGCACCAAAAATCTGGGCATCATTTCGCAACGGGTTCACGAAAAAGGCACAGCCGCAATACCGCGCCCCGAAGACCTGGCGGCCATTATCTACACTTCGGGCACTACGTCGCAACCTAAGGGCGTAATGCTTACCCATGCGGCTCTGTGCGCCCAGATCGACCTTTCATCGGCGATCTTCCCGATAGACTCCGACGATGTATTCCTCTCGGTACTGCCCCTGTCGCACACCTACGAATGCTCGATCGGGCTGATCTACCCCTTCTCGATGGGTTCGCGCATCGTCTATATGGACCGTCCGCCCACGGCCTCGGCCCTGATGCCCACTCTGCGGGCTGTACGCCCCACGGTGATGCTCATCGTGCCTCTGATCATCGAGAAGATCTACCGCCACCAGGTACTGGCTAAATTCAATTCCACGCGTGCGTGGCGCACGCTCTACCGCATCGGCTTCATGCGCCGCTACCTCCACCGCGTAGCGGGTCGCAAGCTCCAGAAACTCTTCGGCGGACGCCTGCGCTTCCTGGGTATCGGAGGATCGAAGCTCGACAACGGAGCCGAAAAATTCCTGCTCGAAGCCCGTGTACCCTACGCCATCGGTTACGGACTCACGGAGACAGCCCCCCTGCTGGCGGGAGCCGCGCCTTCGATGGTCCGCCTCGGCTCGACCGGTCCGGCAGCTCCGGGCGTAGAACTGCGGTTAGAGAACATCAATCCTGAGACGCGGCAGGGCGAAATCATGGCCAAAACCCCGAGCCTCATGCTGGGCTACTACAAAAATCCCGAGGCAACGGCCGAGGTCCTTACCCCCGACGGTTGGTTCCGCACGGGCGATCTTGGCGAGTTCGACGCAGAAGGTTGGCTCTACATCAAGGGCCGCCTGAAGAACATGATCGTAGGCCCGGGCGGTGAAAACATCTACCCTGAAGACATCGAAAGCGTGCTGAATTCCCACGTCTGCATCGCCGATTCGATCGTGACGGAGCAGGAGGGGCGCTTAGTGGCTCTGGTACACTTCAACCGCGACCAGATCGAAGCAATGATCGACGACTGGCGCGAAGAGTGGAACACGAAAAAAGAAGCCTGGGAGGCGAAGACTGAACAACTCAAGAAAGAGATCATGGATTTCGTCAACGCCAAAGTGGCACGCTTTTCACGCATATCGGAAGTAGTCGAAGAGAAAGAAGAGTTTGTCAAGACCCCGACACAGAAGATCCGCCGCTTCCTCTACAACCGCAAAAAGGAGGAGGGACATACAAAACAGGCCTCCCCCATCCCCCAACCGGGACAAAAGGTCTGAACCCCGCTCCTGGCGTCAGAAAACCCCGCTCTGAATAAGGAGCGGGGTTTTTAATGTGGGAGGGCGAGGTGGCGGGTTTCCGCGCCAGCAATTTCGGCGGCCTGGGCAATGTGGGCGCGAGCGGTTACGCCTGGAGCAGTGCGTCTCACCTGGCGTCGAGCGTGCACGCATCGGCCTTACACATCCTCAGCTCGGAAGTGAATCCCGAGTACCTCCACAACCGTGCGCACGCTTTCCCCGTTCGCTGCGTGCAACTTTGCGTAAGCCGAGAGCAGAGACCGCTTGCGGACTTTGCCGAGGCGAAGAAAAGTGGCGCCTCCAATGGGGCGTCATGGATAAGAGAGGGGCGGGGCAACCACGAAACGCAGACCGCAGCCGCCCTCCTCAGAGTGACAAATGGAGTAATTGCAACGCTCTGCGTTGCTCTCTTCGGCAGCCCCCCCGCCGCCGAAAAATCAATCGGGCCCGAAGCAAACGGAGAGTTTCTCTTCTGCGGCCCCCACCAAAGAGAACTTACGGATGCACCAGAGGCTGGTCGCCCAAGTCAACAAGACTATCTTCGGAGACGCCCAGCGAACGATAATAATCGTTAAGCTCTGCGATTACATCGCGTCGCCCGGCATAAGAAGCCAGATAGTAAATGTCGCCCAATTCATCGAGCTTGTCGTCGATAAGCCCCGACACCATATCGCCCTGGAGACCCTCAAAACGCAGGTAGTATTCGATATACTCGATCAGCGTGTGTGCATATTCAAGCAGCAGTGCATCGCCCTTTTCGGCCGCATCGGAAATGCCCATAGCCGAAGCGGCATAATAGGCTTCGAGGAATGGGTAGGTATTGGCATCGGTGAAACGTATCTGCGACGTCGGGAGCCGCTGAAGCCCCAGATCGAGCAACCCGACAGCCTCCTCAGGCCGATTCTGCCGCAGCAGCTCCTTAGCCACGCGGGCAAAAGAGTCACGGGCGTGGGAGGCTGCAAGGTTGTATTGCAGAAAATAGTCGACATAGACCTTCGGATCGGCAAGGTTGCCATAACGGAACGTATCCCTGAGCAGTGGCGCCGCATAGTCGGGGTCGATGCGCCCAATCTCCCACGGATTCTCCACCGGTGTGCGGATCGGCACAAACCGATAGGCATAACCATCGAACTGAAGGTAGTCGAGCAACCCAAGGTCCTGAAGTATATAAACCTGGGTGAGGTAAATCGGTCGCTTCCAGTCGAAGTTAGCCAGCATGTCGAGGATCATGAGCTGCGTCTTGTCCACCGAGTTCTTGCGCAACTCGATATAAACCGTATCGACCATCCGGTCGCGGTCCTTCTCTGCGACAATACCCGAGGCCAAAGCATTCTCCTTGTCGACGGGCAGCGCAATGCGCTTGGTAGGAATATAATCGACAAGCGAGCCATCGGAGAGCTTGAGCTTGGTGCGGGGATCGTCGCTGCGGATAAACTCCATCACTTCGCGAATATCCACCGACCGGTCGAGGCGGTCGTCTACAGGCACCCAGTCGTTGGCATAGGTGTATTTGTGTTTGGGAAGCGAGAACGGCACACCCGCAGCATCGTTGGCCGCACTCTTCATCTCGTCGATGTACCACTCACCACCTAAGTAAGAGGTATTCATGATCCTCACATCGGGCCGCACGCCATAGACCTCCTGATTGTTCCACAGCGGGAATGTATCGTTATCACCGTAATTGAGGATGATCGAATTGGGCAGCGTGGACATCAGGTAGTTATACCCGATGTCACGCGCCATATAACGGCCCGATCGGTCGTGGTCGTCCCAGTTCTGAGCAGCCAGAATCGCAGGCACGCCCAAACCAAGCACGGCAGCCGCGGCGGCAACCACCACGCTGTTACGCTTAGTGATCCACACAATGAAGTCACGCAGCGCCAGCACACCCAGCCCGATCCAGATGCAGAACGCCGAAAACGAGCCGGCATATACATAGTCGCGTTCGCGCGGCTCGCCCGGCGAGGAGTTGAAGTAAACCACCAGCGCCACGCCCGTCATGACGAAGAGCCACATAATGATCGAGAAGTTGCGCTGATCGCGGTTGAGCTGATAAATCAAGCCGATCAATCCCAGAATAAAAGGCAGGAAATAGTAAGTATTACGCCCGCGGTTCTCAGCCACTTCGCGCGGCAGCCCCTCCTGCGGACCGACGAATTGCTCGTCGATGAAGCGGATGCCCGAGAGCCAATAACCGTCAGTGATGGTGGTTGAGGTGGGTTGAATGTCACTCTGGCGCCCGACGAAGTTCCACAGAAAATAGCGCCAGTACATGTAGGAGAGCTGGTAATTAAAGAAATAATTGAGGTTCTCCCGGAAGGTCGGCTCTACGACCGTGCGCGTTTCGTAACCGTCGTCGTAAACCCTCTTACGACCGAAATCGAGGACCTCCTGCCGGAGAGGACGTCCCGCATCGTCGCGCACGATCTCCCCCTTGTCATCACGTACGTATTCGCTCCGGGTGCGGTGGGCTGCCCATTGTTTATACTCCTTTTCACCCTTACGGTAGTCCCACATGCGGGGAAAGAGGTGCATGAACTCGGGAGCATGTGTATAACCCGTAATGGTACTGACGGGTTTATACTTGCCGTCCTCATCGAGGTAATAGAAGTGTTTTTCCTTATAATCGAGCGGCGGAGCCGAATAATAAGCCCCATAAAGCAGAGGACGGTCGCCGTACTGGTCGCGATTGAGTACCGAGAGCAACGCATGGGGATTATCGGGGTTGTTGGAGTTCATCGGCGGATTAGCCACAGCGCGGATGGTCATAGATGCATAGGACGAAAAGCCTACGAGAATCATCGTGATCGAAAGCAAAACGATGTTCAGCAACACCTTGCCGCGTTTGTGGGTCACCCACGAGGCCCAGCCCATGCCGATGATAAGCGCCAGAGCGAAGAAGACCATGCCGGAATTGACGGGAAGCCCGAGCGTATTGACGAAAAAGAGGTCGAACATAGCCCCGACATAGACCGTATAAGGAATAATTATACCGTTGATAACCAAAAGGATGGCCCCGGCGATCAAAGTAGCGTAAAGCACACCCCGCCACGTAACGGAAGGCGTAGTACGGAAGTAGTAGATAAAGACCAGCGTAGGGATTGCCAGCAGGTTGAGAATGTGCACGCCGATCGAAAGCCCCATGAGATAAGCGATCAATACGATCCAGCGCGAGGCGTGGGGCTCCTCGGCCTGCTCTTCCCATTTGAGCATGAGCCACACCACCAGAGCGGTGAACATCGACGAGAGCGCGTATACCTCGCCCTCGATAGCCGAGAACCAAAAGGTGTCGGTGAAGGTATAAGCCAATGCTCCGACAGCACCGGCACCCAACACCGCCCAGGTGTCGGACACGGTAAGCTCACTGCCGTCGCGCGTGACAAGCCGACGGGCAAAGTGTGTGATGGTCCAGAAAAGAAAAAGGATGCAGAAAGCGCTGGCGAGCGAGTTCATGCCGTTGACAGCCGGCGCAACATAGTCGGGATTGCCGAACGCGAACAAGGTGGCCAGACGCGCCAGCATCATGAACAAAGGCGCCCCGGGAGGGTGCCCCACTTCGAGCTTATAAGAGGTGGCGATGAACTCCGAGCAGTCCCAAAGACTCGACACGGGCTCCATCGTAAGCAGATAGACGACGGCAGCTACAGCAAAAACTGCCCAGCCGACAATGTTGTTCCAACGTTTGAAAAGATTCATGTACGGAATAAATTTCGATTTGCAAATGTAATCATTTAACGGAGAATAACAAGTTACGGGTTACGCCGGGGCGAGAAAACCTGCGTTTCAGAGTATTTCTGCCGCACCAGACAGAAAGAAAATCGATTGAGAATCCGCTTCGGGTTACCGCAGCGGCGAATCCAGCGACCAGATCAGTGTGGGTAGTGCCGGTTACTTCTGGAGCAGTTCGCCCTCTTCGGCATCGAACGAGAGCGGTTCATTCCTGAGCTTCTACGGCTCCAGCGTCAACCCCTCAGACGGCAATTCCCGTGCGAACGCTTTCCCCGTGCGCTGCGTGCAGGAATAAGAGAGGGGAGTAAAAGGTGAAAACCGGACCGGGAACAGATCCTTCATTACGTTCCGGATAACAATATCTGCAATCGGAGCTTTGACATCAATTTTCGGACACCGGAATCGGAAAAACCGACAAAAAAGAGACGGAAAACACTATTGTTGAAAACTTTTTACAATTTGTGTTTCGCTTCACGAATACACATTTTCACCGATTCGGCCATTCCGATTCCGAACCCCGAGATACCTGTTGACTATCAAATCATTATCAACTGGCTCGTTCACACATCCGCAGCACGGGCAAAGCACGAACAAAGAGCGCACAAAATGCGTATATTTGTCATTGATCACTCTAAATTTTCTGAAATCATGAAGCCTGTTTACTTTTTCCGCAAAGCGCTGTTCGTAGCGGCAGCATTGCTCGCAGGGGCGGCTTGCTCCGACGATCCGGTCGAAGAGACGAACCCACAGCCCGGCCCGGGCCCGGAAAAACCGCCCATCGTACAAACCAAAGGGATAGAGACGATTGCCGCCTCCGTCTCCCAAGCCGCGGAAGGAGGATTTGAGTTCCTCTGGCCCGAAGGAGCCCGCCTCGCGGCCACATCGGGCGACGAGGTTTTCTACTATACGCTGACCGAAGGCGCCGGGACCGCAACGGGTCTCTTCGCTCTGGAGCAGGCAGATGACGAGGAGGAGCACAAGGCCCCGAAGCTGCCACTGACGGTGCGCTACCCGGCCGATGCAACCGCCATCCCCGACCGGCAGCACTACACGGGGGGGGGAATCGACCCCGCAGCCATCATGCTCTCGGCCAAAGCTGACGACGCCGAAGACGAAGATCCGGAGGACGAAAGCACAGAAACCGGCACGCTGGCTGTGACGCTGACCAGAGCCTATGCGACACTCAATCTCAGGCTCAAGGGCGACGTGACGGTCTCCGCCATTTCGGTGACTACAGCCAAAGAGGCGGCAGCTTTGGCGGGCGAAGCACACACAGTAACCCTTTCCTGCGACGAGGGCGTAGCGCTGGATGCCATTCAGGAGCGGGATTTCCGCGTGGCAATCGCTCCGGGCAGCCACGACCTCACGATCCGCATCCGATCAACGGACGGCCGGGTCAAGATCGAAAAAACAGCCGAAACACTCGTTTGTGAAGCGGGAACCGAACAGGTCGTAACATTGGAGTTGCAGACTCCGGTGGAGGACTTCACGTCAGCGCCCTACAAGGTGGGCGACTACTATTTCGACGGTGAGGCCGAAGGCGTGATCGTCGAAATCGATCCTACGGGGTCGAAAGGCAAGATCATCGCCCTGCACGATGCCGCCGAAGAGCTGGCATGGGGTCCTGGCGACATCATAACCTATGCTCATGACGAACAATACGGCGTGCCCAATATGGCCACGATCGCAGCTCTGGACGAGACCTATGCCGCCTACCCCGCATTCCGGGCCTGCGCCGATATGGGCGAAGGCTGGTATCTGCCCGCCCAGCACGAAATACAGAACATACGCAAGATACTCGATGCCGTGAATCCCACCCTCGGCTGGCGGGGCGGCAACGAAATCGAAGTTGAAAGCATCTACTGGTCGTCGTCGGAGGCCGATCAGTTCCCCGACGCCATGGCTTTCGCCGCCGATATGGAGACGCCGGGCATGTTCGGCATTCAGAAAATCCAGCCTCTGCGCGTGCGTGCCATGCGCGAAGTCGGCGAGCTGCCTGAAGCCCGCTTCAAGGTAGGAGCACTCTACGAAGCGGAGGGCAAGAAAGGCATCATCTTCTGGGTTTCGAAAGACGACACATACGCAAAAATCATCTCCCTGAACGAAACGACAGCCGAGTGGGGCCCGACAGGCGCAGCAACAGGCGCAAGAGACGAATACGACGGTGAAAAGAACCTCGCAGCAGTGAAAACCCTCGACGCAACACTGACCGTCTACCCGGCATTCAGGAACTGTGCAGACGAGGGCGAGGGCTGGTATCTGCCTTCACAGAGCGAGCTGGCCTCCATAGCCCGCATGCACACAGCCCTGAACACCCAGATAGCAGCGGCTGGAGGTACAGAACTGCAAACGGCCTACTACTGGTCGTCGACCGAATTGTCAGCCGATGCGGACAACAGCGCACAGGCAATACAGATGGGCACGGGGACGCAGCTTGCATCATCGAAGAACGTGAGCCGCAATGTGAGGGCAATAACCTATGTAGGCGACAGACCCACCGAAGCGAAGCACTACGCCGTGGGCGACCCCTACGAGATAAACGACGAAGTGATCGGCATCGTCTGCGCAACGACGGACGACGGCCTCCACGGCACGATCATCGCCCTGAAGAACGTTGTAGAGAAAGACCGCATCAACGTCATGTGGGACCACCGGGCCAACAGCGACAACTACGTAACGATAGGCGCGAACGACCCGGACGACGGACGTGTGAACCTGGTCAAAGCCCAGGAAAGTGATCCGACGCTGGCCGATCTGACCGCATTCGGCCTCTGCACAGCCTTAGGCGACGGCTGGTACTTAGGCGCCGTAAACGAGATGAAAGCACTCTACGACAACAAGAGCGTGCTAAATGCAGCGATGAAAGCCAACGGCGGCACAGCCCTCGACAACAACGACTACTGGACCTCGACCGAGGGCAGCGAAAACTCACTGGAACGTGCGACGGCCCTGAACATGAAAGACGGCTCGACGTCCGACTACCGGAAATTCATGTATCTGCTCGTACGACCTATGAAACGTTTCTGACGCAACGCACAACCCGCACACACGACGGCACCGCCCCCATCAAGGGTGGTGCCGTTTTTGCGCCACGGGCTGAAACCAGTGAAAGCGCCTCTGTAACGGTCATACGTTTTCCAGAAAAAATACGTTATATTTGACCAGATGTTTTTCGGAAAATGCATACTCGCTGTCGGGCTACTCGCTATAGTCTCCGTCGCCTCGGCCCGCGTCGTCCGCCCCACCGTGCTGGTCCCGGAACGATCGGCAGACGATAGTCTCACAGCACGCACCGAAGCCCGCAACCAGCGTCTCTACGACAGTATCCAGTCGAAAACCAGTCGCCGGACTGTGCCGCGCCTGCTCTACGGCATGTTGTTCCGCCACCCGAATCGCGACACGACTGCCAGCGGTCGTGTGACCGATGAGAATCGCCTCTTTGAGCCATACGCCGGAAAAATTATAGACGACATCGACATCCAGCGCCAACAGATTTTCGACCCCGGCGGCAGCTGGCTGCAGCGCGCCGCCACCAAAACCCATGCACTGACCCGCGAGCGCGTCATTCGGCGCGACCTGCTCTTCAGACCGGGCGAACCGCTCGACCCGGAGCTTATCGTGCGGACCAAACAACTGCTGCGTGAACGAAAATACCTGTCCGATGTCGAAATCGACATAATCCCCGATTCAATCGACACGACACGTGTCAGTCTGCGCATACGCACGCGCGACAGCTGGACAATTACGGTCGATGGCGGCCTGCACTCCGAAGGCCGCACGATGATCGGGCTCTACGACGCCAACATCCTCGGAACGGGCAACACCCTGAAAGTCGAGACCAACTTCAGCCGCAAAGATTTCTCCTACGGCGGCAACATGGTCGAATATGAAATTCCCAACGTACTGGGGACCTTCTACACCGCCGAGCTGGCAGCAGGACGCGATTTTTACAATTCGACCTTCGACGCAAAACTACGTAAGGAGTTTCTGCGGCCTACCGACTACGAAGTGGGCATCACATACAACGATCTGAAATTCAAGCAATACATGATCGAGCAGGATACATCGATGCTGGTCAAAGTACGCAACTTCAACGTATGGGGCGGCTATTCGCATCTGGTGCCTTCACTCGCTTCGAGTATCTATGTTACGAGCCATTTCAACCACCGCCGTTACAGCCGTCGGCCCGACGACGTAACGGCCCGCCACCATCCGGCACTCCACGACGACGACATGTTGCTGTTTGGCGCAGGATTCTACCGTGAAAAATTTCTCACGGCCAACATGATCTACGGATTCGGCCGGAACGAATACCTGGCCACGGGCTATAAAGCCGAAATCGTGGGCGGGTACTCGTGGGGCGAATTTAACGACAACTTCTACCTGGGCGCCAATTACCGGATCGGACGCTTCACCCGCATAGGCTACATCATGGGCGGCGCTGCATTAGGCAGTTACATCGACCGGACTGGCAAAAACTGGAACCGCAGTGCTGTAGATCTCGACCTGCGGTGGTTCTCGCATCTGTTCATGTGGCGCCGCAGCCGTATCCGCCAGTTTCTGATGCTCAACTACACGCAGGGGTGGGGACGCGGCACAGGCAATAACGAAAGTATCCGCTTCACCCGTTCGGACGGACTACAAGCCCTCAAAGAGTATGTCATAGGAACCAATCGACTGGTAATCAACACAGAATCGGTACTCTTCACTCCGTGGCAACCCTTAGGATTCCGCATTGCACTGTTCGGATTCGCCGACTGCGGGCTGATCGGCTATTCGCCCGATATATTCAGAAACGACTTCTTTGCCTCGCTGGGCGTTGGCGTCCGCATGAAAAACGAGCGGCTCATATTCAGCACAATTCAGATTCGGTTAGGTGTAGCCTTCGGCAAGGATGGAGTAGTCGGCAGTGAGTATTTTCGCCTTTCGAACTACACACGTCTGACCCAATACCGCTATCGGCCCACGCGCCCTGAACCCATCGAATTCCAGTAACGGAGCTTCGGGTTGCCGCGCCGGCAGTTCCGGCGACCTGCCCAATGTGGGTACGAGCGGTTACGCCTGGAGCAGTGCGCCTTACTCGGCGTCGGGCGTGGGCGGGTCGAACTTGTACTTCTTCAGTTCCGGCGCGTACCCCGAAGGCAACGACTACCGTGCGAACGGTTTCCCCGTTCGCTGCATGCAAAGAATAAGAGAGCCGGAGCCAGCGAACGGCGCAAATGCCCGGGGAGGCAAAAAGCAAGAACCGGATAAGGGCTCTGCAACCTATTATCGAAAAACCCGACTTGTTGTCGGGCGAGCCTCCGCATCCGGGGTCTACAGCCCGGACGACCTCCGGTCGAAAAGATTCTTCACTGCGTTCAGAAGGACAATTTTACTCGGGTCTGAAGATGCCAGCGTACAACTCTTCACTGTGCACCCTACACTTTTCAACTTAAATTGTCTATCTTTGACTCCGGATCGCAACATCTACAGAGATCATTCCCATGAAACCGCTCTTCTCCGAACGCGAAATTCGCGCTATAGCAATCTTCCTGCCTCTGGCGCTACTGCTTATCACCGGCCTGGCTTTACTCCGGTCCAAAGTCGACCCCACGGCAGCCCAACAGGCCGAGGCCCGCATGGAAGAACGCGTCGACACGCTACGACCCGCGCCGTTCGACCCCAATACAGCGACCTACGAAGAACTCCGCGCACTGGGGCTCACGAAAAGCGAAGCCGTAAGCCTGCTGCGATTCCGCGAAACGGGCAAAGTCTTCCGCATTCCTGAAGATGTGGCTCTCTGCTACGGCATCGACGATTCGCTCTACCACCGCCTGGCCCCCTACATCCGCATCGGCCGCAAATATGCCATCGCACCGCGCCAATACCGGACCACACGGGTTATAACACGACCGCAGGCACCTGCGACATTCCGTCTTGACACTGTGACAGTGCGCTACCTGCGGGCCATAGGGGCCTTATCGCGCCGCCAGGCTGAAGTCTTCATCCGCTGGCGCGACATGCACGGCATCTACAACATGGAAGAGTTGCGCGAATGCTACATGATCGACGACTCGCTGGCTACGGCCCTCCAACCCTACATCATCTTTCCCGAACGCCCGGCTCCCGACAAGCGACTGCCCATCGAGCTCAACGAAGCCGACTCAGCCACACTGCGCAGCGTGACGGGAATCGGAGAAAAGACCGTAAGCCGTATCCTCGCCTACCGCCGCCAATTGGGCGGATTCGTCCGCGCAGAGCAACTCGCTGAAGTGCCGGGCGTCACAGAGAGCAACTACGAGAAAATTTTGCGACAAATTTATTGCGACAGTTGCAAAATTCGGAAAATTGATATTAACTTTGCGTCCTCGAACGAGTTGGCCCGTCATCCCTACATGACAGCGCCGGCACTTCGCAAACTACTGAAGAAACGACAGTTGAAAGGAGGTTGGAGAACCGCACAGGAGCTATTCGACGACGACATACTCAAACCCGAGGAGGCAGCACGGCTGGCTCCCTACTTGCAGTTCGGTGTCCCCGGCGGTTCTGACGATACTACCCCATCAACACCCGGGCAAGAGTGAAACGAGGTTTCACCGCCCCACGACATAGAAAAACGAAACATATAAAAAATTCAAATAAAAGAACACCACTATGATCATCATGCCGGTAAAGGAGGGCGAAAATATCGAACGCGCCCTGAAAAAATTCAAACGCAAATACGAGCGCACGGGAGTGCTGAAGGAGCTGCGCCGCCGTCAGTACTTCACCAAGCCTTCGATCGCCAAGCGTGAAGCGAAGATGCACGCCGTATACGTGGAACATATGTACCGCAACGAAGAATAGTTCCGCCGCGGAACGAAGAAAACGGACGCCTTTTTCAAGGTGTCCGTTTTTTTATCCTTATTTTCAGAAGACGAGTACCTCTTCCGCTTCGGGTTTTCACAAAAAGCCTCGGCAGAAATCCGACCGTCGGGAAGGTAAAAGCGGTTACGCCTGGAGCAGTGCGCCTGACGCAGCGTCAAACGACGGCGGGGCATACCTGAACTTTGGCAGCTCCCGCGTGAACCCCGAAAACTACAACAGCCGTACACTCGGTTTCCCCG
>CAJUIE010000003.1 GCA_910586375.1 uncultured Alistipes sp. | reverse complement strand
CGACCCTCAGCTTGGAAGGCTGATGCTCTATCAACTGAGCTACTTCCGCAAAAACAGACCGTATCGGAACCTGCCTCCCCTTTTGCGATGCTTGCGCACCACCCCGGGTTCTGCAACTCCAACCGGTTTTTGTGTGGGAAGTGATGGATTCGAACCACCGAAGGCGTACGCCAGCAGATTTACAGTCTGCCCCATTTGGCCACTCTGGTAACTTCCCTTATTTTGCTTTTTCGACCGAGGATTACCCCCCCCCGACGTCTCCTCGTTTCGACCGGACCGACTTTCTCGTCGTTTCGTCCGCTCCTCATTCGCCCTGGGGGTTCCGCACCCTCCTCCTGAGCCGATGGAGGGATTCGAACCCACGACCAGCTGATTACAAATCAGCTGCTCTGGCCAACTGAGCTACATCGGCAAATCGACCGTTTTGGATTGCAAAAGTAGGCATAAAAAATTTACCGCACAAATAAAATCGGATAAATTTTCCACTTTTCCGCACTTCTCAAAGAACTTTAACCCACCCCGTTCTTTCGGAGGTGAAATCGGGTGCAAAGATAGGAAAAGTTTTGAATAACACAACAGCTTACGCAAAAAATATCATGCTCCATGTCGGCAACCGTCATCCCCTCGCCCGGAATAATCGTCCGGGCACTCCATACCTATATTTATAGCACTTCACCCACAACATAGGTGCTGCCACCGATGAAGATCATATCATCGGGCCGCGCAAGTTCACGCGCCCGGGCCAACGCTTCGGCTACCGTAGCGACAGCTTCTCCCTGCAATCCGTAAATCAAAGCCTTCGCCGTCAGCTCCTCTGCGGGCACGGCACGGTCGGAGTGTGCCGCCGTAAAAATATAATAAGCCTCCCGCGGCAACAGGGGCAGGATATGCGCCAAATCCTTGTCGCGCACGAACCCCACGACACAGTAGAGTTTTTCATGGGGTGTAGTCTTCAGCTGCTCAGCCACATAGGCCATACCATGTGCGTTGTGTCCCGTGTCGCAGATCGTCAGCGGAGCCTCGGCGATCCGCTGCCAGCGGCCTTGCAGCGCGGTGTTGACTGCAGCGGTACGTGTTCCCTCCAGAAAGGCGCGCCGCGAAATAGTCAGGGGCGTCTCTTCATGCAGAAAATCGACCGTCGCAGCTGCTGTCAGGATATTATGCCGCTGGTAATCACCCGACAGATCGAGCTGCACCTCATAAAAGCGTCCGTCGCGGGTACGGCACAACCGAAACCGTTGCCCGGACTCCTCATGACACTGTTCTTCACAGGAGAACAGCTGCTCGGCATAAATCACCCGGGACTTGTTGGCCACAGCCGTCTGCTCGATGACGCCATTATAACGGTCATCGCTCTCACCGATGACAACCGGGATGCTCTTCTTGACAATCCCGGCCTTTTCGGCAGCGATCTTCTGAAGTGTGTCACCCAGCAGAGCCGTATGCTCCAATCCGACATTGGTAATGACACTGACGATAGGCATGATGATGTTCGTCGCATCGAGACGCCCGCCCAACCCCGTTTCGATCACGGCGACCTCGACATCGCTCTGAGCAAAATAGTCAAATGCCAGCGCAGCCGTCATCTCGAAAAACGAGAGGTCCAGCTCGACCATTTTGTCATGATGCTTATCAACAAAGTTCACGACCTTCTGCTTGGGGATCATCTCGCCGTCGACGCGGATACGCTCGCGGAAATCCTTCAGGTGGGGCGACGTAAAGAGCCCGGTTCGATACCCCGCCTGCTGCAACACGGAGGCTATGATATGCGACACAGAGCCCTTGCCGTTGGTACCCGCCACATGAATAGTGAAGAAATTCCGCTGGGGGTTGCCTAAGTGGCGGCAGAATGCAGCGATGCGCTCCAATCCCGGTTTGTAGGCCGTCGCGCCTTTGGATTCGAAAGCCGGCAACGACTCAAAGAGAAATTCGAGGGTTTGGGTGTAGTTCATAACTCTGTAGGATTATTCGACCAGATGATTTCGCTTTCTGACCCGGTAGGCCACATAATAGAGCATACACAGCAGGAAGAGGTATTCGGCCATACGCCCCAGATAATCGCCGTAACGGGTGTAAAAGGTTATTTCCGAACAGAGAGGAACGTCGGCGACCAGTACGCCGCGCTCGTTCCATCCGAGCGTGTCCCCCACCTCGCCCCAGGGCGATATGAAACCCGAGCGCCCCGTATTGGCAGCACGGGCTACGGCACGACGGTGCTCTATGGCCCGCAAGCGCGAGATCGTGAACAGATGACGATACCCGGGCGTATCACCCCACCAGCCGTCGTTCGACACAATGGCCATGAATTGCGCACCGCGTCGCACGAAATCGCCAAAAAAGTCGCCGTAAAGCCCTTCATAACAAATTGCCGGTCCCAGCCGTACGCCCTTATGGTCGAAAGCCGTGCCATGCGGCCCGATACCTAACTGCCCGACCACGCCCCCCAGGTCGATGACCAGGAATTGCAACACATCGAAGAGCAGCGTCGGGGTATTCTCCACACCGATAACCAGACGGCCCTTATGATGGAGCTGCATCCGACCTGCGGAATCGAGCCCAACGGCCGAATTGAAGACGTCATAATACCCCTGATCGAAAGGGCGATAGGCCGTTCGGGGTTGAAGTCCGCGCGGATAATGACGCAAAGTATTGGCTCCCGCAACGAGCAGGGCCCCCGGATGCGAAGCCCTGAGTGTATCGGCAAGCTCCTGCCAGAAAACCCCGGCTTGCGTCCCCCCATAAGAGTCGGAAAAGGCCGGTTCCCAGTAATGACCCGGCACAGCCGTCTCGGGCAGCAGGATGAACTGCGCCTCAGCGGGCACATCGGCCAGCAGATCG
The DNA here is from genome assembly GCA_910586375.1 of uncultured Alistipes sp. Lineage (GTDB taxonomy): Bacteria > Bacteroidota > Bacteroidia > Bacteroidales > Rikenellaceae > Alistipes. The sequence goes on along the minus strand of CAJUIE010000003.1, from coordinate 36,893 downwards.
ACAATATTGCGACGTTGACGCTCGTCGTCGCCATCGAACTTGGTGTAACAATCGACGTCGGGCTGGACAATTGCCACACACGCCGTTCCCTCGTCAGGCAGCACCCGCCACCTTCCAACAACGAGCGAAAGGAGCATCGGCACCAGCAACACCATCCCGGCAACCACCCACCGCGTCACACTACGACGCATCTGCCACGCTCTGAAAAAGAATATATTACACAACAGCACCCACAACGACCCGCCGAAAACACCGGTATATTCATACCACTGCACCGCCCACACCTCGTGCGAAAATCCGTTCCCAAGAATGAGCCACGGCCACGAAAATTCACCTATCGTATACCAATACTCCGTAGCGATCCAGGCCGCGACGAGCGTAGTATAAGCCAAGGCCTCAGGAGCTTTTTTCGAAAGAGTAAAATAGGCCATGAAGGCGACCAGATTCAGGGTCGTCGAAGCCAGCGTCGCAGCGATGGGACCCACGGGCGTAGCGTTCCATATCCACCAAACGGTCGCAGCGTTCCACAATACGAAAGCGAGCGTTGCCCACCCGGCCATGCGCCACCACGAGCGGCGCGAGGCGTCATAAGTCGACCCGATCCACAGCAACGGAACGAGTGCCACAGGGAGCGTCAGTCCTGTTAACGAAAGCCATCCCGGCGAAAGCAGGAGGACCGAAACAAACACCGCTACGATTTTCCGAGTCATGAAGCGTTTTTTGAATGCTTACCTGCAATATCTCCTGTCGACTACGGCTCCAACGGAGCCGTGCGGGCCGCAGCCTCCCGCTCGCGGAGGCCCGCAACTTTGCGTTGCGTTCCCCGCAGGCTGCGACCGAAAATATATGCGGATAAGCGTTTTTTTGTAGCGGCAAAAATAGGCAAACAGAGGCAGATTTCAAAATATTTCCTACTTTTGTGGCCCGGAACCACCGGCCTGAAAGAAGACAATGAATCGCAAACGCATAGCACATACACTTGCGGCAGTAACGACAGGATTGCTCTTCGCGGCGACGCTCTTCTGCCGGTCAGCCTCGTACATCTCACCCGGGAAGGGTGAGTTCTGGGCCTTGACTGCCATGCTGTTGCCCGTGGCCCTTTTACTCGACGTCGTGCTGCTTGTGGGATGGCTCGCTCGCGGCCGCTGGAGACTGGCAGCGCTACCCCTGACTGCTATCATACTGTGCTACAGCTATCTATCGGCTCTCGTGCAGCTTCCCGAATGGGGCCGGACGCAAACGCAGCCCCGCCTCCACGACCTGAGGATCATGACCCTCAATGCCTACGGATTTCTGCGCCTGGGGGACCACTTCACAACGATTCCGGCTATCGCCCGCGTTGCCGAACGCGAAAAGGTTGACGTACTCTGCCTTCAGGAGGCATTCCCTTCACCCGTTTTCCCGGGCGACTCCATCACAGCCTGGTTCGCCGGAAATTTTCCTTACTTCGTCCGCAGCGACATGATCGCCCTGGGTAGTCGTTACCCCATTGCCAACCACCACTCCGTCTCCTTTCCCGGCACACTCAACGACTACCTGTGGGCCGATCTGGTCATCGGTACCGATACGGTTCGTCTCTTCACAATGCACCTGCGCACAACGGGGTTCACGGAGCTCAAACACCGGTTCCAGGAGGGAACCGACCACCCCGGACTGCTTCGGGAGGTTGTCAGCGCCCTGGGGCGCAATAGCCGCTTCCGGGCGCAGCAGGTGGAGGAGATCCGACAGGTCATTGACACAACGCGCTATCCTGTGATCCTGACAGGCGACTTCAACGACCCGCCCGGAACCTACACCTACCACCGCCTGAAAGGCTCCATGACCGACAGCTTCCGGGCCGCAGGACACGGGTGCGGCAGCACATACCGGCGTCTTGGCGGATGGCTGCGGATCGACTATATCTTCCACGACAAAAATTTCACAACGACCCGCTACGACATTCTCCCCGACGACGTGAGCGACCACTCGGCCGTTATAGCCGATTTGCGCTTCGAACAGTAGCTCTTTGCGGGCCGCAGCCTGCGAGAAACGCAGATCTCAAAGCCTCAAAAAAAAACGACACAAGTGCGTTTTTGCGAACAAGAATTCAATCTTTTTCGGCCAACAGGCATATAAAAAATGCGGCAGTCTTACGACTGCCGCATTTTTGAGCCGAAACCGAGATTTGAACTCGGGACCCCTTCATTACGAGTGAAGTGCTCTACCGCTGAGCTATTTCGGCAAGAAGAACGCAAGGGTTCTCTTCGGGACTGCAAATATCCGAAAAAAATTCTTTTCCCGCAACAATTTCGTCAAAATTCTCACTTTTGTTGCTATCTTCGCGCCCAGACGAACGCTCCACAGGCTCTTTTCAGGTGCTTTCGGTCTCCGACTGCTTAGCCTGAGAAACCGCTGCCGACGAGTTTTTATCGATTTCCAAACTCCGCAACCATGCACAAAGCCTCTCTGAAACCCACCCCCGACCAGACGTTCGAACTCATCGGCGAAGGGGACTACAACTTTGCCAGAATACTGGCAGTCAGTCGCGAGCTACAAGCGACCGGAAAGGTCCGGGAAGCCTGCGAAACCCGGTTTCAAGCCTTCCAGCGTCTGGCGGCGCTGCTTCCCGACGACGAGGAGATCATCCTCGAATGGAACCACCGCAATTCGCGCTCTGCACTGGAGCTGATCCACGCCTCGGCCATTGACCACTTTCTCGTCGACGACTTCGAAATGTCGGCAGCGCTACTTGAACTATTACTTGAAATAGACCCCGAAGATCATCTGGAAAGCAGTGAGTTACTCGCATTCGACTACCTGGCGACGGATGAAGAAGAGCTCTTCGACGAGGTAATAAACGACGTATCGGACAAAAGCGCCAGCCGGGAACTGCTGCTCCTCTGGGCTGGATTCCGCCGTGATGGCCAACTCCCAAAGGGAGAGTTGAAACGCTTCAAAACCCATTTCGCAGCTTACTTCGCCGAATTTACGGCCGACGAACACCCCGCCGATGCACACTACCTGCACGACATCGAAAGTGCCGCACCCTCGCTCGGCGCACAGGCCCGCGAACTGTGGTTGCGCACCGAGAATCTGTGGCGCCGCTGGCCGGAGTTCATCGAAGCGCTGCGCACCGCGGAATAACACTTCTTTTCGTCGGCCGGGCCTTCGCGGCCACACACAAAAGAGGGGAGCAATTGCTCCCCTCCATCGATTTATAAACAACTTTCGACTGCGTTCAGTGGCAACTTATTCGGCACATACCTGCTCCGCAGGCTTTTCGACACCCTCGGCCGCAGCACGCTCCTCCATGCGCTGGATGCGGGCGTCGAGGTCGGGATGGGTCGAGAAGAGCTGATTGATCTTGCTATTTTTCTGCGCCCCGGCCTCCTCCTGCATCTGCTTCAGGCGGCGGAATGAATAGGCCATAGCCCAGGGATTCTTGCCGGCAGTCTTGAGAAACTCGTAGCCATAGTCGTCGGCGTCACGTTCCTGTTTCTGCGAATAGGTGGCATTGACCAACGCCTCGCCCAGGTCGCCCAGCTGCGAATCGGTCAGTTGAGCTGCCGTGCCACCGCTCGACGATACTCCGTCCTTGAGAGCCGACGCCAGCAGCGCCGTGCGGAATCCTTTTTTCGAGTCGCGATGGGCGATATGTCCTACCTCGTGGCCAATAACACCGAGGAGTTCCTCATCCGACATAATGTCCATAAGCGACGAAAAAACACGGATACTCCCGTCGGCACAGGCAAAAGCATTGACATCGATCACGTAATAAACCTTGAAATTGAGCGGAATACCATCGGCATCGGCAAGACCTTCGGTCAGCCGCGCAAGCCGCACGGCATACGGATTATCGGCCTCGCAGACCGGATTATTGGCGTCCATCCAATCGATATACTCCTTGACATAAGCGGCCATCTGCTCGTCGGTAAGCGTGACGGCCTGAGTAGCTTTGACAGCGCCGCTGACGGCTTTCTTGAGGTTGAACTGCGCCCGCGCGGGCATAACAGCGGCCAGACAGAAAAGAACGGCCGCACACTTGACAAAATTTTTCATGATGTTTATAATAAAAAAATAAACGATTACCTGGATTGGGTCAACTCCCGGAAACAGTGCCGGCAAAGAGGCTCATAAGTATCCTGCGCGCCGAGCATGACCTGTTTTTCGTCGCTGGTCAGACGGTGGGAATGGTGGGCCAGGTTGCCGCAGCGAACGCAGATGGCATGAACCTTCGTAACATACTCAGCCGTAGCCATCAACGCCGGCATGGGGCCGAACGGCCTCCCCATGTAATCCATATCGAGCCCTGCGATGATGACCCTCACCCCACTATCGGCCAGCTGCCGGCATACACCGACGAGGCTCTCGTCAAAGAACTGGGCCTCGTCGATACCCACAACATCGACTCCGGCCGACATAAGCAGGATATTCTGTGCAGAGTCGACCGGCGTGGAGCGAATAGCGTTGGCATCGTGCGAGACGACTTTCTCCTCCGAGTAGCGCACGTCGACACACGGTTTGAAAATCTCGACCCGCTGATGGGCAAACTGCGCCCGCTTGAGACGACGGATCAGCTCCTCGGTCTTGCCCGAAAACATCGACCCGCAGATCACTTCAATCCAGCCCTTACGACTGGCGTTTTCAAGAAACATACGATATAAAAGTTAACGTTTTGCAAGCCTCCGCAGAGCAGAGCTGCGGTTTTCACGATTTTCGATCGGAGCTTTGGTGCAAATCAGATTCTTCGGCCAAAGCCTCAGAATGACAATTTTACTCGGTTTCCGGCTTCTTCGGAGCCGCCGGGCCGAAGCCTCCCCCCGGCGAAGGCCCGCGCTTTCGCGCGTCCCAGCCGCAGGCTTCGACCTCGAACGCCCACTACTCCTCTACCCGCATGATTCGGGCTCCCAAAGCATTCAGCCGCGTGTCGATATCCTTATAACCGCGGTCGATCTGGTCGATATTCTGAATCGTCGAAACCCCCTCGGCCGACATTGCGGCAATCAGCAGCGCCACGCCGGCCCGGATGTCGGGCGAGGTCATGCGCGTGGCCCTCAGCCGGATACGGTGGTCGTGACCGATCACCGTCGCGCGGTGGGGATCGCACAGAATAATCTGAGCCCCCATATCAATGAGTTTATCGACAAAGAAAAGGCGGCTCTCGAACATCTTCTGGTGAATCAACACCGAACCCTTAGCCTGCGTAGCCACCACTAAGAAAATCGACAGCAGGTCAGGGGTAAGGCCCGGCCACGGAGCATCGGCAATGGTCATGATCGACCCATCCATGAAGGTATCGATGCCGTAATGGTCCTGCTGCGGAATAAAAATGTCGTCACCGCGCTGTTCGAAGCAAATGCCCATACGCGCGAACTGGGCCGGGATAATGCCCAGATTTTCATACGATACATCCTTGATTGTCAGCTCCGAGCGGTTCATGGCAGCCATGCCGATAAAGCTCCCGACCTCGATCATATCAGGCAGCAACCTATGTTCCGTACCGCCCAGCGCCTCAACGCCTTCGATCGTAAGCAAGTTCGAAGCGATGCCCGAAATTTTCGCGCCCATGCAGTTCAGCATCTTGCACAACTGCTGCACATAAGGTTCGCACGCGGCATTATAAATAGTGGTCGTGCCCCTGGCCAGGACGGCTGCCATGATGATATTGGCCGTGCCGGTCACAGAAGCCTCATCCAGCAACATATAAGTGCCCTTCAGTTCCTTACCCTCGACCACGAAAAACTCGTCGGCGACGTCGAAATCGAACTTCGCACCCAACTTCTGAAACCCCAGAAAATGGGTATCCAATCTACGCCGTCCGATCTTGTCGCCACCGGGCTTGGGGATATAACCCACACCGAAACGCGCCAACATCGGCCCGATCAACATTACCGATCCCCGCAAACGCATACAACGCTGACGATAATCGTTGCTGCGCAGGTACCCAAAATCAATCTCCCGGGCGCAAAACGTATAAGTCTCCTCGTCGAGTTGCTCGACCCTGACACCCATGCACCGCAGCAATTCGATGAGTTGCAGGACGTCGAGAATACGGGGTACATTATGCACCGTAACCTGTTCGGAAGTAAGCAGGGCGGCGCAGATGATCTGCAAAGCCTCGTTTTTGGCGCCCTGAGGCGTGATGCTGCCGCTCAGACGGTGCCCGCCCTCTACTTTGAAAACTGCCATGTTCGTTTGTGGTTTGGAAGCGCCGGCCCAAGGCGGACGCTCTTACAAAGATACGATTAAGCGAAGGCAAAAACAAGCTGGCTTTTTTTTGCCGGGCAGGAGTATCTTCTACGTCGTCAAAGATAGGAAGAATCGACCGTTTTCCGGAGCTATTCGAAATATTTTCGCGAAAAATTTTTGCAATTCGCTTTTTTGTTATACTTTTGCAATCCGTAAAAATGTAGCGAAACAACAAAAACAGAGATAACTATGGCAATGAAGAGAACTTACCAGCCCTCGCGCCGGAAGAGAATCAACAAGCACGGCTTCCGCGCCCGTATGGCCACGGCGAACGGTCGCAAGGTGTTGGCAGCACGTCGTGCCAAAGGTCGCAAGAAGCTGACCGTCTCGGACGAATCGACGTTCAAGTACGCATAGATTCCGTCTCGAACGCAGACAGATCGAAGCCGGCCATATGGTCGGCTTTTTTCGTCGGCATGGTCGGCGGACGGAGCAAAGTCGCGCCGCATCGGAACAATAACGGATGCAAACAATGCGAAACGAAACGACAAAAGAAGATCGGTTGTCTACCGGGCGGCTGATTCTGCGGCCTTGGTGCTGCGACGATGCCGAAGCTCTCTACGTCCTGGCCTGCGACGAGCGGGTCGGGCCGGCAGCCGGATGGCCGCCCCACCGGTCAGCGGAGGAGAGCGCCGAGATCATTCGCACCGTCTTCAGCACACCGGAAACCTATGCCGTAGTGTTGCGCGAGACCGACAGCATCGTCGGCTGCATCGGGTTGATCGCGGCCGATGCAAGCAACATCGCTATTGCAGCCGATGAAGCCGAGGTCGGCTATTGGCTCGGCGTGCCTTATTGGGGCCGCGGACTGATGACCGAGGCCTTGCGGGCCTTGATGCGGCGGGCTTTCGAAACATTGGACTATTCCGCTTTGTGGTGCGGCTGGTTCGACGGCAACATCCGATCGCAGCGCGTGCAGGAAAAATGCGGATTCCGTTACCTCCGCACAGAACACGACCAATTTTGGCCTCTTACGGGCGTCGTCGCAACCGAGCACATCAGCCGCCTTTCGCGCGAGGATTGGGCCGCCTCCGTTGCAGTCAACGATCCTTGAACAAGTCCAGTTCCCCGCGCTCCACCTTCCCGTACATCGCCGCCAGCTCGCCGATTACGGGGGAGACCAGGTCAATCGTATCGGCAATAGCCGGACACTCGCCCTGGCCCTTGATACGATAAAGCATAACGGCATAAAGCGCCCGAAAACACAACTCCGTGTCGCTCATGCCAGGATTGCCCATCACGGCCCGCAAGTGCGGTAATTCGGGTTCAAGCCGCGCCCAGGCCTGCCGGTAATGCTCCCCGGCCGGGAGCCTGAGCAGTTGCAGATGCAGGTCGTGCAAGTCGCGGATCAAGTGAAGTGTATGTTCGAGGTGCCCCTTCTCCTCCTTACCCTCCTGACGCAGCAGGTTGGCGATGTCGAGGTACCACATCAGAAAAACCGACTTGCGGGCCTCGTCTATCTCCTGGCGCGGCGCCACAAGTTGCGAATGAATCGCCTCAGGGCTGAACTGAAGAGCCCGCAGCAGATCTTCGAGCTGCCATAAATAGAGGATATATTCGGCGATATTCTCCCGCCGCCTGGCTTGTGCTATGTCCATATTATTTGATCCACTTCTTCTCGGCGCGGTGCTTGAGGAAGTATTGCTGCGATTTCAGGAGGTTACGCGACTGAAGCACCATGTTCTTGGTCTCGGTCAGAATCGTCAGGTAAAGCATCGATGCCTTGGTGTTGGACTTGGCCTCGTTAATCCGCGTAAGCTCCGACTTCACGGCATCGGCAATCGACTCAAAGAGCTGGTCCCGCAGCGACAGCACAATCTCAATGTCGGTGAAATCGCCGTCCCGCAACATGAGGTTGATCCGTCGATAAATCGACTCCACAGAGTCGTTGATGTCCATCAGGTCGCGCGTCTGCTCTACCGAGAGGCCCTCGTGGTTGTTATCGATGTGCTCGAAAGCCGGGCGTGTAATGTGCATCAGAGCCTTGGTCATTTCGTTCAGATAATCAACTACCTGCACGTAGTAGTGGGCCGTATTGACGTCACTGCCCTGGAGCTTCCTGAGTGTTGGCAGCAGTGTATATTTGCGTTCGCGCGACTGATAAAAAAGATCATTCGACTCCTTCACCATGTCGCGCAACACCTTGCGGTTCTCCTTCATCACGGCGATGAGCGTGCGGTCATAAATCTTCGTTGCACACTCCATCGTCATGCAAACCTCGTCGCGCAGGGCAGCGATGATGTCTTCGTTGGTCTCAGACTTGCGCACGGCAACGGCCACAGTCTTGTTCTTCTTGAGAAAATTGCTGTGAACGAGCATATAGCCGCACAGCAAAGTGATTAGGACGAAAGCCGGCATTCCACCATAGATGAGTGCCAGGCCCACTACAAATGCGATCAGGAAGCCGCCCAATGCCGTAATGAACCATCCCGCAACCACGGTCATGACACCCGAGATGCGATAAACGGCGCTCTCGCGGCCCCAGGCCCGATCGGCCAGCGATGAACCCATAGCCACCATGAAACAGACATAAGTGGTCGACAAAGGCAGTTTGAGCGACGTCGCCAGCGAGATAAGCAACGCCGAGGTGGTCAGATTGACCGTGGCGCGAATCATGTCATAGGGGGCGCCGCTGTGCTCGACGTCTTCGTATTCGAAACGCCGCGCAATCCGCTCCCGGATGCGTTTGGGCACCACCCGCTCTACCCCGGCGCTGACGCTGAGTGCAGCCCGCACGATCGTACGCGAGAAAAGCGACGAGCCGTACTGCTCCTGACCTTCGTCACCCTGAGCCGAAAGCGCCAATTCGGTCTCGGTGACGTGCATCGCCTTTTTCGAGGTCCACAGCGTGAGAATCATCATAAGCCCTGCCGAAAGCAGAACAAAGAAATTGGCCGGGACGTTTTCGTTGAGCGCCCCCATGAGCATGGCCTCGTCGCCCGAATGGCGGGCGATGGAATAAGCGTCAAATCCAGCCACGGGCACACCGATGAAGTTCACGAGGTCGTTGCCGGCAAAAGCCAGGGCCAGAGCGAACGTTCCCGAAAGAATGGTGATGCGCAGGATATTGATCCGGAAACGCTGGATGAAAAAGAGCAGCAGCGAGCAGACGATCCAGCAGACAACCACAGCCACAAACAGATGATCGTCGAGCAGACGGATGATCCGATGGCCCTCCAGCACACTCCTGAGTCCCTTAAAGAGGGCAAAATAGACAATCGCCGTAAGCGACGCACCGCACCAGAGCGAGCCATACCGACGGAAGAGCGTCGTATAACGGAACGAGAAAAGCAGGCGCGAGAAATACATCACAAGGGTGCCACACGTAAAAGCGATGACCACCGACAGCAGGATGGCCGAGACAATACCCATGGCGCGCGAGGTATTGATGAACTGCCCCAGCGATCCGGCGCTCAAGGCGGGGTCCTTTGATATTTTATAAATCGACACGGCGATGGCCGACCCCAGCAGACAGAAGATCAGCGACACGGTGGTTGACGTAGGCAGTCCCCACGAGTTGTAAAGATCAAGCAGGATGATGTTGGCGAACATGACGCCCAGATAAAGCATCATCACCTCGTGGAAGGTAAAGAGCCCGGGGTTGAACATACCACTGCGGGCCACCTCCATCATGCCGCTCGAGGTGACCACCCCCACAACGATGCCCGCCGAAGCCACCAGGAGGATGACTTTCAACGAAGCGGCCCGGGAACCAATAGCGGAGTTGAGAAAATTTACTGCGTCGTTGGTGACGCCGACAAAAAGACCTGAAACAGCGAGGATACCCAGAATGCCGACAATAACGGTGTAAAGGTCGCTCATAGAAGAGGTTTCTTGCAATAATCGAACAAATTTAAACCAATTTTCGCGACGAAATACCGGCACAATTCATTGTTAACATTAATTTAACACCATGCAGCGGCCCGGGAATAAGAGATGCGGCCCGGGAATAAGAGATGCGACCCGAAGTAAGCCCGCAGCCAGCGGTGGCTGCCGCTCGTCAATTATTTTTCGCGTTCCCGGCTGGGCGGACGCGCGAAGCGCGGGCTCTCCGGCAAGGGCTGTTCTTCGAAAAGCCATCGGCGGCCCCGGTTCAGGGGCCGCCGATGCACGATGCAAAACCGCACGGAAGAGCTACTCCTCGTCGGTGTCGGTATAAGCTTTGAGCAGCTTCTCCTGCACATCGGCGGGCACCTGCTCGTAGCTGGCGAACTTCATGGTGTAGGTTGCCGAGCCCGACGTGAGCGATGAAAGGGTGGTCGAATAACGATAAAGTTCGGCCAGCGGCACAGCAGCGTTGAGCCGGTCGAAGCCCTTGTCGGACTCCATGCCGAGGATCATGGCGCGGCGGTTCTGCAAGTCACTCATCACAGCGCCCATATAATCGCCCGGGACAAGAACCTCGACGTTATAAACCGGTTCCATAATTTTGGGCCCGGCGTTGCGGAACGCCTCCTTGAAAGCGTTGCGGGCTGCCAGCTTGAACGATATTTCGTTCGAATCCACCGGGTGCATCTTGCCGTCGTAGATCACCACGCGGATGTCGCGGGCATAGGAACCCGTCAGCGGTCCCTCATCCATCTTCTCCATGATGCCCTTCAGGATGGCCGGCATGAAGCGTGCGTCGATGGAACCGCCCACAATGGCCGAATAAAATTGCAACTTACCGCCCCACGGCAGGTCATATTCCTCCTTTGTCTTGACATTCACCGCCATGTCGCCCTTGCCTGCAACTTTATAATTCTTCGGTTCGGGCATCCCCTCATAATAGGGTTCGACAATCATATGCACTTCGCCGAACTGCCCGGCACCACCCGACTGCTTCTTGTGACGATAATCGGCCTGCGCAACCTTGGTAATGGTTTCGCGATAGGGAATCTTTGGCGCAGCGTATTCGTAGTCGAGCTTGTTCTCGGCATGGATGCGCGAACGCAGGATGTTGAGATGGTGTTCGCCCTGTCCCTGGATGATGGTCTGCTTCAGCTCCCTGGAGTAGTCGACCAGAATAGTGGGATCCTCGAACTTCGCATCATTCAATATCTTACCCAACTTCTCCTCATCACCCTGATCCTTGCACTTGAGAGCGGCACGATAACGCGGTTCGGGGAAAACGATGGGTTCCACGGTGACAGGTGTGCCCGGTGCGGCGAGGGTGTCGTTGGTGCGCGTGCCTTTGAGCTTGACCGTGCAGCCGATGTCGCCGGCCGATAGTTCCGTCACCTTGATGCGGTTCTTGCCCGCCACGGCGAAGAGCTGCGAGAGTTTCTCCTTGTTGCCCGTGCGGGTATTGAGCAGTTCGGTGCCCTCCGTGATCTTACCGCGGATCACACGGAAGTAAGTGATTTCGCCGATGTGCTGTTCGATCTGGCTTTTGAAGACGAACGCTGCGGTCGGGGCCTCGGCGTCGGCAGGGAGTTCCTCGCCCTCGGTCGTGAGGAAAGCGGGGGCTTTAAGCGGGCCTGGAGCCACGTTGATGATGAACTCCATCAGACGCTTGGTGCCGATGTCGCGCTTGCCGCTCGTGCAGAAAATGGGCATCACCTCGCGTTTCGAAACGCCGATCTTGAGGCCCTGCCGGATGTCATCCTGCGTGAGGGTGCCCTTGTCGAAATAAAGCTCCATCAACTCCTCGTCGTGCTCGGCGGCCATCTCGACCAGCTCCTTATTAAGAGACATGGCCTTCTCCAGCTCCCCGGCGGGTATCTCCAGCTCCTCACGGTGGCCGTCGTGGTCCTTGAAGCGGTACATCTTCATCATCAGCACATCGATGAACGAATCAAAGCCAGCACCCTGGTTGACGGGATACTGCACGATGACAGGCTTCACACGCGAAGAGGCGCGGATCGACTCAAAAGCGGCTTCAAAATTAGCTTTATCGTGGTCAAGTTGGTTGATGACGCCAATAACGGGCTTTTTCAGCAGTCGGGCGTAACGTGCCTGTATCTCACTGCCGACCTCCCAGCCGTTGACGGCACTATAAAGAAAGACACCCACGTCCCCGACCTTAAAAGCTGAAAAAAGGCTGCCGCAGAAGTCGTCCGATCCCGGACAGTCGATGATGTTGAGCTTGCGATCCATGAACTCCGTAAAGAGAATCGTCGAGTAGATCGAGCGCTTGTATTCGTGTTCGATGTCGGTGTTGTCCGAGAGGGTGTTGCCCGCCTCGATACTGCCCCGGCGGTCGATGACCTTGCCTTCATAGGCCATCGCTTCGGCCAGGGTGGTCTTGCCTGTGCCGGGAGCACCAATCAGAACAATGTTCTTGATCTCTTTGGCTGCATAATTTTTCATATCTGGTGAAGTTTTAAGGTTTTCTCGCCCTGGCTTATCGAAACCTGCATAAATTATGAAGGTTTTCGGTTTGTCGACTATAAATATACAAAATAATCAACAAAAACAACCCCCGAAACAAAAAAAAAATCGCCCTCCATGGAGGGCGACCCGTGCAAAAAGTGCATGTTCTCAGACGTTACCCCGAGGGTTACGGCCCGCAAAGCGACCCAACGCCCAGCCGGCAGCGAAAACGATGAGGTAAATCAGGATGTCGACCAGCACGTTTTCGAACCAGTTCCAGATGTTTTTCGAAAAGATTACCACCAACAGCAGGGCGATAAGCACTGCGGCCGTGCCGATGATCCATTTGGTTTTGGTTGTCATAATATCGTGTTTTTCGGGTATATATCGTTAACGGTTTTTACAGTCGGACCGAAGCCAGGGGTGGCGAAGGCAACAATCTATTATCGCGATACAGATTCTTCGTCGTGCTGCGCACTCCTCAGAATGACAAAGGAGCTTTCACCTCTTTTCACCGCCCCACGACAGCCTCCAGCTCATCAGCCGTGACGGGAATCTTGCGGTCGCCCAACATGCGGTTACCCGCTGCGGTAACAAGCAAGTCGTCCTCGATACGGATACCGCCAAAGTCCCGGTAAGCATCCAGAGCATTGTAGTCGACGATACCTTTATATAAACCATCGGCACGACACTTGTCAATCAGAGCCGGAATGAAATAAATGCCCGGCTCATCGGTCAGTACCGTACCCGGACGCAATCGCCAGGCCGTACGGTAAATACATGTGCCCGACGCGGCGGCCCGGGCGGCGATCGACGCAAAGTCGAATGACCGCTCGCCCATCGCCTCACAGTCGTGAACATCCATCCCCAGACCGTGGCCCAGACCGTGAGGCATGAAAAGCGTCATGGCACCCGCCGCCACGGCATCTTCGGCCGGACCTTTCAGCAGTCCGGCACCAACCAGCCCCTCAGCCAGCGAGAGGTAAGCGGCCCGGTGCACATCGGTGTACATCATTCCGGGCTTCACGATTCGTGCCACATGATCATGAGCCGCAAGCACAATGTCATAAATCTCTCGCTGCCGGGGCGTAAACTTTCCGCCGACGGGATAGGTACGCGTATGGTCGGAGCAATATCCCTCAACACTCTCGGCGCCGGCATCACAAAGCAGCAAACGCCCCGTTTCGAGCACCCCATCGGCATTGAGGTTGTGCAGCGTCTCGCCATGCTGCGACACGATCGAGGGGAACGAGACGCCCTGTCCCTGCGACTTGGCGACGCCCTCGATAGCCCCCGCTATTTCGCGCTCGACAACACCCGGACGGCACATCTGCATGGCCAACGTGTGCATATCATAACCGATGCGGAACGCGCGCTCCATCTCCTCGATCTCCTCCGCGCTCTTGCACTCGCGCATCTCGGCCACGGCCAGCATCAGGTCAACCGACTTATAATCGTGCAACAGCTCGGGACGGATACCCAGCAAGGCCGACAACTGCAACTTCGTCTGACCACGATAAGGTGGCAAATAATGGATACGGCGACCCTGCGCAATAGCCTTCCGGAGGTGTTTATCCAACTCGCAGAGAGGGAAAGTGGCCGTGACGCCCGCCCCGGCTCCCAACTCGCGAAGCGTGGGCTGCGGCCCCGTCCAGATGATGTCCTCGACCGTAAAATCGTCGCCAAAAAGCATCTCCTCGCCCGAATCGGCATCGACAAGCCCCACAAGCGCGGGGACATTCAGACCAAAATAATAACGGAATGTCGAGTCCTGTCGGAAATAATAAGCGTTATTCGGGTAATTGTTCGGCGAGAGGGCATTGCCCGGCAGGAGGATCACTCCGCCACCAACCTTTGTGCGCAGTTCGCCGCGCCGCGAGGCATACGTATTGGCTGAAAACATGATATCTGATGTTTGTTACCTACAAAAATAATAAAATGCCGTCATATATTTTCATAATCAGCGGCATTTTCGCTGCCACCGGGGAGGGAGTGCCGCGGCGAACGAGGCGGGGAGAAGGTTTTTCGACTTTCGCCGGGCGGGCCGCAGCCTCTGCCCTGCGGACCCGAGAATCCAAACCGCAATCACCGGACACGGAGGCTACGGCACACTGTCGAAAACCAGGCGGGCCTCGCGGCCGTCGACCGTAAGGGTCGCCTGGCGACCTAAATAAAGGGCGAAATTGGGTCGGTCATGCCCTGCCGGAAAGCCGAAAGCCACCGGAATGCCCAACGGACGCAGTACCCCGGCAATGGTCTGGCAGGGGTCCTCGACACCAAACCGATGCAGCCCTCCGATGTCGGTCAGGTGTCCCACAACAACACCTGTCACATTGCGCAGAGCGCCGCTGCGCGCCAGGTGCCGCATCATGCGGTCGAGGCTGTAAGCAGACTCACCCACCTCCTCGATGAAGAGAATCGTCGGCTCCTCCAGACACAACGCCTCAGGGGTTCCGGCAGCCATCGAGAGCAGCGTAAGGTTGCCCCCGACCACCCGTCCCCGGGCCACCCCCTCACAGTTCAACGGATGATGCGAAACACCCGCTCCGGCCAGCTCACCGAAAAGAGCCTGACGAAGCGATTCGGCCGAAGGGTCCTCCTCGTCGAAGAGGAAGAGCGACGGCATTGTCGCATGGATCGATTCGATGCCTAAGGTCCGCAGCACTAAGTGGAGCGTGGTAATGTCGCTGAAGCCCACCAGCCATTTGGGGTGGTCGCGTAAAGACACCAGATCAAGCATCGGCAACAGCCGTACCGAACCATAACCTCCGCGGCAGGCAATAATGGCCTTCACGGAGGGGTCGTTCAGAGCGGCCTGCAAATCGGCGGCCCGCAGCGAATCCGAAGCCGAAAAATAAGCGTCATCGCGGTCGCACGCATGATCACTGAACTTCGCATAAAGACCCCACTCGGCGAAGCGTTCGCGGATGCGGGCCGTATCGTCCCTCTCAGAAAGTTTTGCAGCCGGAGCAACCAGCGCCACAGTGTCGCCCGCCCGCAAATAAGGAGGTTGCACGAAGCGTACAGCCTCGGGAGAACCAGCCCGCGCAACAGCCCAAAGCGTCAAAAACATCAAGCCGAACAGAAGAAAGCCTTTTTTCACTGACAATCAATCATTTTCAACCACAACAAACTTATAGAGCTGATCCCCTCGGCGAATGACGCCTGGCGTACGAATAGCACATAGCTGCCCCTGTACGACCTCCTCTGCCGGAGTTCCGTCGGGCCCGTGGAGCTCATCGAGACGCTGTTCGGCAACGCCCGTCGTGGCACCCATGAAAAAAATATCCTCGCCCCGGCCAATCGGTGCAGCCTCGACCAGCACTTCAGCGACCGATAATTTTTTATAAAAGTTGACAACCTTCCCCACGTACACCTTGCGTCGCGTAGCGGCCGAGCCATAATGTTCGCTGTGCTCGGCGACGGGTCGCCCGGCGTAATAACCCTCCCAGAAACCGCGGTTGAAGACCGTGCGCAGCTCCTCCTTCAGTCCGGCGGCCAGAGAGGCTGTATAAGTCCCCGCCTCGATGGCGCGCAGCGCCTCGTCATAACACTCGACCACTCGCTTGACATACTCGGCGCCCCGGGCCCGTCCTTCGATCTTGAGCACGCGGACACCGGCGCCAATCATACGATCCAGGAAGTCGATGGTACAGAGGTCCTTGGGCGAAAGAACATAACGACCGTCGGTCTCTACCTCGGCGCCCGTCTCGCTGTCGCGAAGGGTATATTTGCGGCGGCAAAGCTGGCGGCAGGCACCCCGGTTGGCCGAGCAGCCGGTTTCGAAAAGCGACAAATAACACTTGCCCGAAACGGCCATGCAGAGGGCCCCATGGGCGAACATCTCGATCCCGACCCGTTCGCCCCGCGGCCCGCGAATGTCGTTCTCGGCGATTTCACGGTGAATGCGCGCCACCTGCTCCAGGGTCAACTCGCGTGCCAGAACCACTGTATCGGCCCACTGGGCGAAAAACTTCACGGCCTCGGAGTTGGAGATGTTGCACTGGGTCGATATGTGAACCTCAACACCGACCCGCCGGGCATACAGAATCACCGCCATATCGGAAGCGATAACGGCATCGACACCCGCGGTCAGGGCACGGTCGATTACCTCATGTGCAGCGGTGATTTCGTCCTCATAAACAACCGTATTGACCGTCAGGTAAGCCCTCACCCCGGCAGCATGAGCCGCAGCAACGATACGTTCCAGATCGTCGAGCGTAAAGTTAGCCGCCGAAGCCGAGCGCATATTAAGTTTTCCGACCCCGAAATATATCGAATCGGCCCCGGCCCCGATAGCTGCGGCCAAAGCCTCATAACTGCCCACAGGGGCCATAATTTCTACATCGCTGCGTCGCATGATGCGAAAATTTTTATTTCATTTTTGTCCCGGCTTCAGCCGGAAATTTTGCAACACATTCAGCCTTCAGGCTGGCGAGCCGCCCCCCCCGGCGAAGGCTCGCGCTCCGCGCTCCCCCACTGGCTTCGACTCGAAAATCCCGCCCCTAATTTACTTCTTCCTCCCCATCAGCCCAGCGGCATATTCGCGCATGGACTCTGTGCGAGCCGCCCCGACCGAAAGCGTCGAGAGAATGCCCAAAGCCCGTTCGAAGCGCAGACCGATCTGCTGCTCCGTGAGGCGGGGCACATCGAGCCGGTCGTAAATGGACTTCACGGCGCCGATTTTTTCCGCGGGCAGCATCGTTGCGTCAGCCAGCAACCTGCGCAGTTCCTCGCGCGTGGCGTCGTCGGCCCGACTCATGGCCGTAATCATCAGATACGTTTTCTTTCCCTCAAGAATATCGCCGCCGATAGCCTTACCCAGGCGTTCGTCGCCATAACTATCCAACAGGTCGTCCTGAAGCTGGAAAGCCAGTCCCAGCTCGATGGCAAAGTTGCGCAGCTTGCGGCAATCCTCGTCCGAAGCACCGCCCAACATGGCACCAATAACTACCGACCCAGCCAGCAGAACCGAGGTTTTCTGCTCTATCATGTGGAGGTACTCAACCACCGAGACTTTCGGTCTGCTCTCGAAATCCATGTCGTACTGCTGCCCTTCGCACACCTCCAGCGCCATGCCGTTAAAGGTCTCCAGCACACGCGGCAGAGCCACCGCCGGCACGCCAGCCAACAACCGGTAAGCCCAGATCAGCATGGCATCGCCCGAGAGGATGGCCACATTGCGCCCCCATTTGGCGTGCACCGAAGGCTTGCCACGGCGGAGGGCGGCATTGTCCATGATGTCATCATGCAGCAGCGTGAAATTATGGAACACTTCTACGGCCGCCGCGGCAGGCAGAGCCTGCTGCACATCATCGGAAAAGATACCGCACGCCAAAAGAAGCAACATGGGGCGCAGCCGTTTGCCTCCCCCGGCGAGCGAATAGCCTATAGGCGCATAGAGCAGCTCGGGCTCGGCCGGCAGCTCAGCCAAAGCCAGGTAATTTTCGATGACGGAAAGCAATCGTTCGTTATCGGACATGAGCGCAAAAAATGTTGAAATATGTCCCAAAAGTAGGAAAAAACTTTGGAGAAGACGAATTTTCCATTAACTTTGACAAGATAAAACCACCTTAAAAAAACCGGAATCATGAAAAAACTCGCTATCGGCGTGGACATCGGCGGCATCAACACCGCGTTCGGTCTGGTCGACGAAAACGGCGATCTCTATGCCGAATCGGTCATATCAACGAAAAAATACCCCCATTTCGACGACTACGCCGCCTATGTCAAAGAGCTGTGCGAGTCAATGCGAGCCCTGGCCGACAGCCTCTCGTTCGACTACGAACTGATGGGCATAGGCATCGGTGCACCCAACGCCAACTACCACCAGGGAACTATCGAAATGCCGGCCAACCTCTGGAAATTCCGTGAAAACGAGAAAAATCCCGACGAAACCCGCCGTATTTTCCACATAGCCCATGACATCGCTGCCTGCTTCGGCGAATCAAAAATCCGGGTGACCAACGATGCCAATGCTGCAACGATCGGCGAAATGATCTACGGCAACGCAAAAGGTATGCGCGATTTTATCATGGTAACGCTCGGCACGGGCCTGGGCTCGGGATTTGTAGCCAACGGCGAAATGATCTATGGCCATGACGGTTTCGCCGGCGAACTGGGCCACGTAATCGTCGAACGTGGCGGCCGACAGTGCGGCTGCGGGCGCTACGGCTGTCTGGAGACCTACGTATCGGCCACGGGCATCAAACGCACGGCTTTCGAATTGATGGCCCGCATGTCGACGCCGAGTAAGCTCCGCAGTATCGCCTACGACGATTTCGACGCCTCGATGATTTCGGCCGCAGCTGAACAGGGAGACCCCATAGCTAAAGAGGCGTTCCGCTTTACAGGCGAAATGCTGGGACGAGCCCTGGCTGACGTGGTGACGATCACCTCCCCTGAGGCGATCTTCCTCTTCGGCGGCCTCGCCAAAGCAAACAAACTCCTCTTCGAACCCACGCAATGGTACATGGAGGAGAACATGCTCTCCGTCTTCAAAAACAAAGTCAAGCTCCAGCCGAGCGGCATTCAGGGTAAAAATGCAGCCATTCTGGGTGCCTCGGCCCTTATCTGGCAAGAGCAACCGAAATAATCCTCCGGAACACAACGCAGGCGGAGCGTTTACAACCTCCGCCTATTTTTATAAACGCCTTACTTAATCGATTAAATAATGGCTTCGGGTTACCGCCCCAGCGATTCCGGCGGTGTGAGCCTTGTAGGCACGAGCGGTTACGCCTGGAGCAGTGCGCCTTACTCGGCCACCAGCACGAGCGGGTCGAGCTTGGGCTTCTACAGTTCCTACGTGGGCCCCGAGAGCGACAAATACCGTGCGAACGGTCTCCCCGTTCGCTGCGTGCAACTTCGCAACCAGGACCCGCATCGGCTGAAGCCAAAGAAAACGAATCAACAACCAATTATTTCATCCATCATGAAACGCCACCTTTTTCTCTGGACCGCACTAAGCATCGCGTCGCTGACACTCACTTCTGTGAACGCGCAAATGCGATTCGTCGACGGCGCCTCGCTGACGCTCATCGGCAAGGCACAGCCCACACCGCACATCTATCACCGTATCGACACCACTGCCTACAAAGGTTTTGTGGGCTTCGAGAACCAGCAAGTACGCTGCGCAGCCGGTCTGGCTTTGCTCTTCACAACTGACTCGCCGCGTCTCGACATCCGCACACAATATCTTTTCGAGCACCGCTCCGACGATACCCCCTGCATCTCCACGGGCGGCTACGACCTCTACATCCGGCAGAACGGCGAGTGGCTCTACGCCGCCTCACACGTCTCCTACCACCGCGGCGAGCCCTTTACGCTTATCGACCACATGGACACTTCAACGAAAGAGTGCCTGCTTTACCTGCCCAACTACAGCGAATTAGGCAAAGTTGAAATCGGCATCGCCGAAAATGCGCATATCGAACCGCTGGAGAATCCGTTCCGCCATAAGATCGTCGTCTTTGGGTCGAGCTATACCCACGGGGTCTGCACCTCTCGCCCGGGAATGAGCTATCCACTTATCATACAGCGCGATCTGGGGCTCGACATCTGTAGTATCGCACTGAGCGGCAACTGCCTGTTGCAACCCTATTTCGCCGCTTATCTGGCCGACTGCACCGATGCCGATGCCATGCTCTTCGACGCCTTCTCCAATCCGTTGGACTACATGATCGAGGAACGGCTTCTGCCTTTCATCGAACGTATCCGCCAGGGGTGCCCCGACGTGCCGCTGATCTTCGTACAGACGATCTACCGCGAAAGCGGCAACTTCGATCTCCATGCCCGCGAGGTCGAGGCCAACAAACGGGCTGCGGCCCGCCGCATGATGGCCGAGGCCATGAAACGCTTCGACAAGGTCTACTTCATCGACTGCGACGACCTGACGGGTGACGACCATACCACGTCGGTCGACGGCATCCACCCCTCCGATCTGGGTTACTGGCGCTGGGCTAAGCGACTCGAACCCGAATTACGGAAAATTCTGCGGCGCAACGGCATTCGGTTATAAAACGCAGCGAGCCGCGGCACTTCAGGTGCCGCGGCTCATTTTTCGACAGCAGGAGAGACCCCTACCGCATGACGATCTGTGCCGAACCGATCAAACGGCCTTCGCAATAAAGCTGCACGGTGTAAGTCCCGGCTGAAAAGCCCGTGGAGTTGAAGTAAATACCCACTTCAAGGTCCTGATTCTGATAGTCGACCTCACGCATAGCCGAGTAGCTTAACGGCTCCCCCTCGAACTCGAAAGTCGGCATCGCCTCCGTGGTAAGCACGTAACCATCGGGCGAAACGATACGCAGATAAACCGCCTTCTCGCCGGGCGTCGTCAGGTCGTTGGCCGCCAACACGAAGTCGACGCGCAAACGTGCGGCGTTCTTGACGCGCGAGACAGGATTACTGCGCTCGTTGAGCGCCTCCAGACGAATATCACGAGCCCGAAGAACCGATCCGGCGCGCACCTTGTTGTCCAGCTCGGCAGCCTTCTCCTCCGCCATATCGGCCCGCAGACGAGCCGATGTGATCTCCTTACGATAAGAGACGTTCTCCGTAATAAGCTGCTTGTTGAGCGTGTTAAGCGAGTCGATCTGGTGGATATAGCCACGCATGATCGTTCGCAGCGTACCGACCTCCTTCTCGTACTGCTTGATCTTTGCCAAGTTCCACGACCTCTCTTTCTTCAGGCGCGTCATGAGCGAATCGACACGCCCGCGCTCGACGTTGAGGTTGGCCGAGAGAGTATCATTGCTGCTTTGCAGGTTGTCGTAGTCGTTCATCAACCGTCCCAGGTCGTTCTGAATCGAATCGCGGTCGGCTTGCAGCAATTCGTTATCGAGGGTCTGCTGACGGTGAATGCCGAAATAGAGCGCCGAAAGCGCCACCAGAATCACCGACAGAATGACGATGACGATGCGATAACCGCGGATCGACTTTCCTGCGTCGGGCTGGGGGTTGTAGTAATCGTCGTCCTCGTACTCCGAAGGATCGTAACCCGGTCTGTTGTCGTTCATGGACATGAAATTTTCTGCAAAGATAATGTTTTTTATTTGACGAGGCTCGTCAGCGGATATTTAAGTCCTTTGTAACCCGAAATATAAGCCTGGATGCTGCCCACCTTCACGGGCGATTCTATATAAAGGGGTATCTTGTTCTGGTCATCCGAAATCCAGATTGTGAAGACCGTGCCATCGGTGAAGGAGAAACCCTCGGAAGTCCCGAGCTGGCAATCGAATTTAAGCGTACGAAATTTTCCCATATTCCGTATTTTCTTCGTCTCACGACCCAGAAAGCGGTAGCGCAGGTGACGGATCGTATCCTCGAGCACCATTTGCAGCACGGCAGGTTCGCCCTCGTGGAATGCCCCGGCATCGGCACTCCGCAGATTGAAGAAGAGCGACACGGCATCCATGCTCCCGGCGGACAGAGGCATGTTTTTTTCGGCAAACGGTCGCTGACGACTGCGCCAGCGCGTATGGACCGTAGAATCGGGCCAGTCGTAATCATAACGGCTTTCGAAGGTATAGTCACTCTCGCGGATGTTGCTCGTGAAACGCACCGTGCGCAGTGTGGCTGTGTCAACCCAAATGCGATAGGTGTCGTCGATGTTATAAAACCAGCGATAGGTGGGCAGCGTGCGGCCCGTGCCAACGACGCAATAGCAGGTGCGGCCATCAAACGGCAATTCGGAGGTGGAGACCTCCACGGTGCCGACCTCCGTATTGGGAAACATCTTAGCCCGGTAACTCACGCGATACTCCAGCACCTCACCCGGGTGGTAGAGCTGCGCAGCAAGCGGAAGAGCAATCCCAAAAGCCGCCACGACGAGCAGGATTCGTCTCATAAGGGTCTTATTTACAACCATAACGTTTTGTTCAAAGTTATATTATGCACAGAAGCGGGTTTCGCCGAACCGCAATCGGCGGGGATTCGCAGTTCTTTTTGCTACAAAGGCAGCCTTCAGGCTGGCAGGCCGCAGTTCCTGCGATCCGTCCGCAGCCTTCGGCCCGATTTTAATTCTTCATTTATATTGCGCCACCCTACGAAATCCGCGAGAAATCGATCTCTTCGCGGGTTGTATGGCGATCGCGGAGCTCCGCAAGGCCGTGGTGTTCGGGTTGTGAAAGGTCGGGGTCAGCCTCCAGCAGCCCGATAGCCGCTTCGCGCGTAAGGGTGAGGATCTGCACGTCGGCCGTCGGGTTGGCAATCTTCAAATCGAATGCCATGCCGCTCTGCTGCGTACCGTTGACATCGCCCGAACCACGCAGCTTGAGGTCCAGCTCTGCCAGGCGGAAGCCGTCATTGGTCTCGCACATGGCGTCGAGCCGCGCGCGCGACTCCCGGGAGAGCTTATACCCCGACATGAGGATGCAATAGGACTGCTCGCCGCCCCGGCCCACACGACCACGTAACTGGTGGAGCTGTGAGAGACCAAAGCGTTCGGCCGATTCGATCACCATGACCGTAGCGTTGGGCACGTCGACACCCACCTCGATGACCGACGTGGCAACCATGATGTGGGCCAGTCCCTCCTTAAACTGACGCATCGACTCCTCCTTATCGGCAGGTTTCATCTGACCGTGACAGATCGTTGTCACGTACTGCGGCAGCGGGAAGTCACGCGAAATGGACTCATAACCATCGGTCAGGTCCTTGAAGTCCATCGTCTCCGACTCCTTAATAAGCGGGTAAACCACGTAGACCTGCCGTCCCCTGGCGATCTGCTCCTTCATGAATCCGAAAAGACGCAGCCGCGCCGAATCATTATACAGCACCGTCTTGATGGGCTTACGGCCCGGGGGCAGTTCATCGATGATCGAGACATCCAGGTCGCCGTAAAGGGTCATGGCCAGCGTGCGCGGAATGGGCGTCGCAGTCATCACCAGCACGTGGGGCGGTCGGTGGTTCTTCGTCCAGAGCCGGGACCGCTGCTCCACGCCAAAGCGATGTTGCTCGTCGATGACCACAAAACCGAGGTTGAGGAACTGCACCCGATCCTCGATCAGCGAATGGGTACCGATGAGCAGGTCGATCTGTCCCCGGGCGATCCCTTCGAGTATCTCGCGCCGCTCACGGCTTCGCGTGGCCCCCGTGAGCACAGCTACCCTCACATCGAGCCCCTCGACCATCCGGGCGATCGTGGCGAAGTGCTGGCGCGCCAGCAACTCCGTCGGCGCCATCATGCAGGCCTGGAATCCGTTGTCCACGGCCAGGAGCATCGACATAAGGGCCACCAGCGTCTTGCCGCTGCCCACGTCGCCCTGCAACAGGCGGTTCATCTGGAGCCCGGTGGCCGTGTCGCGGCGAATTTCGCGCAGCACGCGTTTCTGAGCCCCCGTAAGTTCGAAAGGTAGTTTTTCCTTATAAAAAGTCGTAAAAATATCCCCTACCCAGCCGAAGACGAAGCCGTCGCTCTTCGACATGCGCTCCGTACGCCGCGCCTGGATGTTGAGCTGCAAGCCCAGAAGTTCGTCGAACTTCAGACGATACTGCGCCTGTCGAAGCGCCTCGGACGACTGGGGAAAGTGGATGTTGTAATAAGCTTCGCGCAGCGGCATCAGCCCATACTGCCGACGCATGGCCTCCGGCACGAGGTCGACGATCTGATCCTTGACCAGCGCCCAGGCGTTGCAGATGATCCGATACATCACCTTGGCACCCACGGCTCCCGAGAGCTTCTCGGTGGTGGGATAAATGCCCTGCAAGCCGCTTTCTTCCTTGCGTGAAAGGAGCTGCTCGACGGTCTCAAGCTCCGGATGGGACATTCGCAGCTCGGTCCGGAAAAAGGCCGGGCGACCAAAAACGACGTATTCACGCCCCACCTCGATGCGTTTCTCCACCCACTTGATCCCCCGAAACCACACCAGCACGGCCGAGCCCGAACTATCCTGCACGAAGACCATGAAGCGGCGTTTACGCCCCTCGCCGGCATAAGCGACACCTGTCACCCGGGCGCGGATCTGCACGTAAGCAGGGCCGCAATCGGTAATCTCGGCAATCGAATAAACGCGCTTGCGATCGACATAACGGAAAGGGAAGTGGTTGAGCATATCACCGACCGTGCGCACGCCGATCTCCTTCTCCAGGAGCTTGGCCCGCGCATCGCCAACGCCCGAAACGAACTTTATGTCATCCGAAAAGTTACCCATGATCATGCAAATATACGAAAAAGGGCGATTCTCACAATTAAGAATCAAAATCCGGAAAAAGATTATTACACGACAAAGCGTGCGGCTTCCACAAGAAAAATCTATCTTTGCACCGTAAAACCTCCAAGATGGAACTCTCCCGATTCAGACGCCGCCCCTCGTGCGAGGTGCGCATCGGCCGGATGAAGATCGGCGGCGGACATCCCGTCGCCGTGCAGTCGATGACCAACAGCGACACCAACGACACCGAAGCCTCGGTGGCTCAGATCGGCCGCATAGCCGCCGCAGGCGGACACATCGTGCGCCTGACGGCCCAGGGACAGCGCGAAGCCAGGAACCTGCAAAACATAGCCCGCCGCATACGTGAAGAGGGTATCGACGCGGCTCTGGTGGCCGACATCCACTTCCTGCCCGAAGCAGCCGCCGTGGCGGCACAATACGTCGACAAGGTGCGCATCAACCCCGGTAACTACCGTCTGGACCGCGGCGACCTGGAGGCCCTGATCGCACAGTGTCGTGAACGGGGCGTGGCTCTGCGTATCGGCGTAAACCACGGATCGCTGGCCAAACGCATCTTCGACCAGTGGGGCGACACGCCTCAGGGGATGGTGGCATCGGCGATGGAGTTTCTGCGCATCTGCCAGCAGCACGATTTCGATCAGGTGGTCGTCTCGATGAAGTCGAGCAACACGCGCGTGATGGTGGCAGCCTACAGGCTTTTAATCGGGGCGATGGAGGCCGAAGGAATGCGCTACCCGCTTCACCTCGGCGTCACCGAGGCAGGCAACGGCATCGAAGGCCGCGTGAAGAGTGCTGTGGGAATCGGTGCCCTCCTGGCCGATGGAATCGGCGACACGATCCGCGTCTCACTGACCGAGGCCCCCGAAAACGAAATTCCTGTAGCGCAGTTGTTGGCAGATCATTTCGTCACACGACCCGGGGAGTTCGAAGTGCTCCATCCCGAGCGTTATTCACCCACGGAGTTCCGGCGCCGCAGCAAAGTCGCTGTGCCGATCGTGCACGACGAACCGTCTGAGGGATTCCGCATCCTCGAAGCCCGCTCGGACAACCCGACAGCCGAGCTGCGGGCCGCTATCCTCAACCTGGAACAGCCCGATGAACCGGTAATGGTGAAGCGCCGCTACAACGATAGCTCGCTGGAGCACGTGGCCGTAAAAGCTGCTGCCGATTTAGGGCCCTTGCTGCTCGACGGACTGGCCGACGGCATCTGGATCGACGCACCCCACCTCCCGGCCGAAGCAATCCGCAACGTGGAACTGATGATCCTTCAGGCAGCCCGCGTACGCTTCTCCCACACGGAATACATCGCCTGTCCCTCGTGCGGACGCACACTCTACGACATCGAGGGAACGCTTGCCACGATCAAGGCCCGGACCTCGCATCTGAAAAACCTGAAGATCGGCGTCATGGGCTGCATCGTCAACGGACCCGGCGAGATGGCCGATGCCGACTACGGCTACGTGGGGGCCGGGCCAGGCCGCATAACCCTCTACCGCGGCCACGAAATCGTGGCCCGCAACATTCCCCAGGAGGAGGCCCTCGACCGCCTCGTCGACCTGATCCGCGCCGACGGCAAATGGCTATGACCCTTCTTCCTGCCGCCTACCTCCCCTCGGTGGAGTACTTCGCCCAGCTGCTGCGCGGAGGCTGCGTCATCGACATCGGCGAACACTTCATCAAGCGCTCCGAGCGCAACCGGACCCGCATTCTGGCCGTTGACGGCCCAATGGAACTTACGGTTCAGGTCGCCCACGCCAACCGCCCACGCCAACCCATGCGCGACGTCAAGATCGACTACTCCAAGCGGTGGCAGCACCAGCATTGGGGTGCATTGGTCTCGGCCTACCGGGGTTCGCCCTACTTCGATTACTTCGCCGAACACTTTGAACCCTTCTACCGGCGACACTACGACTTCCTGGCCGACTACAACCTGCAACTGACCGAAACACTCTGCCACCTGGCCGGAGTGACGATGCCTGCCGTGAGCGACCGCTACATCGAAGCCGCACCAGACGATTGCGACCTGCGGCCCCGCAACGCAAAGAGCCCGGCCTTCACGGCCGAGCCCTACATCCAGGTCTTCGCAGACCGGCTGCCCTTCGAAGCTAATTTGTCCTTTGCGGACCTGCTGTTCGCAGAGGGGCCCGGCTGTATTTCGGTCTTAAAACATTGCCTACCAGAATAGTCACGCTGTCGCGCAAATCGCCCGCCAGGGCTTTTACCTCGACACGACCAGCCAGACGAACCGTATCCGAGCGATATTGACACGCAGCATAACGGGTGACCGCTACCGTATCACTCCCGACAAGCAAAAGCGGTTCGCCTGCCGAAGAGTAAATGCGAAACGACTGACGCGCCGCATCGCGCAGCGGAAGGTGCTTGCCTGTAATATGGAGGATCGGCTCCTCACGGTTCCACAGCGCCCGGTAAAGATACCAGGCATCCTTCCGGTTGCGCCGGTCGAGCGTCACGAGGCCCTTGCCGTCGATGCCATAAGGACGCCGGGCCGAACCATAGTCGAACATGTTATCGATCCACACGCCCCAGAAAAGCGAATCGCTCTCCAAATTACGGGCATACTCTTCATGAAAGAGCGTCTGCCGCTCTTCGGGCTGCCAGTTGGCGCAGGGCTCCTCGCGGGAGGTATAGCTGCGGTGGCCGATGAAGCCGCTGCCGCCATACTCCACGCCCGACCGAAGGTGGCTCCAGCTCTTCTGCAACTGTTTGCGCCAAAGCGTCAGGTCGTTGGGCGAACCTTTCTCCCAGCCCACATTCTGGCGCCAGACAATCAGATCGGTGATGAAGTTGATGTCGCCGTTCTGGTCGCTGCACGCTACCGTCGGTCGCGAGGGATCAAGCCCGCGGGCCGCCTCATGGAGCCGACGGATATAAGGCACAGCATCGTCACCGCGGGTCTGTATCCGGGAAAAGATACCCCACATCACCACCGAGGGATGGTTGATGTTCTGAGCGACGATCTCCCGCAGCTGGTCCAGACCGTTCTGCTCAAACTCCGGCGTGGCGTAGTAGGCCACGTCGCCCAGAAACGACGAATAGTGAAACGGCGTATCGACCCACACCAGTACTCCCTGCTCGTCGCAACGATCATAAAGGCCGGGGGCATGAGGCATGACAGCCGAACGCAGGGCGTTAGCCCCCAACGTACGGATTTCATACAGATCGGCAGCATAATCTTCATCCGTCAGCGTTCCGCCCGAAAGAGCGTTATCGTGGCAGAGCGTCACACCTCGCACGGGAGTGAGCACTCCATTGACGAGCAAACCACCCGCTGAGGCCGCCACAACCGACCGGAAGCCCGTGCGGATCTCCACACAATCCCGGTTCAGCTCGCCGACGCAGACCTCGACCCGATAGAGCGACGGCGACGAAGGACTCCATAACCGGGGCTGCCCAATTGAAAAGGGCAACCGCAGAGGCTTGTCCTCCACCTTGACACGCTGACGGCGCGAAAAGACACACGTACCGTCGGGCGCTACGATCTCCACGCCAAGCATCGTGCTGCTCTCGTCCCGCGACGTGAGGTGTACCTCAATTTCACCCTCGACCTTCGTGGCATCGACAAACGAAGGGCGGACCAGCACTCCCTCCGTCCCCAGATAAAGCGGCGAAACGGTGGTGCGCTCCGCCACGATCAGCTCAGCTTCGCG
Organism: uncultured Alistipes sp.; assembly: GCA_910586375.1. Classification (GTDB taxonomy): domain Bacteria; phylum Bacteroidota; class Bacteroidia; order Bacteroidales; family Rikenellaceae; genus Alistipes. The sequence goes on along the minus strand of CAJUIE010000003.1, from coordinate 8,530 downwards.
ATAAAGACCGCCATAAAGATTCATATCGGTCGAGGTGGGCAACACGTCGTTGCGGGCGGCATTGCTCACCACCATGAGCAGGGCATTGTCTGCCCCGCATTTCAGAAAATCCGTAACTTCGAACGTAAAGGCCGCCGCGCCCCCCCGATGACTGCCCGCATGGCAGCCGTTGACGAAGAGGTCGGCAACACTCTGAGCGCCATAGAACCGCACAAAGATACGCTTCGAGGCCCACTCAGAGGGAATATATACGTTGTTGAGGTAATTACCCGTGGTCTCCAGCAGCATCGTTTCGGCCAGCGGATCGGTGTTCCAGCTATGGGGCAGGGTAACGTGACGGGCCTGGTCACCGGTAGCTTCGGACTTAAAAAAGAAGCGCCACCCCTCATTAAGCGGAAAGACCTCACGGGCCGGAGCTTCGACAACGGCAACCACAAGCAGAAGTATCACGATAAAGCGTTTCATGCAAACAAAAATTGGGTCGGAGGCAAAATTACGAAATCCGGCGCTCATATCCAACTCCGCAGAGCGCCTTCATAATTGCACCCGAGCGCACGGGCCGCAGCCAACGGAGGCGACGCAAATATTGCGAGCCTGCGCCCGGGCATGACTGCGGCTCGCATCGGCTAAAGCCGAAGTTCCCCTTTTAACTTTCACCCTAATTTCGTATCTTTGACTGCGTCTTAGATACTCCCGCTCGGCAAAGCGCAAATAAATTTGGCATTGCGCTCGGCTTATTCGTATCTTTGTCAGACATCAACACCCCGCACGGATGCAGACGCCCCCACCCTACCAGCAACAGATGGAAATCATCGCCCGAAATATCAGAAAATTGAGACTTCAACGCAAGTTCACCGTCCAGGAACTGGCCTATCGTTGCGATATGGAACGTTCGAACCTCAGCCGCATAGAGGCGGGACACTCCAATCCCACACTGCGCACGCTGTGTGCCATAAGCCGGGCCTTAGAGGTGCCGCTCGTGGAACTGTTCCGCTGACGAAAACCATTTTTTCGCTATCTTTGGGCCCAGAAACGCATGAATACCATCGATCTGATAGTCTGTCTGGTGCTGGCAGTGGCTGTGTGGAACGGCTGGCGCCGGGGTTTCATTGTGCAGATATGCTCCCTCGGGGCACTCGCCGCCGGGCTCTGGCTCGCTTCGCGCTATGGCGCCCAGGTCGGCACGTGGCTGCGGCTCGATGACGACATCCGTAGTGCCGGAGGCTTTGTCACGGTGCTGATTGCCGCCATTATCGCCATCGGCATCGCGGCCCGGGTGCTGCGCCGACTGTTCTGTTTCGCAGGATTCGGAGTGTCCGACTCGCTCTTAGGTGTCGCCGTCGCAGTACTGAAATACCTGCTGGTCCTGAGTGCACTCTTCGCGGCATTCGACCGCCTCAACGCTGGCCACACCCTTGTCAACGCCGAGACAATCGACTCCTCCTATACCTATCGTCCCATCATGCGCCTCTCGGAGATAATCTTTCCCTTTGTGGAGCAGTTCGGCGAACAGCTGACCGCAGAAAGTGCCCAAACCGAAAAATCCTGAACGATGGAACAAACCTTCAGCGGCATAGTGACCCGGGCAACGGGAAGCTGGTACGACGTGGCGACCGCTACAGGCCCGGTACGTTGCCGTATCCGGGGACGGCTACGGCTCAAGGGCGCCAGGACAACCAGCCCCGTAGTAGTGGGTGACCGCGTGAAGTGCGAGCGCGACGACAACGGCGACTACACCATCGTCTCGGTGGAACCCCGTCACAACTACGTCATCCGTCGGGCCTCGAACCTCTCGAAAGAGAGCCACATCATCGCCGCCAACATCGACCGGGCCATCGTACTGGCCACCCTGCAACAGCCCGCCACGCCTCCGGAGTTTGTCGATCGCTTCTTAGTGACGTGCGAAGCCTACAAGATTCCAGCAACGGTCGTACTCTCGAAGTGCGATTTACAAGAACCCGAGGCAATGGCCCACTTTCGGGCGATCTACGAGGGTGCGGGCTACCCTGTTATCGAAGTTTCGACCCGCACGGGGCAGGGCGTGGAAGAGGTCCGCGCACAGCTCGCGGGACGTACAACGCTGCTGTCGGGTAATTCAGGTGTCGGCAAGTCGTCGCTGATAGCCGCCATCGACCCCACGCTCGACATCCGCACGGGCGAAATATCCGAAAGCCACCTCAAGGGGCGCCACACAACAACCTTTTCGACAATGTACCCCCTCCTGGGCGGCGGCGCCGTGATCGACACGCCCGGCATCAAAGGGTTCGGTCTGATCGACATCGACGATGGCGAGCTGTGGCACTACTTCCCCGAGATGATGCGCGTGGGCCACGACTGTCGTTTCTACAACTGCACCCACACCCACGAACCGGGCTGCGCGGTCGAGGAGGCCGTACGGCAAGGCATAATCGCCCCCCAACGTTACGAAAGCTACCTGAAAATGCTCGACGACGATGAAAAATACCGCAAATAAACCGCTGTCGTGGTACGAAACGCGCATCGAGTGTCTGGCCGGGTACATGACCGCCGAACGCTACGATCTGTTCCGCCGCACCGTAGCACACCGCACGCACCACCTGACCGTGCTGGCCGAAAACATGTACCACTCGCAGAACGCCGCAGCCCTTATCCGCCACTGCGAGGCATTCGGGCTGCAACGGATGCACACCGTCGAGGCGCTCTGTCCCTTCGAGCCCAATGCAGCCATTGCCCGCGGCACGGAACAATGGGTCGATGTCGTGCGCCACTCATCAACTGCCGAAGCACTCCGCGCCCTCAAATCCGAAGGCTACCGCATCGTGGCGACAACGCCCCACCGCGAAGATACGACACCCGAGACCTTCGACGTGACCCGTGGCCCTTTCGCCTTAGTCTTCGGAACCGAACATGCGGGCATCTCGGATGAAGTGGTGGCTGCGGCCGACGAATTTCTGCGCATTCCCATGTGCGGCATGGTCGAAAGCCTCAATGTCTCAGCCTCGGCGGCCATACTTATCTACACGCTCGCCGAGCGATTGCGTCACAACACCGACAACTGGCAATTGTCGGACACCCGACAAGCCGAAGTGCTCTATCAGTGGATGTGCCGGAGCATCAAGGACGCCGACGCCATCCTGACGCGGAGAGGGTATGCGGACAATGAATAATTTCTGCGGGCCGGACGCCCGCTTTGTCATTCTCAGGACGCCCGCAAGGGCTGACGAAGAATCTATTGAATAACATATTGCATCGGTATTCAGACCGAAGATCGGACAAGCCGGCCCCCGGCGAAGGCTTGAGTCCACCTTTAACTTTTCACTTTTCTATGAATATTCTCCGCAAACAATTTCTCGCCCATGTTGCCCAGACGTCGCCATCGCCCATGCTGGTGGAAGTCGCGCGGGCCGAAGGTTCATTTTTTTACACCCCGGAGGGCAAACGCTACTACGATCTGGTGGCCGGGGTCTCGGTGAGCAACGTCGGCCACGCCAACCCCGCCGTCATCAAGGCAGTGCAAGAGCAGACCGCACGCTACATGCACGTAATGGTCTACGGCGAAATGGTCGAAGCTCCCCAGGTAGAATATGCCGCTAAAATCGCGTCGCTGCTACCCGGCGAATTGGAAAGCGTGTACTTTGTCAACTCGGGGGCCGAAGCGGTCGAGGGGGCACTGAAGTTGGCCAAACGATTCACAGGCCGTACCGAAATGATCTCCATGCGCCGGGCTTACCACGGCTCGACGCACGGGGCCATGAGTATGATGGGCGCGCCCGAAGGCGAGGAGTGGAAAAACGCTTTCCGGCCTCTGCTACCCGACGTGCAGGCCATTGAGTTCAACGATTTCGCCCAACTGGAGCGCATCACGCACCGCACAGCCTGCGTGCTGGCCGAACCGGTACAGGGCGAAGCAGGCGTGCGGCCTCCTGTAGCGGGCTATCTGGAGGCGCTGCGCAAACGCTGCAACGAGGTGGGTGCGCTACTGATTTTCGACGAAATACAGACCGGCATGGGCCGCACGGGAACAATGTTTGCCCTACAGAAATACGGCGTGGTGCCCGACATCGTGTGTCTGGCCAAAGCCTTCGGCGGCGGCATGCCCTTAGGGGCTTTCGTAGCCCGGCACGAAATTATGGACACCTTACAGACCAACCCCGTGCTGGGCCACATCACCACTTTCGGCGGTCACCCGGTCTGCTGCGCGGCCGGTTTGGCCGCATTGAACTATCTATTAAACAATAAGATAACAGAGGCAGTCGAGCACAAGGGAGCCTTGTACGAAAACCTGCTGCGTGATCATCCCGCCGTGCGCGAAATACGCCGTGCGGGGCTGCTGCTGGCGGTCGAGCTGGGGGCCCCGGAGCTCTTGTATCGCCTCATGGAACTTTTCAAGGAGGCGGGGATTCTGAGCGACTGGTTCCTCTACTGCGACACAGCCTTCCGGATCTCGCCGCCACTGACGATCTCCGACGACGAAGTGCGCGAGAGCGCTGCGCTCATCCGCGCATGTCTGGACCGGCTATAAGTTCTGCTCCTGCGCAAAAGCCTTAAGCGCTTCAATCTCGGCAGGCCAGCGGCTCTCATCGGGGGTTTCGAGGATGAGGGGAATGCCGTCGAAACGCTTGTCTCGGGCAATATAACGAAAACACTCCCAGCCTATAAGTCCGTCTCCTAACGGTGCATGGCGGTCAACGTGGCTGCCGAGGGGTTTCAGGGCATCATTAAGGTGCATCCCACGCAGGTAGTTCAACCCTACAACCTCGTCCAGCTCCGCAAACGTTTTTTCGCACGCCGCAGCATCCGAAAGGTCGTAACCAGCAGCAAAGGCATGGCACGTGTCGATGCATATGCCTACGCGCGACTTATCCTCCACGCGGTCAATCAGATAACGCAACTGGTAGAACGAGAATCCGAGGTTGGAGCCCTGACCCGCCGTGTTTTCGATCACGGCCGTGACACCTTGCGTGCGGTCGAGCGCCCGATTGATCGACTCGGCAATGCGGTCGAGCGACTCCTCGGTCGTAATCTGCCGCAAGTGGCTGCCGGGGTGGAAATTCAGTCGATCGAGTCCCAGCTGCTCACAACGCTTTATTTCGTCGTAAAAGGCCGCGCGCGACTTCTCAAGAGCCGCAGCCTCGGGGTGCCCCAAGTTGATAAGATAAGAGTCGTGGGGCAGAATCTGTGCGGGAGTGTACCCTTGCTCGTCGCAAGCCCGGCGGAAAGCGTCAATCTCGGCCACGGCGAGAGGCCGCGCCATCCACTGGCGCTGGTTTTTAGTGAAGAGCGCGAAGGCCGTGGCCCCTATGGCACGGGCATTGACGGGTGCGTTCTCCACACCGCCTGAAGCGCTCACGTGTGCTCCGAAGAATTTCATGATTTTCGTCCGAAATTACGTTTTGGCGTCCCCCAGCGGGCTGAAGCCTGCGGTGGACTGCAACGATAAGTTGCGGGCCTCCGCGCGGCGGAGGCTTCGGCCCGCCAGCCTAAAGGCTGACTTTCGATGCCCGAACGATACAAAATTACGGAAATATCTGAATATTTTCATAAATTTGCACCGTGAAAATCGCTGTTTTAAATCCGAATACGATGAAACGTTTCTACTCCGTTTTACCGCTCCTCTACCTGCTTGCGGCTGCCTGTCCTGCTGCAGCGCAGTTTTCCATCGACGAGGTGAACGCCCGGCACTCGGACGTAACTTTCCACGACCGGGTGAAACCCACCGCGGTCGATGTCGACTACTTCAACCTGGCCCGCTACCGGGCCGAACGGGCCGCCATCCGCAAAGAGCGCAACACCTTAGAGTTCGGCGGCGGCCTGATGGGTGCCCTGACCAACTACAACGACCCGTGGGTAGACGTCTCGGGCGGTGACAACTCCATCGCACTGACAGCCAATCTGTTTCTCAACCACACATTCACTAAGCACCTCTTCTCGGTCGAAACCAAGTTCATCGGTAAGTTCGGCTACAACCGCATGAAGGTCGAAACTACCGACGACAACGGTGAAACCACGAGCAAAGGTGAATGGTTCAAGAATCAGGATGAATTCGAAATATCGACCGCTCCGTCGTTCAAGATGTCGAAAAACTGGTCGTACGGAGCCATCGTCAAGTTCCGCAGCCAGTTTGTCGACGGCTACAAGTCGCGTACCGAACAAGACCGGGCCGACCGCAAAAGCACCTTCATGACTCCGGGCTATCTGGATGCTTCGCTCGGTGTGACCTACAAATGCCCCAACCCCAAGTTCCCGATCGTCATCAACCTCTCGCCCATAGCCCTCAACGCCACCTATGCCCGCAACACGACCATCCGCAAAGACAACGGCTTCGCCTACGGTATCGAGGACCCCGACAAGCGATCGAAATACGAGGGCGGTTCGTCGGTTCAGATCGATTTCGACCGCACATTCGGCAAATCGGAGTTCCTGCGCTACCGCACGATGCTCTACGGATTCTACGGCTGGATCACCGACATCGGCCAGAACAACAAATACCGCAGCTACCACGCCTACGTGGATGCCATGAACACCTGGGAGAGCGGAGACAAGGACATCAAAAAAAAGCCTCACCTGCCGATCCACCCGGTCGTGCGCTGGACCAACACCATCGACATCAAGGCCACGAAATACCTCTCCACATCGCTGAGCTTCGAGCTCTACTACAACCGGGCACAGAACCTCGATGTACAGACCAAAACACTCCTGAGTGTTGGCCTGGCCTACACATTCAAGAACAAATAAGGCAATGTACAACAACTCCCGTCGTACGATACTCTTCCCGCTGCTGCTGGCCGCAGGCGTACTCACCGGCCTGGCACTGGGGCTCTACGTAGGACGTCACGACGCGGCGTCGCAGCTGCGCGGACTGCTCCGAAGTGCCGTGCTGCCGACCAACAAACTGACGCAGACCCTCGCGCTGATCGAAAACCAGTACGTCGACTCGGTATCTATGGATTCACTCGCGGAGCATGTCATCCCCCAATTGCTGGCCGAACTCGATCCCCACTCGGTCTACATCCCGGCCGCAGAAATGGCCCAGCTCAACGAGCCTCTCGAAGGCGAGTTCGACGGCATCGGCGTGGTTTTCAACATGGCGACCGACACAGTGATCGTCCTCAACGTCATCCCCCAGGGCCCCAGCGATAAAGCCGGCATCCGGGCCGGCGACCGCATCGTGGCGATCAACGATTCGTTGGTCGCCGGGCGTAAAATACCCCAGAACGACATCGTCAAACGCCTGCGAGGCCGACGCGGCACGACCGTACGCCTGGGGCTCGAACGCCGGGGCATCGACGACCGTGTGGAGGTCGAGGTGGTGCGGGGCGCTATTCCGATCAAAAGCATCGAAGCAGCCTTCCGCATTAGCGGAACCACAGGCTATATCCGTCTGGGGCAGTTCTCCCGCACCTCATTCTCCGAACTGCGGCGGGCTTTGACGGCTCTGCGTGCCGAGGGTGTCGACCGCATCATCTTCGATCTGCGCGGCAACTCGGGCGGTTACTTCGACCAGGCGATCGCTATTGCCAACGAGTTTTTGCACGAAGGTCAGCTTATCGTCTACACCGAAGACCGGAATCACAAGCAACTGCGCGAATATGCCGATGGCCGCGGCACTGCCCAGGATATGGAGGTTGCCGTGCTCCTCGACGAAGAGAGTGCCTCGTCGAGCGAAATTCTGGCCGGAGCCTTGCAGGACAACGACCGCGGCACGATCGTCGGTCGCCGTTCGTTCGGCAAAGGCCTGGTGCAGCGACAGATACCCTACAGCGATGGATCGGCCCTGCGACTCACCACGGCACGCTACTACACCCCCACGGGCCGATCAATCCAGAAACCCTACACCATCGGTGACGAAGAAGACTACGAGGGCGACATCCTCAACCGCTACCTCAACAACGAGTTCTTCTCGGCCGACAGCATCCGTTTTGCCGACTCGCTGCGCTTTACCACACCGGGCGGCAAGACGGTCTACGGCGGCGGCGGAATCATGCCCGATATCTTTGTCCCGGCCGACACAACGGGTCTGTCGAAATACTACATCGAAGTCGCGGGCCGCAACATTCTCTACCGCTACACGCTCGATTACGCCGACCGTCACCGCGCAGCACTCAACAACGTGAAGACACTCGACGAGCTACAAACCCTGCTCGACAGCGACGCTACACTCGTCGACGACTTCATCCGCTACGCCGCACGGCAGGGCGAGACCCCACGCCGCCGAGATATAGTCCGCTCGCGACGACTGATCGAGGCTCAGCTCCGGGCTTACATCGGCCGCAACACACCGCTCGAAGAGAATGGATTCTACGCCAACATCCACCCCGTGGACAACGTAGTGACCTGCGCCATTGAAATATTGAACGAAAACGGGAAAAATGATTAAAAAACTTACCGGCCTCCTCCTCTTCACAGTCGGAATCGCCGTGATCATAATCGTGATACTACAGCGCGATAACTTCCGCTCCATGGTGGGATGGGATCATTTCTCTCTCCGTCACCGCCTCGAAAAAACAGCAGCCGGGAGGTCCGAATCCCCTGCCCGCACCGTGAACAACAC
>CAJUIE010000002.1 GCA_910586375.1 uncultured Alistipes sp. | reverse complement strand
GTGGAGTAGATGCCAGCGAAGGGCTGGTAGTGCGAATCTTCGAGCTTTGACGATGAGCGAACGGCCAGAGGCTTGCGCACCGTACGGATGTAGGTTTTGAGCTCCTCCTGAAGGCGTGCCGGGACCGTCGAGGAGACGAACTCCGAGAGGATTTCCTCGTCGGTGAAGTCCTGGGCGATGACGTACTCCAGACCATTGAGGCGGATGAATTCGTCGAAATACTCCGTAGCGATCACCACCGAGCGGGGGATGAGGATGCGCACGTTTTCGTGCTTGTCGTACTGGCGGTATTTGTTAAGCATCGAGTTCATAAAGGCCAGGCCGCGTGCCTTGCCGCCTAAGGAGCCTTCGCCGATGCGGGCGAAGGCCACGGCATCGGAGTAGGTTTGGGCATCGAAGTGTGCCACGACGCCCTGACCCAGCAGCTGGCGGTAGTCGTTGATGAGGCTGACCAGCACGCGGCGGTGCTCCTCGACTGAGGTAAAATGGCTCTTGTTGTATTGACGGATCGATGCGGCCAGCGGAAAGAGGCCCCGGGAGTAGAGCCATTTTGAGAGGTGGTTCTGCGAGGTGTGGTATTCGAATGCCTGGTCGGGGACCGTGGCGATCATCTGCTGCATTTGTGTCAGGTCTCGGGCGCGGCCGATGACAATGCCGGTTGCAGGGTCGCGGAAGATGAAGTCGCCGAAGGCCAGCTCTGTGGTGATGTATTCGCGGAGCTCGGAGAGGAGCGTTTTGGAGTTCTTGGCGATGAATCCGGCGTCCAGTTCGCGGGCCTGCTCGGCGAAGGCGGTCTGCGATGACTGCAACAGTACGGGCATCAGGGGGTTGTCCTCGCGGATGTGTCGGCAGAGTTCGATGCCTGCATCGAGCTGTTCCGAGGCGGGCGGATCGTCGCGATGGATGACGAATCCCACGTCGGAGATCACGCCAAGTAGATTTTTTTTGTAGCGTTCGTAAAGCTCTGAGGCCTCCTCGTAGCTGCGGGCCAGCAGGATTTTGGGCCGCGCGCGTTTGCGCAGCACCTGCTGCTGCTCGTTGAAGGCGTCCTTGAGAAACTCGGTATTCTGCATCAGGATGATGCGGTAGAGTTCGGGCAGGTAGGTGGAGTAGAAACGGATCGAGTCCTCGACCAGCAGAATGGCCTGTACGCCGCCCTGGACAATATCCTCCTCGGCGTTCATCCTATCCTCCACGAGTTTGATAATGGCGATGATGAGGTCGGTATTGCCGTGCCAGCAGAAGATGTAGTCGAGTCCCGAGCGGTCCTGCTCCTCGATGCGGCGGTAAATATCCTTCGAGAAGGAGGTGAGCAGAGCTACCGGAATCCCGGGATGGCGCTCCCTGACGATTTTGGCGAACGTGAAGACATCGACTTCGCCTACATTGTACATCGTCAGGATGAAGTCGAACGATGGGTCGTTCGCGAGCAGTTCGAGGGCCTCGCTCGTTGAGCTTACACGTGTGAACGACGGTGGGTTGGAGAGGTTCAGATCGAGGTATTCACGATTGATCTGCGACTCGATGCGTCCGTCCTCTTCGAGAATGAAGCCGTCGTAGCTGCAACACACCAGCAGGATGCGGTGTATGCGGTATTTCATGAAGCGGTAGCGGGTCTTGTTTGTGTCGGGAAGGTACTGTTCGAGGCTGTGGTTCATGATTGTGCGTATTTCGGGGAGGATGAAACAAAAATAGGAAAAAATGTTTATCTTTGTTCATCTTGCGGGGTGTTTTCGCTATTCGGGCCGCAGCCTCTGCCCCGCGGAGGCCCGCAACTGGGGCGCCGACGAATGGAACGCAGGCTGGCCCGAATAGCTAAAGCCGGAATTGTGCCATGAAAAAACAGGTCGAAAAAGATATGGAAAACCAAAACAGGGATACGGGCAACTATGTGTTGCAGGAGGTCTCCACGCCGGCTCAGGAGCGCGCGTGGCTTGATCTGCCGAAAAAAATTTATAAAGGCAACCGCAACTGGGTCTGCCCACTCGACTGCGACGTGCGGGAGGTCTTCGATCCTGCCCAGAACGAGCTGTTCGCTGACGGTGCGGCTATCCGCTGGATGGTGCGTGATCGCAAGGGCGAGGTCGTGGGGCGTATCGCGGCGTTTTACAACCGCGAGAAGTCCCAGATTGAAGAGCAGCCCACGGGTGGCTGCGGATTTTTCGAGGCCATCGACAGCCAGGAGGTTGCCGACATGCTCTTCGACGCCGCGCGCATGTGGCTGGCGAGCTATGGCATGGAGGCTATGGACGGGCCGATCAACTTTGGACAGCGACGCGACTGGTGGGGTTTGCTGGTTGAGGGGTATGAGTTTCAGCCGCTTTATAAGAATCCCTATAATCCGCCTTATTATAAAGAGTTGTTCGAGAATTACGGATTCAAGAACTATTTCAACCAGCACAGTTTCATCTGGCGGGTCAACGATTCCGAAGCCAGCGAGCGCATCTTTACACGCACTGAGCGGCTCTACTCCCAGCCGGGTTATCATGTCGAGACGCTCGACATGGACAACCTTGAAGAGGCTGCCGAGAACTTCCGCGTGATTTATAACAAGGCGTGGGCCCTCTTTTCGGGCGTCAGACCCATGTCGCAGGAGGAGGCGTTGCACATGATGCGGACGATGAAACCGATCATCGATCCCAACATCATTTTCTTCGCTTATTTCAACGAGGAGCCCATCGGTTTCTTTATTACGGTGCCCGATCTCAACCGCCTTATCGGCAAATTCCGGGGTAAGTTCGGGTTGTGGCAGAAGCTGCGTCTGATGTGGGACCTGAAGGTCCGCAGGTCGTGCGACCGCATCTTCGGCATTATCTTCGGTATTGCGCCTGAGTTCCACGGCAAGGGCGTTGAGTCGGCTATCATGGTCAAATACTGGGAGTATTTCACCTACAACAAGCGTAATCCCTATAAGACTCTGGAGCTGGCCTGGATCGGCGACTTCAACCCTGTTATGAACCGCATGATCGAAAATTATGTCTGTGCCAAGCGCCACAAGGTGCACACCACTTATCGCTATCTTTTTGACCGCGAGAAAGAGTTTCGTCGTTGCCCGCGTCTTGGGGTTAAGCGCCGCGAAGAGTAGTTTTCGGGCTGAAGTTTCCGCCGCGCGGGGCTGCGGCACGGCGGCTCCGGAGGAGCCGAAACATTTGAATAAATTGTCATTTTGATCATGAAAACCACGCCTTTTACCGATTATCACATTGCTGCCGGGGCTCGTATGGCCGAGTTTGCGGGGTATAATATGCCCATCGAGTTCTCGGGCATCAACGACGAGCACCTCACCGTGCGCAGCGGCGCCGGGGTCTTCGACGTCAGCCACATGGGAGAAATATGGGTCAAGGGGCCTAAGGCGTTGGCGCTGTTGCAGCGCATTACGTCGAATGATGTGGCGAAGCTCTATGATGGCAAGGTGCAGTATTCGTGTATGCCCAATGGCCGGGGCGGCATTGTCGACGACGTCCTGGTTTATCGCTTCGACGCCGAAACCTACCTGCTGGTGGTCAACGCGGCCAACACAGAGAAGGACTGGAGCCATATCTGCGCCGAGGGTGCCCGGATGGGTATGCAGGCCGGGCACGGTAACGAGCTTTACAACGCTTCGGACGAAATCTGTCAACTTGCCGTGCAGGGCCCCCTGGCCATGAAGATCGTGCAGAAAATGTGCGACGAGCCGGTCGGGGAGATGGAGTATTATACGTTCCGCAAGATGCGCGTGGCCGGGTGCGACGCCATCCTTTCCATTACGGGATATACCGGTGCCGGTGGCTGCGAAATTTATATCGCCAATGAGGATGCGCCCAAGTTGTGGGCTGCGCTTTGGGAGGCTGGCGCCGGGTATGGATTGAAGAATATCGGCCTCGGAGCCCGCGATACGCTGCGTCTCGAAAAGGGCTTCTGTCTGTATGGCAACGACATTGATGACACTACGTCGCCCATCGAAGCCGGCCTGGGGTGGATCACCAAGTTTGCCGCGGATAAGGAATTTATCGATCGTCCGCTGCTGGAGCGACAGAAAAAGGAGGGCGTGACGCGCCGTCTGGTCGGCTTCAAGATGATCGGGCGAGGCATTCCGCGTCACGGTTATGCACTGGCAGGCCCTGACGGCACGCCGATCGGCAGCGTTACCTCGGGCACCATGTCGCCCTGCCTCAAGATCGGCGTCGGCATGGGTTATGTTGCCTCCGATTATGCTATGCCCGGCACAGAAATCGCCGTCATCATCCGTGAAAAGCTGGTGAAGGCCGAGGTTGTAGCCTTGCCGTTTGTGTAGTTCTCCCTGCCGAAAAACTGAAGAATCCGACATACACACCCATTTGATGAAAAACCTTCTGGCGAAACTCGACGCTTTTGTCCGAAAGCCCTTTTTCAGCGACTATCGCACTCTGTTCGGTCTGTGGCTCCTCATTCCGCTTATTGCGGGCATCGTCAAGACCAAGTGCAATAACTTCATTATCTATCGTTACGTCTTCTGGCACGCCATCGAGCGGGTGTCGCTTTATGCCGAGTACCCCGATCAGTATTACGACGTCAATCACTACGGGCCTTTGTTCAGTCTCATTATTGCGCCTTTTGCCGTGTTGCCCGTGCGTCTGGGGGTTGTGTTGTGGGGTGTGGCCATGGCTCTGACGCTTTATTGGGCCATCCGTTCGCTGGCCGTCGACCGGTCTAAACACGCCTTTATCTGCTGGTTCTGCGCCCACGAGCTGCTCACGGCCCTCTTCATGAACCAGTTCAACGTCGTTATCGCCACGGTTATCATCGGGGCTTTCTGCCTGATCCGCAAGGAGAAAGACGTGTGGGCCACGCTGCTCATCGTCATGGGCACGCTGGTCAAGATTTACGGCGTCGTGGGGTTGGCCTTTTTCTTCTTCTCGAAACACAAAAAGCGTTTTATCCTCTCCCTGATCGGGTGGTCGGTCGTGCTGTTTGCCGCACCGATGCTCTTCACGAGCCCCGAGTATGTCGTGGGACAGTATTACGAGTGGTTGACGGGGCTGGTGGTCAAGAACCAGGAAAACCTCTTCGCCTTCCACCAGAATATTTCACTGCTGGGCATGGTCCGCAAGATCAGCGGGTCGGTCGCTTATTCCGATCTGTGGCTCATCGTGCCGGGACTGATGCTCTTCTTCGTGCCTTATTTGCGTTTCGGGCAGTATCGTTATGAGGGATTTCGCCACGCCCTGCTTGCCTCGGTGCTCCTCTTCGTCGTGTTGTTCAGCACAGGCAGTGAATCGAGCGGTTATATTATTGCGCTTTTGGGTGTTGCAATCTGGTATGTAACGGCGCCATGGAAACGTTCGGGGTGGGACGTGGCGTTGATGATCTTCGCTTTCATCCTCACCAGTATGTCGCCCTCTGACCTCTTCCCGCGGGTGCTGCGCGTCTCTCTTGTTCAGCCTTATGCGCTTAAGGCTCTGCCGTGTGCGATCATCTGGCTAAAACTGTGCTGGGAGATGGCTACACGCGACTACCGGCCGCTCGAAGACCGGACAGCCGCTGTTACAAGAGGTTGCATGAGTGAGGTGGGGGCTGCGTCTGTGGCATGAAAATCGCGGTCGGGGAGGGAAAATCCTTGCCGCATGAAAACCCATTATCTGGGCCTTGAGCTCCGTTCCCCGATCATCGTTGCCAGCTCGCCTTATACGGCTACGAAAGCCGCCGTCGAAAAATGCGTCGCCGCGGGTGCCGGAGCTGTGGTTCTCAAGTCGATATTCGAAGAACAGGTGGTGCACCACGCTGTCGCTTATGATTACGTGCCGCAGGGCATGGGCGATTCGGGTGAATACCTCGAAAGTTATTTGAGCGACGCCTATAAGCTCGATTTTCTCCACCTCATCACCGAAGCCCGTGTTACGGGTGTACCCGTTATCGCCAGCATCAACTGCGTTTCGACGGGCAAAGGGTGGATGGATTATGCCGCGGCTATGTCTGCGGCGGGAGCTTCGGCTTTGGAGCTGAATATCTTTTTTGCGCCGACCGATCCCGATGTGGACTCTGTGGAGCTGGAGTGCCGTTATGCGGAGGTTGTGCGACAGGTGTGCGGGGTCGTGGATATTCCCGTTGCGGTAAAGCTGCCGATGCGCCTGACCAATATCGTAGCTATGGCCCGGACCCTTCACGAGTGTGGAGCTTGGGGGGTGGTGCTGTTCAATCGGTTTTTCGAGCCGGACATCGACATCGAACGACTGAAGTTTACGGTGGGCGATCCGTTCAGCCATCCGTCAGAGCTGCGCAATGTGCTGCGCAGTGCGGCCTTGTGTTCGTCAGCTGTTCCGCGGCTCGACGTGGCTGTCTCTACGGGGGTACACGACGGTTCGGCAGCCGTCAAGGCGCTGCTGTGCGGAGCGCGGGCCGTGCAGCTCTGCTCGGCTATCCATGAACAGGGTTTCGAGGCAATCGGCACCATCAACCGCTTTGTTGATGAGTGGGCTGCGCGTCACGACTTTGGTGCGCTCGACGATTTTTGTGGCCGTATGGATTATGGGCGTACGGGCGACGATCTTTTCCAACGGGTGCAGTATATGAAGTATTTTCCTCAGGGCACGACGGTGTGAGGCTGCGTCAGGCAGGACTGCCCGGCGTCGTAGAGTTTGTCGAAGAGGCGACGGAGGGCTTTGTCGTCACAAATTATTGTCCGCAGCTCTTCGAGGCGTCGGGCATTGTCCGATTGAGGAATCCACAATTTCAGATAACCTCCGACGGCATATTTGCGAAGGAGGTGTTCGCGGCAGCGTTCGAAGTGCTCATCGCGCGTGAGTGCGGGGTAGTGGTCCAGACCGTATTGTACTGTGCGTCGCACTACGGTGGTGGTGTCGATACAGCGGTCGGCTTCGGCTACGATGCAGCCGTAGATCGTGCGGGGTTCGTGGTCGGAGGAGGCGCGGTGGTCCTCCACAGCGTCGCGCATGACAGCAATCTGCTCCTCGCTGAACCACCGGCGCAGCGTGCGATCGGCTGCAAGCAGTTCGCCCGAACGGATGTGGTGGCGTTCGCGTCCGTCCACCAGTCCCAGATCGTGATAGGCCGCAATGACGCAGACCATATCGATGTCGACTTCATAATGGCCCGCCAGTTCCAGACTTCGGGCAATCACACTGCGGGCGTGGTCGACACGATGTGCCGCGTCGAACGCCTCGTAACGCGGCAAGATGGAGGTTTCGATATAATGCAGGAGTTCGGAATCCATGGCATGAAGAAATAAGGGAATCGGGGCCGGAAGCATGTTTTTGCAAAGCCCCGGAAAACAGCGAATCCGCCCCTCACGAAGGGCGGATTCTGCCTTGTAATGAGTCAACCGGCTATTCCACGGGATTTCCCCATTTGTTGGCCTCCTTCTGTCCGGGCTGTGCCCACAGGTAGAGGTTGTAGAGCGGGATAATCTGAAACCAGCCGCTCTTGCCGATGTCGTGCATGCGGCGGGCGCCGATGCCCAGCAGCGGGCACAACATGGCCAGCTGGAAGAGCGACGACAGGATGGCGAAGCCCAGCACGGCAGCCAGCAGCATGTCGACGATCGACAGGACGACGTTGATGATGATGTAGATCACCAGGAACATCCAGAAGTCCATCATCTTCGTCCGGCCCTTGAAGTCGAAGTACTGACCCTTAACAGCGTTGACGAACACGTTGAATGCGGTTTTTAACCAGTTCATAGTGTAAAAAGTTTGAGTTTGACAATAAATTAAATTGTACCTACTCTTTTAACGGATTTTCGGTTTCTTCCTTATGGTCTGTTGCGGTAGCAGACGATGCCGACGGCATAACTCTGTAAATTCGGACATTCCCTGAAACCGACCGGAGCCAACGAGCGACAGCCTTGTGATGGGAGACCGGTGCCCGTATCCGGAACCGTCACCCGGTCATTGCCCCCGTCAGCGGACGGAGGGGGCTGTTCTATTTGGCGTATGCTACGGCGCGGGTCTCGCGGATAACGGTGATCTTCACCTGACCCGGATAGGTCATTTCGTCCTGAATCTTCTTGGCGATGTCGTGGGAGAGGCTTTCCGATTCCTGGTCTGAAAGTTTGTCGGCGCCGACAATTACACGCAGCTCGCGGCCGGCCTGAATGGCGTAGGTCTTCACCACACCGGGGTACGACAGGGCGATATCCTCCATCTCCTTCAGGCGCTTGATGTAGCTCTCGACCACCTCGCGGCGTGCGCCCGGGCGTGCGCCTGATATGGCGTCGCACACCTGAATAATCGGGGCGATGAGCGACGACATCTCCACCTCGTCGTGGTGCGAACCGATGGCGTTGCATACTTCGGCTTTTTCCTTGTATTTTTCGGCCAGCTTCATGCCGATAATTGCGTGCGGCAGTTCGGGCTCGTCGTCGGGCACCTTGCCTATGTCGTGCAGGAGTCCTGCGCGGCGCGCGACTTTGGGATTGAGCCCCAGCTCGGCGGCCATGATACCGGCCAGATTGGCCGTCTCGCGGGCGTGTTGCAGGAGGTTCTGTCCGTAGGAAGAGCGGTACTTCATCTTGCCGATCAGACGGATCAGTTCAGGGTGCAGGCCGTGGATGCCCAAGTCTATGGTCGTGCGCTTGCCGACCTCGACGATCTCTTCTTCGATCTGCTTCTGGACTTTCGACACAACCTCTTCGATGCGGGCCGGGTGGATGCGGCCATCGGTCACGAGCTGGTGGAGAGCCAGACGGGCAATTTCACGACGTACAGGATCGAAGCCCGAGAGGATGATCGCTTCGGGCGTGTCGTCGACGATGATTTCGATGCCCGTTGCGGCTTCCAGGGCGCGGATGTTGCGGCCCTCGCGGCCGATGATGCGGCCTTTCACCTCGTCGCTTTCGATGTTGAAGACCGTTACGGCGTTCTCGATGGCTGTCTCGGTCGCCACGCGCTGGATTGAGGCTACGATGATACGCTTGGCCTCTTTCGAAGCGGTCATCTTGGCTTCTTCGATGGTCTCGTTGATGTAGGCGGCTGCTTCGGTCTTGGCCTCGGCTTTCATGTTTTCGATGAGGATGTTTTTAGCATCTTCAGTGCTCATGCCCGAAATCTGCTCCAGACGTACGTTCTGTTCGCGGCGCACTTGGTCGATCTCTTCCTTTTTGTGGTCGAGAATCTGCATCTGGTTTTGCATCTGCTCTTTCAGACGGTCGTTTTCGCGGATTTTGTTCTCCAGGTCGCGTTGCTGGTTCTGGAGGTTCTGCTCGATTTGCCGGGCGCGCTGCTCACTCTGGGCGATCTTCTGGTTGCGGTCGTTGACCTGCCGGTCGTGTTCGCTCTTGAGTTGCATGAATTTCTCCTTGGCCTGAAGGATTCGCTCCTTTTTGATCATCTCGGCTTCGGCTTCGGCCTCTTTGAGGGCCGTTTCTCGCCGTTTGCGGATCGAGGTCTTCACTACGAGGTTTGTTACTACCGCGTAGATTCCGACGGCGACCACTGCGGAGATGCAGGCTGTCAAAATGATGTTATACATCGGATTTTACGTGTTTTGTTAAATATTAGGGTTTCTTGTGTGTTTGTCATAAAAAAACCGCATAGTATTCCTTAGTCTTGTTTGACGAATCTGCAAGATCAGTCATGTGTGGGGGCTCCGACAATCGCAATCTTCCACCGGCACGCACTGGGCGGGCACCCCTTGCGGGGTTGAGGCCTGATTTTGAAGCGCCGTGAGTTGCCCCAATTTAAGAAGTGTTCAGTTTCGCAAAGCTGTAAGGAATCTATGCGGGTAGATTCTTTGTATGTAAAAGAACGTTGTCCGGGGTCTGTTGCGGTGTTAGTCTTTCAGGTCGTTGAGGTAGTCGTCGAGTTTGCGGTCAAGGGCGCTGAGGCGGCCCAGGTCGTCATCGGTCAACTCGCGGCTCTGGCGGATTCCCACGTTGGTTATGGCGAACTTGAGGGCCGCCATGGCGAGGTAGTCCTGCTCGCTCCAGCCCCGGATGTTCTGCTGCTTGATGAGGGAGAGGTAGCTGTTGACTTCGCGTTCGGCCAGACGGTATGCCTCCTCCTTGCCGCTTTCGATCTGAAAGGGGTAGCTCTTGCCGGCTATCTTGAGGGTTATCGCCTGTTTGGCCATCTTTTTTTGTTCGTTTATCGTTCGTTCTCCCGTTCGTTTTCCTCCGATGCCGGGCTCGCCGGGTGTCCGGTGCTCCCGACCAGGGCGATGCACTTGTCCACCTCCCGCATAAGACGGTTGACACGTGCGCGCGCTTTTTCCCGGTTGCGGCTTTCGCCCGCCAGGCCTTCGGTCAGTTGCATCCGCGCCACTTCAGCGTCGAGCTCCCGGTTGCGTTCTTCGAGCGTGCGTTTCTCCAGAAGCAGGGCGTCGCGCTGGGTTGTCAGCTCCTGACAAAGACTCGCCAAACGACCGTGTTCCCCGATAAGCCGGCTTATCCGGGTTTCGATGCTCTCTATCACGCTCTTGTCGGCCATAGGACTTGCGGTTAAGAATTTCCGTTTCCCTTTCAAAGATACGACTAATCGAAAGCAAAAGCAAGTTTAGTCGCATTTTGCGGAGCGGGGTATCCAAGACAAAGTCAAAGGTACGAAAAAGAACGGTAATACGCAAATTTTATTGCTGCACTACTTCGCCGTAAAGATCATACTCTGCGGCCGCAACGATCCTTATGTGGTAGAAACGACCGCGTTGCAGCCGCCCTTCCGTCGTCGGGATCAGAATCTCCTGATCCACCTCCGGGGAGTCGTATTGCGTGCGGCCGACGTAGTAGTCGCCCTGACGTGTGTCGACGATCACCCGCTCGTTGCGGCCCACTCGGCGGTGGTTGTTTTCGAGCGATATTTCGCGTTGCAGGGCCATGATTCGCTCTACACGCTCCTGCTTCACCTCTTCGGGTACGTCGTCGCGGAGCCGGAGTGCCGAATGGGTGCCCTCCTCCTCGGAGTAGGCGAAGACCCCTAATCGCTCGAAGCGCACCGTGCGCACGAAGGCTTCTAATTCGGCGAAGTCGGCGTCGCTCTCGCCCGGATAGCCCACTAATAGCGTCGTGCGAAGTGCCAGATCGGGAATTGTCCGTCGCAGCTTATCGATCAACGTCAGCGCCTCGGCCTTGGTGTGGCGGCGCAGCATGGCTGAGAGTTGCTTGTCGGCAATGTGCTGGAACGGAATATCGAGGTATTTGCAGATCTTCGGCTCTGTGGCCATCGTCTCGATTACGTCGTCGGGAAAACCCGCTGGGTAAGCGTAGTGGAGACGAATCCACTCGATACCCTCAATGCGGCAGAGCCGGCGCAGCAGCTCGGATAGCATTCGCCGGCCGTAGAGGTCGATGCCGTAGTAGGTAGTGTCCTGAGCGATGACGATCAATTCGCGCACGCCCTGTGCCGCGAGCTTGCGGGCCTCCTCTTCGAGTACCTCCATCGGCACCGAGACGTGGGGGCCGCGGATGAGCGGAATGGCGCAGTAGCCACACTTCCAGTTGCAACCCTCCGAAATCTTGAGGTAAGCGTAGTGTTTCGGGGTCGTGAGCCTGCGGGTCGTGGCGAGCTCCTCGTCTTCTGCGGCGCCTAAAGCCTGGATGATGCCGTCCCATGTGCGGGCACCGAAGTAGTCGTCGACCTCGGGAATCTCGGTGCGCAGCTCGTCGGCATAGCGCTCGGAGAGGCAGCCGATGACGAACAAACGTTCGATACGTCCGGCTTTTTTTGCTTCGGCAGCCCGCAATATCAGGTCGATGGACTCCTGTTTGGCGTCGCCGATGAAACCGCAGGTATTGATGACGATGGTCTTGGCATCGGTGCGGTCGCTGTCGAAGACTACGTTATAGCCCGCAGCGGCCAGCCGTGCCATAAGGTGCTCGCTGTCGACCGTATTTTTCGAGCAGCCGAGGGTGATGACGTTAATTTTTTTCATCTCCGAACAGCGCGTTTACGAACTCCCGGCGATCGAAGATGCGCAGGTCGTCGATTCCCTCGCCGATTCCGATGTAGCGCACCGGTACGCGGAAACGGTCGCTGATGCCCAGCACTACGCCGCCCTTGGCCGTGCCGTCGAGCTTGGTGATAGCCAGCGACGAGACCTGCGTGGCTTCGGTGAACTGCCGGGCTTGTTCGAACGCATTTTGCCCTGTCGAGCCGTCGAGCACGAGCATTACCTCGTGTGGTGCTGAGGGGATGACTTTGGCCATAACGTTACGGATTTTCGTGAGTTCGTTCATCAGGCCGACTTTGTTGTGCAGACGTCCTGCTGTGTCGATCAATACCACGTCGGCACCATTGGCTTTGGCCGAGGCGAGCGTGTCGTAGGCCACCGAGGCGGGGTCGGAGCCCATCTGCTGGCGGATAAGCGTAGCTCCCGCCCGCTCGGCCCAGACCTCGAGCTGGTCGATGGCGGCGGCACGAAACGTATCGGCAGCGCCGATCCATACCTTGCGGCCCATGCGGGTGAGCTGGGCTGCGAGTTTGCCGATCGTGGTGGTCTTACCTACGCCATTGACCCCCACGACCATTACTACGTAGGGCTCACCCGGGTGTGCGTCGAGCCCGAAACCGGCCTCCGAGCCGTGGGCCTCCTCCAGCAGTGCGGCGATCTCTTCACGCAGGATCGACTGCAACTCCGAGGCGTTCATGTACTTGTCGCGCGCCACGCGCTCTTCGATACGAGCGATGATTTTGACGGTTGTTTCGACGCCTACGTCCGAGGTTACGAGCACCTCTTCTAAGTCGTCCAGCACTTCGGCGTCAACGGTCGAGCGTCCAGCCACGGCACGTGAGAGCTTCGAGAAGAGCCCCGTTTTGGTCTTTGCCAGTCCGGCATTCAGCTCTTGCTGGCGCTTCTGCCCGGCTTCTGGGTCGGAGGATGCCGGGGTAGTTGCTTCGTGTTTTTTTCTGAAAATATCGAAAAGAGCCATTATCTCCGTTTCTTGTTAAGCAGGGCAAAGATACGATTAAGCCGAGAGCAAAGCAAATTTATTTGCATTTGCCGAGGCGGAGTATCTAAGGCGCAAGCCAAAGTACGATTAAGCCGAGAGCCATGCAAATTTATTTACAGGACCGAGGCGCAGTATCTAAGGCGTAACAAAAAATAATAAGAAAATTCGGAAAAAAACGTTATCTTTGTTGTATATCGAATGATCCGCTATGATGAAAAAGAGACTTCTGCTCCTTGCTGCGGCCTGGGGCTGCGCTTGGTCTGCCGTTGCGCAAGACCTGATTGTCAAACGCGATGCTTCACAGATCGAGGCCCGGGTGATGGAGGTCGCACCCGATGTTGTCCGTTATAAACGTTTCTCTAACCCCGGCGGTCCGACCTATGTGCTGCCGGTGGTCGAAATCGACTATATCCGCTATGTCAATGGGGACGTGGAGCGTTTCGGCCGACCGGCGGATGAGGGGGGCGCAGTGTCTGAGATGCCGGCTTCTGCTGTGCCCGAGGATTTGGTGCTCCGGCGCTGGAAAATAGGCGATTATTACGAACAGGGCGATGTGAAAGGCATCGTCTGCTTGCTTACGGATGAGGGGACGCATGGGTTGATCCTTTCGCTTGACGAAATCTATCTGCCCTGGAGCCTCTTCCGGAGGCCTGACCGGCGGGCAGTGGGGGCTGTCGATCCCGCTGATGGACGTGTCAACATGGAGCAAGTGGCTCGCTATATCGCCGAAAACGGTCTGTCGTGGGATGACTTTCCGGCATTCAAGTGGTGTCGTGACAAGGGGGAGGGATGGTATCTGCCCGCCATTGACGAATTGTTGGTCATAGGTCACAATTATAACGGAGGAACCCGTTTGTCTTATAACCGTCAGGCGCGCAATCTTTTTAATGATGCGCTCAGGGGACACGGCGGCGAACGCATGGATCGTATGGTTTACTATTTTTCCTCGACCGAACGCAACGAAAAAAGCGCTATGACCACCCATACAGGCATCGAACCTCCCTATGAGAATGACGTGCCCAAGAGCGATAAGTTTCTTGTACGGGCTGTCCGGCGATTCTGACGTCTACCCCCCCCCTCTCTTATCCATGACGCCCCCATTGGAGGCGCCACTTTGTCGCGCCTCGGCAAAGTCCGTAAACGGCCTCTGCTCTCGGCTTACGCAAAGTTGCACGCAGCGAACGGGGAAACCGTTTGCGCCCACAACGTTCAGGTCGCCGGAAAAGCTGGTGCGGGAACCCGAAGCGGGGCGGAGATACACAAAGGGCACCCTTGCGGATGCCCTTTGTATTTAAGAGAAAAAAACTCTTAAAATACTTATTTCTTCTCTTCGAAGAAATCCTTTACCTGGTCGTTGGGGATGATGCCTTCCTTGAACATATAGGCTCCCGTCTTCTCCGACTTGACCATCTTGATGCACTTGGTGAACTGCTTACCCGTGCCGGTTTTCAGTGTTGCGACTACTTTCTTTGCCATGGTGCTCTATAACTATTTGATTTCACGGTGAACGGTGACGCG
Organism: uncultured Alistipes sp.; assembly: GCA_910586375.1. Classification (GTDB taxonomy): domain Bacteria; phylum Bacteroidota; class Bacteroidia; order Bacteroidales; family Rikenellaceae; genus Alistipes. The sequence goes on along the minus strand of CAJUIE010000002.1, from coordinate 26,621 downwards.
CTTGAGGAAAGGGTTGTACTTCTTGCGCTCCAGACGGTCGGGGGTGTTCTTCTTGTTCTTGGTGGTGATGTAACGGGACATTCCCGCAACGCCGCTCTCCTTCTGTTCGGTGCATTCGAGGATGACCTGCACCCGATTGCCTTTCTTTGCCATGTGGACGAGAAATTTTTAGTAAACTTTTTGGGGTGCTGCGGCCTCGCGCAAGGCGACTGCCAGGCCCTTCTTGTTGATGGTTTTCATACCGGCGGCTGTCACTTTGAGGGTGATCCAGCGACCTTCCTGCTCCGACCAGAAACGCTTGGTTTTCAGATTGGGACTGAATTTGCGTTTGGTCTTGTGGTGCGAGTGGGAGACGTTGTTGCCCACGACCGCTACCTTGCCTGTGATTTCGCAAACTTTCATTTGTCGTTTGGTTAATTGGTTTGTTTCCGCATAAAACGGGATGCAAATATACGACTTTTTCCATAAACGGCAAAAAGCCGGGGTTAATTATTTGTAAACAGGGGCCCGCAGGAAATTATTCTCTTTTGAGCAACTCTTCCCGCAGCAGGGAAATGGCCATTGATGAGGCACGGTCGATGACCTGCCCTCGGTCGGAACCGCACTGCTTCACCACGGCCACGGTATGTTCGGGCGTTGCTACGGCGATCCAGACCGTGCCGACGGGTTTTTCGTCCGTGCCGCCCGTGGGCCCTGCTATACCTGTGGTCGCTATGGCGTAATCCGAGCCAGCAATGCGGCGGGCTCCTTCGGCCATTTGGCGGGCAACCTCTTCGCTCACGGCACCGAATCGACGGATGGCGGCGGGGTCGACACCCAGCACTTCAGCCTTGGCCTGGTTGCTGTAAGCTACTACACCGCAGCGGAAGTAGGCCGAGGCTCCGGGCAGGGCCGTAAATCGGGATGCGATGGTACCGCCCGTGCAGCTTTCGGCTGTAGCGAGGCTCAGGTTGCGTTCGAGCAGTGTATTGTGGATCAGCTCCTGCACCGAGGCAGTCTCATAGCCGATGACGTAATGGGGGATGATCGTGCGCAATGTTTCGAATTGTTGTTCGATCTCTTGTGAGACGCTCTCTCCCTCAACCTCGTAGGCCGAGAGGCGCAGCCGCACGGCGCCCGGATTGGGCAGGTAGGCCAGCTTGAGGTAGGAGGGCAAGGCGTTTTCCCACCCGGCAATCGTTTCGGCGAGCATCGATTCGGCCAATCCGGAGGTGATCATCGTGCGGTGGATGATCTGCTTGAGGGTGAAGCGCGCCTTAAGCCGCGGCATCACTTCGTCTTGCATGAGGTGCTCCATTTCGTAGGGCACACCGGGCAGCGATACGATGATGTGGCCGTCGCGTTCGAACCACATGCCCGGGGCTGTTCCGTATGTGTTGAACAACACGGAGCAATTCTCCGGAACCTCAGCCTGCGAACGGTTTAAGTCATTAAAAGGGATGCCACGGCTTTCGAGCATCCGCCGCACATGGTCGGCGACCCGCTCGTCGCAGCGCATCCCTCCGCCGAAGAATCCGGCGAGGGTTTTCTTGGTGATGTCGTCCTTGGTGGGGCCCAGCCCGCCGGTGAGGATGACAACATGTGAGGAGTGCAGCGCACGTTCAAGCGTCGAGACGATCTGCCGGGCGTTGTCACCGATAGCAATCTTTTCGCGAACGACAATGCCTGCCGTCTCGAGGTGGCGGGCAATGGAGACCGAGTTGGTGTCGACGATCTGTCCGATGAGTATTTCGTCGCCGATGGTGATGATTGTGGCTTCCATGAGTAGCTGGGTTGTGGGTTTGCAAGGAAAAATTAAAAATCGTTGCGTTTTTTTGTTGTTCCGGACATTCTTTCTCCATTTTGAGCGGAGCGAAGACGCTGTATATCGTTAAGGGTTCTGCTCTCTTTTCCTGGCGCCACTTTTCTTGGTCTCGGCAAGGGCTGCGGTTGCTCCTCGTTTGCCCCCCCCCTCTCTTATTCCTGCACGCAGCGAACGGGGAAACCGCTCGCACGGCCACTGAAGTTCTCAGGGTTTACGCTGGAACTGCTGAAGACCAAGAGCGACCCGCCCACACTCGACGCCGAGACAGTCGAACTGCTCCAGGCGCAACCGCTCGAGCTTATATTGTACGGAACGCCGGAACTGCCGTCGCGGCAACCCGAAGCGGTCGACGGAGACTTTTAAGAGCGGGATTTTGTGGCAGAAGCAGGGGCGGTGTCAGTAGTCTGAACGTTGGATTCGGTCTGTTTCTGGCGGATGGCATCGGCAATCAGAGCCCGGCAGACCTCACGGACGATGCGGGGACCTTCGTAGACGAATCCGGTGTAGAGTTGTACCAGGTCGGCTCCGGCATCGAGCATTGCCCGGACATCGGCGGGGCTCATTGCTCCGCCCACTCCGATGATGGGGTAGGTGCCGCCCGAGCGGATGTGGATGCGGCGGATGATCTCCACCGTCCGGGTCAGGAGGGGCGCGCCGCTCAGCCGGCCGGCTCCGATTTTGTCGAGGCTGGCTCGGTTTGTACGGAGCTTTTCGCGGTGGTGGGTGCCGTTGATTGCGACAATACCGTCGAGCGGTGTTTCGATCAGGATGTCGGTGATGCGGTCGATCTCATCGTTGGACATGTCGGGTGAAATCTTGAGCATCACGGGGCGATAGTGGTTCTGCCCGCGACGGAAATCGAAAAGCGGGGTGAGAATGCGCAGAATCTGTTCCCGAAGCTGGCTGTGGTCCTCGTGGCAGGCGTTGTCGCAGCAGATGTCGACCGTAAAATAGTCGACGTATTGGTAGAGGTTGCGGAAGAGTTTCAGATAGTCGCCGGGAGCCTCGTCCGGGGCGGTTGCGGCATTGTGCCCGATGTTGCAGCCTACGATTATCCCTTCATGGGGGCGTCGCAGGTGCCGGAGGGCCGTTGCCAGTCCCCGGTTAGGAACTCCCATGCGCTGGATGATTGCCCGGTCTTTGGGGAGCCGGAAGATACGGGGGCGCGGATTCCCGTGCTGGGGCTGGGGGGTGAGGGTTCCCACCTCGACGAATCCGAATCCCAAGGCTGAGAGTTCGCGGAAGGCTTCGGCATTACGGTCAAAGCCGGCCGCCAGACCCACAGGATTGCGGAACCTCAGACCGAAGACTTCACGTTCGAGGGCCGGATGGTATACGGAGTAGCATTTGTCGAGGAGCCAACGACCGCCGGGTATTGTCCCTATGACGCGCAGTGCAATCAGGACCAGACGATGCGCTCGTTCGATGCGGAGCGAGAAGAGCAGGGGTTTTATTATTCGGCGGTACATGATACGTACGGCATTTCAGACGCAAAGGTAGGAAAATATCCTCAAAAATATTCGCGGCGGTAGTTGTAGTGGTCGCGGAGTGTCTCGAAATCGTGGGGGGAGCTCTTCAGCCGTCGGCTCTCGGCCTCGATATTGAACGCCGTGTGGATGGAGCTGCAAAGTTCCGGCCACGAAATGGGCCGGGGTGCAGCGGGGGCCGCCTGGGGTGGGTACCACCCCCCGATCGGCAGCGAGAAGGTGCGGGCGATGGCTTCGACGGCCAGTGCCGTAGCTGTGGCCTTGCCTTGCTCGGAGTAGCCTGCTATGTGGGGCGTAGCCAGGAGGGACCGGTCGAGCAGCACCTCGTCGATGCGGGGTTCGTGTTCCCAGACATCCAGCACGCAGGGGCGCCCGGAGGCCAGCAGTGCCTGTGTGTCGACTACTTCGCCGCGCGAGGAGTTGAGGATGACAGTCCCGGGTTTTGTAAGAGCGAGCAGCCGGGAGCCGGCCATGTGGCGGGTTGAGGCATCCAGAGGAACGTGGAATGTCAGCAGGTCAGCCTGACGGATTACTTCGTCGAGGGGCCGGAACCCGAGGTGTTCGCGTGCTTCGCGCGGAGGATCGCAGCAGACGACGCGGAAGCCCCACATTTCGGCATATTCTTTAACGAGCGATCCGACATGTCCCACGCCGACGATGCCCAGCGTCTTTTCGGAGGGCTGCCAGCCTTGTGTGCGGGCGAGGTATTCCAGTGCTGCGGCCACCCATTGCAGGACGCCCCGGGCGTTGCATCCTGCTGCGGTTGTAACGCGAATGCCGCGGGAAGCACACCACGCTGTGTCGATATGATCGAAGCCGATGGTGGCCGTAGCGACGAGCTTCAGGCGGGACGAGCCGAGCAGTCGTTCGTCGCAGCGGGTGCGGGTGCGGATCACTATTGCGTCGGCGTCGCGGACGTCGGTGGGGCCGATCTCCGAGCCTGCGATGTAGCGCACTTTGGCCCAGGGTTCCAGCACGCCCTGCAAAAAGGGAATGGCGCTGTCGGCGACGATTTTCAACGGTGTCATTTTCGAAAGATTGCAACGGACAAAAATAGGAAAAAATGAAAAAATAGCTACCTTTGTCCGGCAATATCGCATTATGGAACAGCAAAATTTCGATCCCGACGGAGTAGGCGTCGACAACGGCTGTTATTTCGGACTGCCTTTTACGCCCGGGACAGCACGCCTGGTGCTTGTCTCTGTGCCGTGGGACGTAACGGTCTCTTACGGTGCCGGAGCGGCGTATGGTCCTGATGCCATCATTGAGGCATCTACGCAGCTCGACTTTTACGATCCGCTGTCGCCTGATGCGTGGCGGCGCGGCATTGCTACGGCTGATGTGGACTACTCGCTGCTCGAAACCTCGCAGCGGTTACGCGGCGAGGCGGTCAGGGTGATCGAGCACCTCGAAAGGGGAGGCAGTCCTGATGATGAGCGTACGCTCCGCCGTATTCGCCGCATCGACGAGGGGTGCGCCGCCATGAACGACAACGTCGCAGCTCAGGCATCCCATTGGCTCGACCGGGGCCGGATCGTGGGGCTGGTCGGCGGTGACCACTCGACGCCTTATGGTCTGATCCGCGAACTGGGACAGCGACATGGGCAGTTCGGCATTCTCCATATCGACGCCCATTGTGACCTGCGCAAGGCTTACGAGGGTTTCGGGTTTTCCCACGCCTCGATCATGTACAACGTCCTGCGCGACGTGCCCCAGGTCGGGAAGCTCGTGCAGGTGGGCGTGCGGGACTTCAGTGTCGGCGAGGCTGCTCTGGCCACTGGGTCGGAGCGTGTGGAGACTTTCGACGGGCTCTCGCTTGCATCGGCGAAGTTCCGGGGCGAGACGTGGGACGTCCAGTGCCGCCGCATTGTGGATGTGCTCCCGCAGGAGGTTTATGTAAGCTTCGATATCGACGGACTGTCGCCCGATAACTGCCCCCATACAGGTACGCCTGTTCCGGGGGGGCTCTCTTTTGACGAGGCGCTGTGGTTGGTGGACACTGTTGTCCGGTCGGGACGGCAGATCATCGGCTTCGATGTAGTGGAGGTGGCTCCGGCTGCCGGCGATCGTATCGATGCTATTGTTGGCGCACGGGTGCTGTGGAAACTTTGCGGCATGGCCCTGAAGTCGAATAGCGAACAATAAAAATAAATAAGAGTTATGCGTCTGTTTTCAATGTATCGTTGGGTGCGCGGTCGCCACGAACTTTCGTTGCGCAGCCGTGGTTTTATGGAGGCGCCCTGGGCCGGAGGTGTGGTGCTGCTTGCATGTGTGGTTGTGGCCATGTTGCTGGCTAATTTGCCCGGGACCAAACATTATTACCACAATCTTTTGGAGACCGATCTGTCGATCGTGGTTCATTCGCCCAGTGGGTTGATAGACTGGGTATTCCCCGATGGGATGACTGTTGAGAAGTTCATTAATGACTGCCTGATGGTTGTCTTTTTCTTCACGGTGGGCCTCGAAATCAAGCGCGAGGTGATCAACGGTCAGCTTTCGTCGGTGCGCAAGGCGATCCTTCCCGTGTTGGCTGCGGCGGGAGGTATGATCGCTCCGGCACTGATTTTTGGAATCTTCAACCACGGGACGCTTGCTGCCAACGGCTGGGGTATTCCTACGGCTACGGACATTGCCTTTGCTGTGGGTATTCTCTCGATGTTGGGCGACCGGGTGCCCGTTTCGCTCAAGATTTTCCTTACGGCTTTGGCTATTGCCGACGACCTGGGGGCTATTCTGGTCATTGCGCTTTTTTATGGCGGGGAGTTGCAGCTCGGGTTGCTGGTCATCGCCTTGCTCATCATGGTGGGCGTGTGGGTCCTTTATCATATGGGGGAGAAGCGCATGGGCTTTTATCTGGTTCCCGCAGTGGTGGTCTGGGGCCTCTTTTATTATTCGGGTGTTCATGCCACCCTTTCGGGTGTTGCTATGGCTATGTTGATCCCTATGGAGCCGCGTTACAGCCGGGAGTACTTCGTCCATAAAATGCGCTGGCTGAAGGAGCATCTGCTTGCGTCGGAAGCCACTGAGGAGGAGTTCCCCAATGAGGAGGATCGTTTCTGTCTGCGTCAGATGTCGCAGCTCTGCTCCCGTTCGGTGGGGATGAGTTATCGGCTTGAACACGCTCTGACACCCTATGTCACGTTCCTTATCATGCCTGTTTTCGCTTTGGCCAACGCAGGCGTGGAGATCACCTCGCTTGAGTACATCAACATCTTCCAGTTCTCGCCCGAAATCGGGTCGGTAGGCATGGGTGTCTTCTTCGGGTTGCTGGTGGGCAAGCCGCTGGGCATTTTTATCGCCAGCTGGATAGCTGTCAAGTCGAAGCTGGCTGTCATGCCGGAGGGCGCTACGTGGCGCATGTTGCTGGCAGTGGCGTGTCTGGGTGGTATTGGATTCACCATGTCGCTCTTTGTCGATTCGCTGGCTTTTGTCGATCCCGGGCTCATCGATCGGGGTAAGATCGCCATCCTGATGGGTTCTACGGCGGCCGCTGTGGCAGGCAGTGTGCTGATTTTGCTCTTTTCGAAAAAAACGGTGCAGAGATGAAACGGGCTTTTTTCTGGGCGGGGGTCGTTGTTCTGGCTGCTGCCGCCTGTTCGAAGAAGTCGGGCGGGGGTGTCAAGCTCCGCAGTGACGTCGATTCGGTGGCCTATGTTATCGGGCTTAATGTGGCGTATAACCTCATGCGCATGGATTCGACGATCAACGCCGAGGCCGTGTGTGAGGGTATTCGCGATGCTTTCCGGCACTCGCCGAGGCTTGCCGAGGCCGATGCCGAAACCTTTTTCTTGCGTTACATGAACTATACGTTGCCCGAGAAAGCACGCCAATACGAGGAGCAGTTCCTCGCTGACATCGCTAAGTCCAACCGCTCCTATGCCCGGACTTCGTCGGGTGTGACCTATACGGTTGACGAGGTGGGTGACCAGGAGCAGATTCCCTCCTCTGACCGCGATACAGTGTCGATCCGTTACACGATCCGCACGGCTGATGGCACGGAGCGCTTCTCCTCTTATGAACGAGGCGATACGCTGCGCACAGCTCTGGGCGACCTGCCCAAGGGGGTGAAAGAGAGCCTCAAATTAGTAGGCCGTGGTGGTCGTATTGTTGCTTGGCTGCCCGCTGCTGCTGCGTATGGTGCCTCTGGTAATGCCGAGTTGGGCATCGGAGCCAATGCCACGCTCTGCTATGAACTGGAGCTGGTGGCGCTGGACAAATTTGCGATCCCTCCCCGCCTTCGTTGATGCGGTGAGTGGGCGAAAAGGACCGAGGGGGCGTAACAGCGGATTCCTCTGAAAAAGAATATCCCGGGGCATACATAGCCGATGCCGCGGGATTTTTTGTCTCTGATACCGAGACCTTCTAAAAGGTGGAAAGCTTTTTGCTGCAAGGATTCTGCTTCGCGATATTTTCGATCTTGAGGAAAAACCGGTTATTTTGATATCTTTGGCTTTGCGCGGAGACGTTTTCGGCCGATTTGCGGCAAGTGTGGGATTTTGTGCGTTTTATTTTCGGATAATCGGCCGTTTTTTGGGTTTATTTTGTACCTTTGTCCCGGATTATGCGTGAAGCATTTAAAAAAACAGATAAAGTCATGAAAAAAAATCTTTTTATTGCGGTGCTTGCCGCTGCCGGGCTGAGCGCCTGCTGCGGAGGGGCTAAAGAGGGCATCCGCATGGGCAGCATGTCGGAGTTCGACTCGTTGTCGTATGCCATGGGTGCCAATATCGCTTATGGGATGAATTACCAGATGGGCGATATCCCCTTCGATTACAAAGCCATCGAGAAGAGTCTCAAGCAGGCTGCGCTGCATGAAGATGCCGAGGCGCACGACCAGGCCCTTGATCTGCTGCGCGACTACTTCATGAACAAGCGCGGCGAACGTGGGCGGGCCATTGCTCTGAAGCGTGCTGCGGCCGACAGCATCCGTTGGGCCGCTGGTGATTCGACTGCGGTAGAGTATCCTTTGGCCGATCCCGACATGTTCGAGACGGAGGAGGAGCGCACGCAGCTCTCCGAGGCTTTCGGTACCGATGTCGGTTCTAATCTGCGAGAGAGCGGTATACCCTTGCAGATTGTCTGGATCACGGAGGCTATGCAGCAGGTCCGCGACGGCAATTCCCGGATGAACGAGGAGGACGTGAACCAGTATTTGCAGTATTATTTCATGGTGAAGCGTCCGGCTGAGAATGCCGAGGCTTCAAAAGCCTGGCTCGAAAAGATCGAGAAGAAGTCGGGCGTCAAGAAAACCGAATCGGGGCTCCTTTATAAGATTACCGAGGCCGGTGACCTGGAGGCTCGGCCTAAGGATGTGCGTGACGTGGTGAAGGTCCATTATACGGGCCGTACGCGCGAGGGTAAGGTTTTTGATACGTCGATCTTCAAAAATCGTCCGCAGGAGCAGCAGAAGATGCTTAAGGAGCAGCGTCCCGATAGTTACGATAAAGATGAACCCGTCGAGTTTCCGTTGCATCGTGTTATCCGGGGCTGGACCGAGGGTTTGCAGCTCGTCGGCAAGGGGGGTAAGATCACGCTTTGGATTCCTGCAGAGCTGGCTTATGGCGAGCGTGGTGCCGGTCGCGACATCGGTCCCAATGAAGCTTTGGAGTTTGAAGTCGAGCTGATCGACGTTGAACCTTACGAAGAGCCGGCCCCCGTTGAAACGGAGGAGGCGACAGAGGAGTAAAGGACTTGAAACGGACCGGACCGATGGCTGTTATGAGGTAGTTTCGGTCGTAGGTCGCCCGAAGCAGAATTATTAATTAAAGCCGTCCCGATTTTGGGACGGCTTTTTTGTAGGGCGTGCTCTGACCTGCTTTTCGTTCAGGACCGGGACGCTGTGGCTCAGTCGATCTGCAATCCGAACAGGAGGGCCCGGCCGGTTTTGTTATCCTTTTTCTTGTCAAAGGTCGGGCTGGTCGAGAACTCGATGGCCGAACCCGGCGTCCAGTCGTGCAATGTCACTTCGTAACGGGATTTGTCATCGACGGTGAGGTTGAAAGGAGCCATCCCCGTAGCTCCGGTGTTGATGGTAAGCGGGATATCGGTTGTCGAAAGAGAGCCGCCGCCCACGGCCCGCAGATAAAGCGTCGCGGCATCGTGATCGCCTTCGCTCCATCCCAGGGCATAAAAGCTCAGCACACGGTCGCCCGCAGCACCAGCCGGATCCGAGCAATAGTGCCCCGTGTAATTTCCCGAGCCGAGTTTCAGGGCACGGACAGACACGCCGTTGACCAGGGCTTCGTGGACCGAGGCGAGCTCTCCTCCGTTGGCGGCGATCAGAGCCGGCAGTGATTCATAGGAGTTGCCGAGTTGCGCAAGGCGAATAGTCTGTGGAACATAGCGTTGTCCCTCCTTGGTTTGGGCAAGATAAAGGTAGCAGTTGGCATAGTCGACTGCCTTGCCCGTTCGATTGGGTCGGGCCAGGAGGCGCACTTTATCTCCGGCAATCTCCACCGAGAAACAACTCTCGTCGATATTGCGCAGATCGACCCACAGACGCATGCCTGCCGGGGCTGTTACCCGGCACTCGACGATGCGCTCGCCGCCCTGAGGCGGAAATTCGTAATATTGGGTGTTGAGCAGCTCGATAGAGGCTTCGCCTTCGGCAATGCCGACATCGCCTGTGAAGTCGGCCACGTCGGCTTCTGTGACTGGCACGACCTGTACCGTTTCATTCTCGTAAGTGCAGATGCCGCAAAGGGTACCTGTCGCTGCATTCGAGGCCAGCTGTCCTATGACGCTCGTTGCAGCAGCATGGACGGCGATGCGGGCTTCTCCGTCGGTAAAAAAGTTGTCGTCCGCAGAGAAAAGCTCTCCGGGACGTTCCGCATAGAGGCGTCCGATGCGAAGCGGTGCGGCGACATATTCGTTCGTTGAGGCGATTAGCTGAGCCGGGGTCGCCCACACCGGAATAATGGCGTGCCCGCTGTCGATCTTCACCAGGTCGGTAGCCGCAGTCACTTCGTAGAGGTCGCTGCGGTCGCCGGGTACGACTCCGGCAAGCGCGATCTCCACGCAATCACCTCTTTGTAAAGAGGCTGCGCCGATGCCCTCGCCTGTAAAGAAGAGTGCCGAAGAGGTTGTGCCCACGTTGTCGTAAAGTACGACGGTTGCAGCGGGAAAGCTTTCGGTCGTGCAATCAGCGGGGATACTCAATGCGACATATCCCCGTATACGCTTGTCGGCGACATCGGCACCTTCGGCCACCAACCTCCGGAACTGTGCGACGGAGAGTGCCGGTTCAGGCTCCAGCTCGCTCGGTCGTAACGTTTTAAAGTATTCCGGAACAGCGTAATAGCGCACATGTTTTATTCCGACGAAAGCCCGCACGGCGTAGCAGGTCTCCGGCTCAAGTTCTTCGATTCGCAAGGTCCATCTTTCGGCCGGAGCGGCGGCCACGACCTCCACGGCCTGGGTCCAGTGCTCCCCGGACGGATTTGTTTCGTCATTCTGGACCAGATACTGCACGCCTACTTCGTCGAGTGTGGCGACATCGATCCCCGACACCCAGCCGCCCAAAAGAGCATAATCGGCATCATAATCTTTTACAGAAAGCGTTGTCACAACAGGCTCCGAAGGGCCGATCGGGGGTTCGGGCGATACGGCATCGACACTCTTTCCACAAGCAGCACAGAGCAGTGCAGCGGCGAAAATCAAAAATCGCTTCATGATTCTATCGGATTATTTCGTCATTTGATATAACGCCCGACAAACTCGCCGACGCGACGCGTATACTCTTCACGGTTGTCGCGGTAGGAGAGTGCATGGGCGGCTCCGGGTACGATCCACAACTCCTTGTCTCCCGGTTTGGCTTCGAAAAGCGGGTAGACCATCCATGTGGGCACGAAATCGTCGGCATCGCCGTGGATGAACATCATGGGCAGCTCGCATCGCTCAACCTGCCGAAGAGCCGAGGCTTCCCGAAAGTTCCATCCGTATTTCAGCGCGCACAACCAACTCGCCACGTCGAGCAGCGGAAAGGCCGGCAGCCCGAACTGTTCCTTGAGCTCTTTGGCAAACTGGTCGCGGACGCTCGTATAGCCGCAATCCTCGACGAAGCACCTGACATAAGGCTGCTGGGGCTCGCCTGAGACCATCATCGTGGTGGCGGCTCCCATCGAAATGCCGTGGACGACCATCTGCGTCTTGCCTCCGAAAATAGGGTTGGCAACCTCCATCCACCGCAGCACGTCGAGCCGGTCTTTCCATCCCATGCGGATAGCGCGGCCTTCGCTTTCGCCGTGATAATAAAGATCGGGCAGAAGGATATTATACCTCAGGTCGTGATTATAAAGGTATCCGATCATCGACATGCGCAGGGCATTGTCTGTGTAACCGTGGACAATGACGGCCGTGCGGTCGGTTGGTTCGGGCGCCGCAGCGTAAATGGCGTGGAGCCGCTCGCCCCCGGCACTGAGGATCGTGGTGTCGCGCAGTGCTCCGGTGGTTCTGAGGCTGTCGAGCCACGGACCAAGCAGGGGATAATTGGCTCTCATGTCGGCTTCAGTCGAGGCATTCTTAGCCTGCATTGTCCGGTCGGGCGTGAGCGAATAGGAGATTAAATAGAGACTGCCGCCTATGAGGGCGGCGATCGCCACAACGACGATTGCGAGAATCCAACGAAGAAGTTTTTTCATCATGACGTTTTTTTGTATTTTCTCCAGTTCTTGCCCGGGCGAGCCTTTGCAGGGCCCGGCCCGAGTAATTTTTAATGATGGCCTGGTGCCATTTTGGTGCGGATATGGGCCAGCATGTCGTCGGTCATTCGCGTGAGGTCCCACTTGGGGCGCCAACCCCACTCTTCGCGGGCGCAGGTGTCGTCGAGCGAGTTGGGCCAGCTCTCGGCAATGTCGCGCTTAACGGGGTCGATGTCGTAAGTCATCGTGAATTCCGGGATATGTTTCCGGATTTCGGCAGCAATGATTTCGGGTGTGAAGCTCATCGATGCAAGGTTGAAGCTGTTGCGGTGGATGAGGTGCGCCGGGTCGGCCTCCATCAGCTCGACGCATGCACGCAGTGCATCGGGCATATAGATCATGTCCATGTACACGTCAGCCGGAACGGGACAGGTGAAACGTCCCGATCTGACGGCTTCGTAGTAGATTTCTACGGCATAGTCGGTGGTGCCGCCTCCGGGAAGCGTGACGTTGGATATGATGCCCGGAAAGCGGACCGAGCGCGTGTCGACGCCGTATTTATGATGGTAGTAATTGCTGAGCATCTCGCCCGTATATTTACAGATGCCGTAAATGGTCGTGGGCTGCATGATCGTGTCCTGGGGCGTCAGGTCCTTGGGCGACGAGGGGCCGAAAGCCCCGATTGAGGAAGGGGTAAAGAGGGCACAATGGTGCTGCCGTGCCACTTCGAGCGAGTTGTTCAGAGCCCCCATGTTGACGGCCCAGGCCATTTGGGGATTGCGTTCTCCGACGGCCGACAAGAGCGCGACAAGGTTGAAGATGGTGTCGACATGGTAACGTGCGACGACCGATGCCATAGCCGTAGCGTCGAGCGCATTCAGCACCTCGAAAGGCCCTTCTTCGCCCAGAAAACGGCAGTCGCGCATGTCGGTGGCGACTACGTTGGAACCTCCATAAATTTCCCGGAGATAGGTTGTCAGTTCGGAACCGATCTGTCCGCCGGCGCCGACGATCAGGATGCGTTGCATGGATATGGAATTATGATTCGCAAGTAAAGATAGAAAAAAAACGCGAAAAGCCTCCCGATTTTTTTGTGTTTTTCGATTTTTTACCTACTTTTGCACCACTCGAAAGAGCATGTTGCTGTCTTAGCTCAGTGGTAGAGCACTTCCTTGGTAAGGAAGAGGTCGTGAGTTCAAGTCTCATAGACAGCTCGGACTTGAAAGAGATCGTCACGACTGACGGTCTCTTTTTTTGTAGCGTATGATGAACGACCTTGAACCCATTCGTTTTGCAACGATAGCCGACCGCCGGCCCCTGGTTATTGCCGGGCCGTGCAGTGCCGAAACTGAAGCTCAGACGCTTGACACGGCGCGCAGGCTGGCTGCTGAAGGCATCCGCATCTTCCGTGCCGGGTTGTGGAAACCCCGTACCAAACCCGGTGGATTCGAAGGTGTGGGAGCTGAAGGGCTGGCATGGCTTCGTCGTGTGAAGCGTGAAACGGGCATGTATACAGCTACCGAAGTCGCTACCCGCGACCATGTGGCAGCAGCCCTCGAAGGAGAGGTCGACCTGCTTTGGATCGGAGCCCGTACGGTCGCTAACCCCTTCGCCATGCAGGAAATAGCCGATTCTCTGTGCGGAAAGGATGTGCCTGTGCTGGTGAAAAACCCCGTCAGTCCCGATCTGGAGCTGTGGATCGGAGCCATAGAACGTCTTTACAACGCCGGTGTTCGCCGCATGGGGGCTATACATCGCGGTTTCACCCCGATAGACCGAAGTCTTTACCGCAACCATCCGATGTGGGCCCTTCCTATCGAGCTGCACCGACGTTTGCCCGGGCTCCAGTTATTCTGCGACCCGAGTCATATCGGTGGTCGGCGTGAGTTGATCGCTCCGCTCGCCCAGCAGGCTATGGACATCGGTTTCGATGGCCTTATTGTCGAGGCTCACAGCATGCCCGATAATGCCTGGAGCGACAGCGAGCAGCAGATCACCCCCGAAGCTCTGGCCTGTATTATCCACAAACTCATTATCCGCGAAAAGAGTGCCTCCTCCGGAAGTCTCCATGAACTTCGGGCCCGGATCGACAAGATCGATGATCAGCTGTTGGAATTGTTGGCGCAACGTATGGATGTAGCCCGCGACATTGGCCGCTATAAGAAGGAGCACGCCATGCCCATACTTCAGGCGCAGCGCTATGAAGAGCTGCTGGCCCGTCGGACGGCTCAGGCTGCGGCCCTGAATATGGACCGCGAATTTATGCGCACCATACTCCGGGCTATTCACGAGGAGTCGATCCGGCAGCAGATAGAGCTGTCCGGAAAAGGAGAATAGCCCGTCGAAAACAAAATATCCGCAGACTTCCTTTTCCTATACTTCGGCTGCCGAAAAGAGGGAGGGTGCCGGTGCTGCTGCCCGCTCAATAGCGAGCAGCGCTTTTTTTCGATCGATACCCCCGGCGTAACCTGTCGGATCGCCGTTATAGCCCACGACACGGTGGCAGGGAACGAGAATGCTCACGGGATTGTGCCCGATGGCGCTGCCTATGGCCTGGGCCGACATGCTCGGGCACCTCTGGCAGCGAGCCAGCTTGCGGGCCAGTCGTCCGTAGGTGGTAGTCGTGCCGTAAGGAATGCGCCGCAACAGCGTCCATACGGCCAGCCGAAACGGGGTGCCTTGCAAATGCAGCGGCGGTGTAGGCCCAGGATCGTAACCGGCGAAATAACGATCGAGCCATCCGACGGTACGCTCGAGAATGGGAGTTTGAGCCATCGTGGGACTCTGGGCGAGCGTTGCGGCGAAATACTTCTGGCCCTCGAACCAGATTCCGGTCAGGCCGAGCTCATCGGCCGCGAGGGTGAGCTCGCCCAACGGCGAAGGGTACTTGCAGAGGTATTGCATACGGATGCCGGGTAAAGGCGTGTGCGACAAAGATAATGATTTCGGTCGAGCGGATCAATCCAATTTGTTCGATTTTGTTTTATTCGTTGCTCTTTTCGTTGTTTTTTATGCTCTGTCACGCGGATTAAAACCACAAAAAGGGCAGCCATATACTGAGGCTGCCCTTGTCAGAGAGGAGGAGTGTCGCTTTCTTAAGGTACGGGATCGTAGCCGCTGCCACCCCAGGGGTGACAACGGGACAGACGTCGCAGGGTGAGCCATCCCCCTTTCAGCGGTCCGTATTTGCGCAAAGCCTCGAGGGCATATTGTGAACATGTGGGGGTAAAGCGGCACGCCGGAGGCGTGAAAGGCGAAATGCAGAGCTGGTAAAAGCGCACTGCGATGAGGAGCGGTGCGGCACAAAGTCGTCTAAAGACGCCCGGAGACCGTTTCGAGGATTCGTCGTACGGCATGTCGGATGTTTTTATAGGGAAGGGCTTCTTTGGAGGAGTAAATCAATGCCAGGTCGATATTGACGGCATGTCCATCGTTGCAAAGTATCTGTTTCTGAAGTCTGTAAGCCTCCTTGGTGCGCCGACGGATGAGGTTGCGCCGGTTGGCTCGCTTGTGGAATTTCTTGGGTACGGAGAAGAGCACCTCAACCGAGCGTTCCGCATCGGGCTCGGCGTACCACACATAACGGAATGGAAAGACGAAGCCGCTCTCGCCGCTTTCGAACAGACGCCGCACGGCTCCGAGCGAACGGAGACGCTGGGAGCGGGGAAGCGAGCAGTCAGGCATGGCGCAGCGGGGTATAGTAGTGGGCAGGCAGTGAGTATGGCAGGCTCCGGCATGGGCCGGGATGTTTATTTCTGGCTTTCGGCCGCAGGACGCCGCACCCGGCTCTTTTTGGCCAGACGGTGCTGCTGCGTGCGGATGAAGTCTTCCTTGTGGGTATCGGTTGGCAGTGCTACGGGTTCAACGGCTTCGCCGCGGCGCACCTTGTCTAAATAAAGGTCAATGGCCTTGACCATTGAGGGGGCCGCAGGTGTCGGGGCGTTGGCCAACACGGTGACGCCGGCGTCGATGGCGGCGCGCAGCGTACCATCGCCGAAGACC
The DNA here is from genome assembly GCA_910586375.1 of uncultured Alistipes sp. Lineage (GTDB taxonomy): Bacteria > Bacteroidota > Bacteroidia > Bacteroidales > Rikenellaceae > Alistipes. The sequence continues at coordinate 10,689 of CAJUIE010000002.1, read as the reverse complement.
GCAATGGCAGGCAGATCCTCTGTGCCGAACTTTTCGACCAGCGCCTTGATGTCCGAGGGTGAATAAAGTGCCAGCAGGTCATAATCGGAAAGGGTCACGTCGTCAAGCTCGGCGGCTACCGTGCGGGCCAGGATGACCGGATCGACGGAGAGTTTCAGCTTGGCGAGGGCATCGGGCAGCTCCGGTTTGTGCGGTTCGCTCAGTGCCAGGAGGAATTTTTCGTCCTTATGTTTGATGATTTGCTCGATAAGCGATGTGAATGATCCGTCGCCGAATGAAATTTTACGCTTGCGATAAACGATGTATTTCTGGAGGTAAAGTGCCACGGCCTCGGTCTGGCAGATATACTTCATGCTTTCGGGGATGGTGATGCGCGCCTCCTCTGCGAGGTGAAAAAAGCTGTCGACGGTTGTTCGCGAAGTGAAGATAATGGCTGTATGATTGAGAATCTCGACCCGCTGGGCCCGGAACTCCTTGAGCGATACCCCCACCACACGGATGAACGGGCGGTAGACGACTTGCGTAGCGTATCTCTGGGACAATTCGTAGAACGGAGACTTCTCGACGATGGCCGGTTTCGGTTGGGAAACCAGGATGCACTTTGCTTCCAATCTGAACCTGTTTTTGCGTTGTTGGTGGTTGGCTCACCTCTGCACAAGCCGCCATAAGAGGCTGAGAGGGAAGATTTCCACGGCACAAAGGTACAAAAACCAATACAAAATCGAAATTTTTTTGGCAAGAAACAGATTCAATGACCCGATGAGGTACAGTATGGACGTTATGATGGATTCGATCGCGGCAAGAGTGATCCAGAAAAAGCCCGCGCGTGGGGTAGCCAGAGCATAAAACAGCAATGCCGGGGCGACGAGCAGCACCGTTGAAGCGAGGTAAACGCGCCTCAGATACTGTAACCGTCCGACCAGAGGACGGTTTAGCGTCACGGCTCCGGACAGGAACAGGAGTGCCGACTGGAGCCATCCGAGCAGCATGATGATCAAGGTGGCCCCCATCCATAGCATGGGGCTTGATCCGGGAGTTAGTGCGTCGGGAATCTGGGTTGGAAGCAGCCGGACGGCGACCATCCCGGCGAAAAAAAGGCCCAGGATGATGGAGAGACTTTTCAAACGCCCGATGTTATTGCCCAGCGGTTCTTCGAAGAGCCGCTCGGACGAGAGGCGGGGGCGGACGAGAGACCCTGACAGCAGCACGACATCCGGCCAATGTCGGGACAGAAGCAATATATAAGCCGCGGTAAGCACCAGTACCAGACCCTGAAACCCTGTTTCGGTGGTCAACGAACCGCGCGGTGGAGCGGGCGGCAGAAGAGGTGGAACGCTGCAAACCTGCGTGCCGAATACTTCGGTGGCTTCTGCCGACCGATAGTGAACCGAGGCGGTCGGGAAGGAGGGTTCGTCCGAAGTTTCAGAGGTGATCTTCCGATACCACAACGTATATTCGTCTGCCGTATGAGCTGGAATGGCAGTGCTGTCTGTAGCCTCGACCGGCAAATCGGCTGCAAGCGAATCGGGTATCCCGGGTAGCGGCTCCGCCTCTTGCAAGGTGTCCGGCAATGACGGGGCGGGCAGCACGGAGTGCTCCACAGCCGGAGGTGTGGCGGGGCGGGTAATGGAGTCGAAGAGGTTGTCTGTTTGGGTTTGGGTCCGGATCATCCTTCGAAGATTCGTTTGAGCGTGATGCGGATAAGGGTACCCCGGCCGGGTTCGGAGTCGATGACTGCGATGCGGCCCTGGTGGTACTCCTCGATGATGCGGCGCGAGAGTGAGAGGCCCAGCCCCCAGCCGCGGGTCTTGGTGGTGAAGCCCGGCTCGAAGATACGTTTCCAGTTGCTTTTGGGAATGCCTTTGCCGGTATCGCGGACGTCGATCATCACGTGGGCTTCGTCGGACGATATGTGTACGTCAATGGCTCCGTGGCCCTGGAGGGCATCGAGCGAGTTTTTCATGAGGTTCTCCACTACCCACTCGAAAAGCGCAGTGTTGATGTTCGCCTGAACAGGGGCGATGGCCAGTCCGTTGTAATCGAGCCGGACGTTGCGGGGTATGCGTTTGCGAAAGTACATGACCGACTCGCCGACAACTTCGTTGATGTTGGCTGGGGCGAGAGGTGTTTCGGAGCCGATTTTCGAGAAACGGTCGACGATTTTCATCAGGTGGGCGAGGTCTTTTTGCATCTCTTCGACCGCTGTGGGATCGACGGGCTGCGAACGCAGGAACTCGACCCATCCTAAAAGTGATGAGGTGGGTGTACCCAACTGGTGGGCGGTCTCCTTGGCCAAACCGATCCAGACGCGGTTTTGTTCATCGTGTTTCGATGAGCGGAAAGCGATGAATCCCAGCATGATGAAGGTCGTGACGACCAGAATTTGGATGTAGGGAAACCAGTAAAGAGACTTCAGCAACGCCGATTTGCCGTAGAAGATGATGTGGTAGTGCTCGGGGTTCCACCAGAAACGTACGGGCAGCGGTGTGTTCTCTTCGGTGAAGCGGTCGATCTGCCGCCGCAGCAGGTCGGGGTGGTCAATGATCCGGTCAGGAATCAGGTGGGAGTTGATGACTTCGAGGTTTTCGTTGGTGATGATGAAGGGGATGTTGTTGTTGGTCGACATGATGTCGGCCACTAACGGATCTTCCATGGCGCCGCCCATCACGTCGCGGTTGACACGCTCCATGGCATGGGCCCACAGTGCCACGTCGTGCTGCTCCTTCTCCTTCAGACGGTGGGCCATGTTGTTGGTATAGAGCAGCGAAATGGCGCCCAGAGTGATCCCGACGACGATCACTACCACCCGGTTGCGGAAGGAGAAGATATCGCGCCGGATTTTCATTCGTGGTTGGCGGATTCTTTTCCGCGTCGCAAGGTGTCCTGCTCGGCGAGGATACGGTTGTATTTGGGACGGTTGTACAGAATTTCAACAGCTTTTGCCACCTCGCCGTCAGAGGGCAGGGCGTGTTCGATGACGCCTGCCGCATACGCGTGGCGCAGGACGATGTTGTTCTCAATCTGCTCGGCGACCTCTTTGCGATAAGTGGCCAGATTGGCGGCGGTATCGTCCTTCAGTCCGGCTTCGAGGCGTGCGGCCTCTTCGGAGAGATCGTCGAAACGGTCGTCCCCGGCCGCTTTTTTCAGCGTTTTGAGGGCGCGCCGGGTGTCCGACTCATAAGGCACCTGCTTGTCTTGCATGAAAGCCATGAAGTCGGCATAATCATTATCGGAGAGGGTGAAAGTGCGGGGATCGATCCTCTGTCCGGGATGCCGGCGCATGTATTCATCGCCGAAGTCGTCGATCAGCCCCAGGGCATAGAGCGTTGCAGCGAAGCGGCTGATATACTCCGGCTCGGTGGGGATGTCGGGCATGATGCCGCCGCCATCGTAGACCTTGCGGCCGGCATGGGTGGCGAACTCCGAGACGAGCGAGTCGGGCACCGCGGAGACCGCCCCTTCCTGCGAGTGGGAGTAATCGACGGCCTGGATACAGCGCCCCGAGGGGATATAGTATTTGGCTGTGGTAAGCTTGAGTATGGCGTTATAGCCCAGCGGTCGGGTTGATTGTACGAGCCCCTTGCCGAAGCTGCGCTGGCCGATGAGCACGGCCCGGTCGAGGTCCTGCAAGGCTCCTGCAACGATCTCGGCGGCCGAGGCTGTGCTGCCATTCAGGAGCACGACGAGCGGCAGATCAGGAAAGGCGGGTTCGGCGGCTGTGCGATAGCTCTGCTTCGACTCTTCGGTACGGCCCTTTGTGCTGACGACTTCAGTCCCTTTGGGTACAAACATCGAAAGAATCTTGACTGCCTCCTGCATGATGCCGCCTCCGTTGGAGCGGTAATCGAGGATCAGCCCCTTGAGGTTGTCCTCTTTGCGCAGCCCCTCGATTGCGGCGCGCAGCTCTTCGTAGGAGCCTTCGGTAAAATCGCTGTGACGGATATACCCGATGCCGTCGGCAGCCCAGCCTGCATAGGGGATGCTGGGAATGGCGATCCGCTCACGTTCGAGAGTGAGGTTTTCGCGCTGCCCGTCGAGGCGTCCGACCTCAAGGCGCACCTTGCTGCCGGGGTCGCCCTTGAGGCGTGCGGAGACCTGCTCGGTGGAGAAACCCTCGGCCGACTTGCCGTCGATGGAGAGGATTTTATCACCTATTTTCAGCCCGGCCCGATCGGCAGGCGAGCCCTGATAGGGCTGGGCAATTACGACCCAATCGCCCTTCTTGCGGATGAGGGCGCCCACGCCGCCATACTTGCCGGTCGTGAGTACCTCAAAGTCGGAGAGCTCCTCTTCGGGGATGTACTCCGTGTAAGGGTCGAGATCGCGAACCATTCCTGCGGCGGCTCCGGCCATGAGCAGGTCGGGGTCGACCGGATCGACATAACCGACCGAGAGTTCGCGCATCATGTTGACGGCGATCTCCATGTTGCGGCCCAGACCGAAGTCGTTGCGTCCGGCAAAGATCGAAAGAGCGGCAGTCAGTATGGCGATAGCTGCTGCGGGCAGGTAACGGCAGGCTTTATTCATTGTTGTGTCGTGTCATTCGTAAGTATGAATCGAGGCGATATTCGACGCGTGCCACACCCCGGCGGATACCTTCCAGAACGATCCACTGTCCGGATTGCGAAACGTGGATTTCGTCCTCGAAGAGGAGCAGCAGCCGGTGCGGGAGTCTCTCGGCGCGGAAGATCATCGTTTCCTCGACATTGCTGTGCAGCGAAAATCCTGCCGACTTGAATGCATTGATGATCTGCGTGCGGTTTTCGACGATGTTGCCCTCGATCCGGCGCACGGAGAATCCGAATCGTGGATAAAGCGCCGAGAGCACGACAACAGCAACGGCCAGAGAGGCAAAACGGTCGGTGCGGAACATCACATAGAGTGTCTCCTGAAGCGAAAGGGCCGAGGTGCCCGTAAGGAGCATCAAGGCCATGATGAGGGCGCAGATGATGCACAGGGCGACGAAATATTTGAGCGAACGGACGAGGTAGGTTTTCATCGGTTTATTCATAGCTGTTTTTGTTTTTCGGGCTTTCGTCTCGCGCCTTCGGCGTGCCCTTCCCTTCGGTCGCCGAAGAATCTAAAAGCGAGTCGTAGCCAGCGGTGGCGAGTTTTCGAGCCTCCGTAGCCGGGGGCTATGTCCCGAACAGTCTAAAGACTGGTTGTCATTCTGAAGCACGTAGTGCCGAAGAATTTGTATACTTTCTAACACCCGGCCTTTGGCCCGCGTTTCACCTTTCACTAAGGCCCCCGACGGCCTCGGCCACTTGTTGCATCAGCCATTTGGGTGTCGACGTAGCGCCACAGATACCCACCGAAGTTGCTTCCCCGAACCACTCGGGCCGCAGCTCTGCGGGCTCCTCGACCGTATAAGTGCAAGGGTTGGCGTGGCGGCATACCTCGAAGAGAACTTTGCCGTTGGACGACTTGCGGCCGCAGACAAAGATCACGACATCGAACCGCCCGGCGAACTGCGCCAGATGCTCCTCGCGGCCCGAGACCTGACGGCAGATCGTATCGTCGATGCGTACGGCGGCAGGGTCGGTTGCCCGGTGCAGGATTACGTCGCCCAACCGCTGAAATAGCGCGATGCTCTGGGTGGTCTGGGAGAGGAAGTAGACCGGTCGGGTGAAGTCGATCTGCGCAAGGTCGGCCTCGCTTTCTACGACCACCGTAGGATCGTCGACCTGACCCGTGAGCCCTACCACCTCGGCATGGCCCCGTTTGCCGAGGATGACGACTTGTCCGCCTATGGGACGCATTGCTTCGTGGGCCCGCTTTACGCGTTCCTGCAAACGCGCTACGACGGGGCATGTGGCGTCGATAACCCCGATTCCCAACCGCCGGGCAGCGGCATAGGTGGCTGGAGGTTCGCCATGCGCCCGAATAAAAAGCCGGCAGCCCGCCAGCTGTTCCATATCGGCGTGTGTCACGGTTTGCAACCCCTGCTGTTCGAGCCGTTGTACCTCGATGCGGTTGTGCACGATGTCGCCCAGTGAATAGACCGTGCCACTCCCGGCGAGCGCCTTCTCAGCCTCGCCGATTGCCCGGACCACGCCGAAGCAGAACCCCGATTTATCGTCGATTTCGATATACATCGGCCAGGCGTTCCATGAACCACTTCATCTGTTCGTCGATGGTCATGTGGCTGTTATCCAGTTCTATGGCATCCTCCGCTTTGCGCAGTGGTGACACGGCACGAGTCATGTCGGCCTGGTCGCGTTCGCGGACGTTGCGCTCGATGTCGCTGAGCGTAACCTGCTGCCCTTTGGCTGAGAGTTCATCATAGCGACGTTGGGCCCGTACAGCCGGGTCGGCTGTCATAAAGAGCTTCAGTTCGGCATCGGGAAAGACTACCGTACCTATGTCACGACCGTCCATTACCACTCCCCGGTGGCGACCCATTTCCTGCTGCATGGCTACGAGCTTCTGCCTGACAGCGGGAATGGCCGAAACCTGGCTGACGCAGTTCGATACCTCGATAGTCCGTATCTTTCCCTCTACCAGGTTGCCGTCGACGTAAATATCGCTGGCCCCCCGCTGTGGATTGAAGCGAAAGGTGATGTCCATATCATCCAGCAGGGCAACGACGGCCTCTTCGTCAACGATGCCCGAACGGATAGCACCCTGTTCCAGGGCATAAAGTGTCACGGCACGATACATGGCGCCTGTATCGATGAAGATATAACCCAGCCGTGCGGCAATAGCCTTGGCAAAGGTGCTTTTGCCGCACGACGAGAAGCCGTCGATGGCGATGACGATGCGGTTTTCAGTGTCCGACATTGGGAAAGATGTCAAAAAAGGTAGATAAGATGGTGTAAACGCCCAGTATGCCGATGAAAAAACCGGCTATATGATTGATTGTCAGCATGTGCCGTGGACGGAAGCGCCGCCGGAACAAATTGATGAAAAAAGCGAGGAATGTCCACCAGGCCACGGCTCCGCCGAAAAATCCGGCGATGACGACAGCCGCTCGCACGAAACCGCCAAATCCCCCGCCCATGATGTCGCCCGACGAAATGTCGAACACGGCGAAAAAAGCCAGAATATAGGGAATAACCATGATGAAGTTGGCGATCGTGAGTCCGAAGATCGAGGCGAAATCCTGCCACAGAGAGCTTTTCCCGGCCCGGTTACGGCGGATCTGCGGCACGGGGTTCTGTGCGAAGATGTAAACGCCGACAATCACCACGAAAATCCCTCCGACGATCCGCAGCAGTGTGTTGTACTGCTCGATCTGGCTCTGGAGCATCGAGTAGAAGAAAAACGCTGCCATAGCCATGAACGTGTCGGCGCAGGCCACGCCGATGCCGGAGACGATGCCCGAACGTCGATTCTTGGAGAGTGTGCGCTGGATGCAGAGCACTGCTACAGGGCCGACGGTGATCGAAGCTGCGATGCCGACGCAGAGGCCGCGAAAAAGCAGATGCAGAATATCGAAGGTCATGTCCGGATCAAAAAAGAGTCTCTAAGGCGCAGTCAAAGGTACGATTAAGCGAGAGCAAAGGCAAGTTTACCTGCTTTTGCCGAGCGGGAGTATCTAAGGCGCAGCCAAAGGTACGAAAAAGCCCCGATATACGCATCATGAAGAGCGAAAAAAGCGTTTCGATGTTTTGTAAGCTTCGATTGTGTTGATAAAATATCGAAAACTTTGGGTGTCGGCTGGCATATCGGAAGACAAAAGTAACTACTTTTGTACTATCAATATTCTTTCCGTTTATGGCAGAGATGAAACAATTCGGCCTCGATGTCGAACTGGGCGAGGAGGTAGCGCAGGGGCTCTACTCCAACCTGGCCATCATATCCCACTCCACGTCGGAGTTTATCCTCGATTTCGCCACGGTACTCCCCGGCGTACAGAAAGCCCGCGTGAAGAGTCGCATTATCCTCACGCCCGAACATGCCAAACGGCTGCTGCGCTCGCTTCAGGAGAACATCGTCCGCTATGAAAGTAACGTGGGTAAAATCGAAATCCCTTCACCCCAGCTGCCGCCCGAAGCAGGCCCCAAGATGGGTGAAGCCTGAAAAAAAGCTCCGGCCTGAAAACCCCGCAGACGGAGTAAAGCTGCATGGGTTTTGAAAACATTATCGCGGAGCCTCTGATTTTTTGTTCACTTGCAGCCTTTGGCCGGCCGCAGCGATCAGCTGTGCAGGTGTCGCCTGCAGGCAGTTTTTGCAGAAACGGCTGAACTGGGTGTAATGCCGGAAGCCGTATTTGTTCATCAGAGCCCTGGTGCTTCGCTCGCCGTCGCGGATGTCGGCAAGGATGCGCAGCGCCTTTTGCTGCATCATCCAGTGGTACACGCTGTCGTGGAATTGTTCGGTGAAGTGCCGTTTGAAGACCGAAAGACTCATTCCTGCCAATGCGGCCAGTTCTCCTACACCCCGAGCCCGTTCGTAGTTATTGCGGACAAAGACCTGGAAATCGTTGTCTGGGTGAACGATTGCCCGGAAAAAGCGCGCCTGCTCTGTTGTGGAATAAAGCACCCGGATCATCATAAACATCTCTGCCGCCTTCATCCTGTGATAGCGGATGCAGTTGTTCAGCTCGCGTATGGCGAAAAGGTCAGAGAGTAACCGTTGGAGGTTTTGGTGTATCGGCAGCACCGGCACGGCCTCGGTGAATCGTTCTGTGTCAGGGGGCATTGTGTCGCCGAAAATATCCTGCTCGCAGAACCCGATATGCTGGACGAGTGTCAGCACTACAGCCTGTGTATCGTGCTGTGCAAAGGCGACAAAGTGCCTGCCGGGCCCCACGCAGAGACATTGCAACGTTCCAACGTCTACTCTGCTCGCTTCATGTCTGAGAGACAACTCGCCCGAAAGGACGAAAACGAAGCGCACTATCTGATCGGCGGAAAAGTCGATTTCCTCGCCGGCTCTCAGTTGTAACGGAGAGAAGTAGCAATGAGCCGCCTCGCCAACCCGTCGGAAAGGTGCCGGGAACGTGGAACAGTCCCGACACTCCTCCGCACAGCCCTTCGTGGAAAGCGGTTCGCGGAACTGAGACCGGTGCGAGAAATCCATTGGTTGTTACTTGTAGCTCACGATCAGCATCCTGGAGGATTCCCAGAAGCGCGTCGGATCCGTGATAACCAGTTTGTCAACAACCTTATCGCTGTCGATCACCCATTGATAGGAGCCTTCGGGATGAGCTGAGACCATCGTTGCGCGCTTGTGTCCTACGGGAATTTCCGAGAGTAACCGGGCGTCTGCATGGGTGAAGCTGTCGATGGCTCCGCTCCTTCCGACGGTCAACGTGCGACCGATGAAACCCTCCTTGTCGATGATCTGTGCATCGCGCAACTCTCTTTCGGAGCCGACGATGTAGTAAACCGCATGGAGACGATGCTCCAGATCGGTATTTTCATCGTTCAGTGTCTCCATTTCGGTCTGTTGCCCTATGACCTGCGCTTCGAGTGCTGCGATTTGATGCTCCCGGTCGGTCAGCTGCTTGCGCAATCGCTCCATTTCGACGCTCTTCTCTGCCACCTGCTCCTGAAGAGTGCGCACCATTTTTTCCAGACCGTCGACTTTCAGATTGGCTTTCCGCAGTTTTACCGCGGCATCCTGTAACGACGCAATCTTCGACCTGTTCTCCTGCAGGAGCCGGTCGATGGCCGCAATGTCGCCGTCGATCTGCCGGAAGAGGCGGGCCGAGCCCTCCGAGTCGGTCGGAACAGCAATCATGTTTTCGCGTTTTTTAATCTGGGCCAGACTCTCGGCTATGGCGTTGATCTGCTCGAAAACTGCACCGATCAACGAATCCTTGCTGTTCACGATATGGGTTAACGAGTCGCGCTGATCGGCCATATCGAGAACCACCTGCTTGCGGATGCACGACGTCGACGCGCAAAGCGCCGCTGCAACGACGACAAGATACTTTTTCATCCCTTGAAAATTAAAACTTTTTCTTTTTACAAAGATAAGGATTATTGCCCTATGTTGTTCAAAAATCCTTACCTTTACCTATTCAATCATCGTTTTATGCCTTATATTTCTATTGAAAGCGGCCCGCTCGACGACATGCAGAAGCGCGAACTTATCGAACGTATCACCGCTACTGCCGCCGAAACAACCGGTATACCCCGCCAGTTCTTCATGGTCACGATCAAAGAGTTGCCCGAGTCCAACTTTGGCATCGGCGGTCGCACAATCGACTGTCTTAAAGAGGAGTATCGGAAATCCGAATAGCTTTTACTCTCCCAAACCCCGGTTGCCCCCCCCCACTTCGGGTTCCCGCCTCGGCGATTCCGGCGGCCTGGGCGATGTAGGCATGGTCGGTTACGCCTGGAGCAGTTCGCCTTTCTCGGCATCGGGCGTGTTCGGGTCATACTTAGGCTTCGTCAGTTCCCTCGTGAATCCCGAGGATGGCAACTACAGCCGTGCGACCGGTTTCCCCGTTCGCTGCGTGCAGGAATAAGAGAGGGGGGGGATACACAATAGAAAATGAAAAATTGGACCGATATCAGTCTGAAGCCCCCCCCCTCTCTCTCTCCCGGTTTCCCAACGAAAAAAGGGCCGCACTTTCGTACGGCCCACCCCTTTCGAATCGCGAAGATTACTTTGCGTTCTTTTTATCGTAGCGCTTTGCGTAGCGGCTCATAAACTTATCGACGCGACCGGCGGTGTCAACCAACTTCATCTTGCCCGTGTAGAACGGGTGCGACGTGTTGGAAATTTCCATCT
>CAJUIE010000001.1:37041-71530 GCA_910586375.1 uncultured Alistipes sp. | reverse complement strand
CGTGGATTGAGTCGGCGGGACTGCTGTCTTCCTCCGTGAAAAAGCTGGCGTCGGGTCTCTTTTTTCCGAACGCTCTGGTACAGAATGCCGTTTTCGGATTTGTTTATAATTTGTTTATTAAAACCTCCGGCCGGCACTTGCCTATTCCGCCGACTATCTCTACATTTGCTCTGCGTAAAGCTCCCGGCCATGAGTGGTTGGCCCGGAGCATTGGACGAAGCGTCGGTGTCGGGGAGAGTATCCCGCGGTGCCGGTTTTTTTCACTCCGCAGCGAAGCAACTAAAACACGATAAATAAAATGGGTATTTCGGAACTTTACATCGTCAAGCGCGATGGCAAGCGCGAGCCTTTCTCCGTGGAGAAAATCAAGCGCGCGGTAAGCAAGGCATTTCTTTCGGTGGGCGGTTATGCTACCGACGATGACCTTACGTCGGTCCTGAGCCGCGTGCATGTCTCCGACGGCATGTCGGTTGAGGAGATTCAGAACCAGGTCGAGGTAGCGCTCATGGCAGAGCGTTATTTCGTCGTGGCGAAGAGCTATATTCTTTATCGTCAGAAACATAGCGAAGACCGTGACGACCGCGAAAAACTTGATTTTCTGACCAACTACTGCGATGCCTCCAACCCCGCTACGGGCTCGAAGTATGATGCCAACGCCAACGTCGAGAATAAGAACATCGCTACCCTGATCGGCGAGCTTCCCAAGCAGAACTTCATCCGTCTGAACCGTCGTCTGCTGACCGACCGCATCAAGGAGATGTACGGCAAGGAGTTGTCGGATAAGTATCTGTACCTTTTGAAGAACCATTTTATTTATAAGAACGACGAGACTTCGATGGCCAACTACTGCGCCTCGATCACGATGTATCCGTGGCTGTTGAACGGTACGCTGGCCATCGGCGGCAACTCCTCGCGGCCCACGAATCTCAAGTCGTTCTGCGGGGGTTTTGTCAACATGGTTTTCATTGTCTCGTCGATGCTCTCGGGGGCGTGTGCCACGCCGGAGTTCCTTATGTATATGAACTACTTCATCGAGCAGGAGTACGGCGAGGATTACTACCTCCATGCCGACGAGGTAGTCGACCTTTCGAAGAAGCACCGCACGCTGGACAAGATCATTACCGACTGCTTCGAGCAGATCGTTTATTCGATCAACCAGCCCACGGGTGCACGTAACTTCCAGGCTGTATTCTGGAACGTTGCTTATTACGACCGCTACTATTTCGAATCGCTCTTCGGGGAGTTCCTGTTCCCCGACGGATCGAAGCCCCATTGGGAGTCGCTCTCGTGGTTGCAGAAGCGCTTCATGACGTGGTTCAACCGCGAGCGTACCAAAACCGTACTGACGTTCCCTGTGGAGACTATGGCTTTGCTGACTAAGGACGGCGATGTCATGGATAAGGAGTGGGGCGACTTCACGGCTAAGATGTATTCTGAGGGACACTCGTTCTTCACCTATATCAGCGACAACGCCGATTCGCTGTCGTCGTGCTGCCGCTTGCGGAACGAGATTCAGGATAACGGCTTCAGCTATACGCTGGGCGCTGGCGGTGTGTCGACGGGCTCGAAGAGCGTGCTGACGATCAACCTCAACCGCTGCATCCAGTATGCTGCCAGGAACAACATGCACTACCTCACCTTCCTGGAGGAGATCGTGGATTTGGTCCACAAGGTGCAGACGGCTTATAACGAAAACCTCAAGAATCTTCAGGCCAAGGGTATGCTGCCGTTGTTCGACGCCGGGTATATCAACCTCTCACGCCAGTACCTGACCATCGGTGTCAACGGTCTGGTCGAGGCTGCCGAGTTCCTCGGCATTCCCATCAACGACAATGCTGGATATGTTGACTTCGTGCAGGGTGTGCTGGGGCTTATTGAACGATATAACAAGAAGTTCCGCACGAAGGAGCTGATGTTCAACTGCGAAATGATCCCGGCCGAGAATGTCGGTGTGAAGCACGCCAAGTGGGACCGCGAAGACGGCTATGTTGTGCCGCGTGACTGTTATAACTCTTATTTTTATGTTGTGGAGGACGAATCGCTCAATGTGCTTGACAAGTTCCGCCTTCACGGTCGCAAATACATCGATCACCTTACGGGCGGGTCGGCGCTGCACATGAATCTTGAAGATCACCTTTCGCAGGAACAGTATCGCCATCTGCTGCGTGTGGCGGCGGATGAGGGGTGTAACTACTTCACTTTCAATATTCCCAATACGGTCTGCAACAAGTGTGGTCACATCGACAAGCGCTACCTCAAGGAGTGCCCTGAGTGCCATAGCGACGACATCGACTACCTTACCCGTGTGATCGGTTATATGAAGCGTGTCTCCAACTTCTCGGCTGCCCGCCAGAAGGAGGCCGCCCGTCGGTTCTACTACGCGGAGCAGAAGAAGTAGACGATGGTCCGTTATCACAATTTCGACGTGGTTTTCGCCGAGGTTCCCGGCGAAACCACGTTGGCTGTCAACATTACGGGGTGTCCTAACCGGTGCCCCGGATGCCATAGCCCTCACCTGATCGCCGACCGGGGCGATGTGCTCGACGACGATACGCTGCGGGCCCTGCTCGAGCGTTATGGACGTTCCATTACGTGCGTCTGCTTCATGGGCGGAGACGCGGCACCTCTGGAAATCGCGCGTCTGGCAGGCGTTGTGCGCGAGTTCAGACCTTCGCTTAAGACCGGGTGGTACTCCGGACGGCCCGAGCTGCCGGCAGGGCTCGATCCCCGGGCTTTCGATTACGTTAAGTTGGGACCCTGGGACGAGGCGCGGGGCCCTCTCTCGTCGCCTACAACCAACCAGCGTCTCTACCGCATCGCTTCCGACGGGCAGATGGAGGACATCACCGGGCTGTTCCGCCGCAAGTGATCCGAGATAAAACGGAGAATAGACGCCCCGCCTTTTGCAAGGCGGGGCGTTGTGTTTCCTTAGAGCGCATTTGTTTTGTGGGGATGATTTGCCCGTGCGGAGAGAGAGGACTTCTTTGGGAGGAGTGCGGCGAACCGTGCCGGCAGAATACGAAAAAACCGCGCCCGACTTTCGTCAGACGCGGCTTTCAGTGCCCAGGACAAGACTCGAACTTGCACGAACTAAACGTTCACTACCCCCTCAAAGTAGCGTGTCTACCAATTTCACCACCTGGGCGACACTCCCTGTGTATCATTCGGGAGTGCAAATATAGTTCATAAATTTCAAACTGCCAAATTTTTCGGCAAGAAACGGTCGGGTTGCCTCGCGGCTGCTCAGCGGAGCGTCATTTCGTCGATCAGATAACCGGCGTTGCCTATGCGGTCGATGACCAGCAGTACGTAGCGGATGTCGACGGCGATGTTGCGGCAGATTGTAGGGTCGAACTCGATGTCGCTCATCGTCGAGCGCCACGTGCGGTCGAAGTTGATGCCCACCAGTTCGCCGTGGGCATTGAGGATCGGCGAACCGGAGTTGCCGCCCGTGGTGTGGTTGGTCGCCAGGAAGCAGACCGGCACTGTGCGGTGGCCGTCGATTTCGATACCCCACCGGCCGTAGTCCTTCGAGGCGTGGAGCTCGCGCAGCGACTGCGGGATGTCGTAGTCGTAAACGGCGGGGTCGTCCTTGGCGATGATGCCGTCGAGGGTCGTCAGGGGCTTGTGGTACTCGCCGTCGGCGTACTCGTAGCCAGCGACAGAGCCGTAAGCCACGCGCAGCGTGAGGTTGGCATCGGGAAACATCTCGCCCTCGCGGCCCTCGCGAGCGGCCAGACGGCGCAGCCCCTCGACATAGCGGGCGTAGAGTTCGTTCATGCGGGCGCTGTTGAAGTTGCGCAGGGTCTTGGTACCCAATTCTTCGAGGATTCGGGTGTGGAGAGCAGCGATCGCCGCTTTCAGGGCTTTGAGTTCCTCGTTCTGCGGATCGTTTACGGCCAGTACGAAGATGTGATCCGCATAGGCTTCCGGGGAGCCGTACTGTTCGACGCCTGCCTGAAATTGCCCGATTGGCTCCAGATGGGTGTTGCGGGAGGCATATTCGCTGAATGCCAGGCGGTAGAGGGCTCTTTCGACCGCTTCGCGTTTAGCGAAAAGCGGGTCGGCTTTTTCTTCTTCCGTGTAGGCGTAGCCCAAGGTGAGAAGAGTTTCGCCCAGCAGCTCGCGCGTATAATAATAGGGTAGTGTGCGCTTGATCTCCTCCCGCAGCAGGGCTATCACTTCGCTGTCGCCTGTTGCTTGGGCAAAATGTTTCTCGGCCGCCGCTTTCTTTTCGCAGGTGTTCAGGCGCTTCAGCCCCAACACTTCGCCCTGCCACTTTTTCCAGGCATTGGCTATCGCGGCATGCCTGGCTGCGTAGTGGATACGCAATGCCGGGTCGCTTGCCTGTGCCCGGGCAATGATGTCGAGCCGGCCGGTGCGGATGGCGATCTTCATAGGATCAGACACCTCGGCGATATACTTCACGGCGTCGGAGAGGAGGTATTGCTGGGTATTGCCCGGGAAGCCGTAGATCATCGTGAAATCGCCCTCCTGAACCCCTTTTGTCGAGATCGTGAAGTGTTTTTTCGGACGGTAGGGTACATTGTCGCGTGAGTAGGCCGCAGGCTTGTTGTCCGGACCGGCGTAGATGCGGAAGACCGAGAAATCACCCGTGTGGCGGGGCCAGATCCAGTTGTCCGTGTCGCCACCGAATTTGCCGATCGACGAAGGCGGTGCGGCTACTAAGCGCACGTCGTCGAACTGCTCGTAGAGGAACAGAAACTGCTGGTTGCCGTAATACATTTGTTCGACGACGGCCTTGTAGCCTTTACCCTCGGCTTCGGCTTTGCAGATGAGTTCTTCGGCCGTTTCGCCGGCCGCTATGCGGTTGGTGACATCCTCCATGCGGACCAGAAACTTGACGTTGAGGCCCTCGTTGGGCAGCTCCTCGCTGCGCGTACGGGCCCAGAATCCGTGGGTGAGGTAGTCATTTTCGACTGACGAGTGGCGCTGTATGGCGCCGTATCCGCAGTGGTGATTGGTCAGCAGCAACCCCTCGGGCGAGACCAGCTCTCCTGTGCAGCCGCCACCGAAGAGCACCACGGCATCTTTCATCGAGGCTTTGTTGATCGAATAAATATCCTCGGCGGTGAGGCGGAAGCCCTTGGCGCGCATGTCGTGGATGCGGTGCGAGATGAGGCTCGGAAGCCACATGCCCTCGTCTGCCCGGGCCGGACAGAGGAGCAGCAGCGAAAAGAGGGTCAGTAAGGTGCGCTTCATAGATCGATGAATTTTTCGAGTTCGGTATATACACGTTGGATCGGCAGACCCATGACGTTGAAGAACGAGCCGTCGATGCGCTCGATAGCCGCGTAGCCAATCCACTCCTGGATGCCGTAGCTGCCGGCTTTATCGTAGGGACGGTGGTTGTCGAGGTAGTAGTTGATCTCTTCGTCGCTGAGTACGCGGAACCACACGTTGGAGCTGGCCGAGAAGGTGTGGCGGCGCGTAGCCGTGCGGAACGTCACGCCCGAGACCACCGTATGGCAGTGCCCCGACAGCCGGCGCAGCATGGCGAAGGCGTCGTTGCGGTCGCTGGGCTTGCCCAATACACGACCGTCGAGTATGACTACGGTGTCTGCGGTCATCAGGATGTCACCGGGGCCCAGCGGCGCGGGGTAGGCGCTGCTTTTGAGCTGTGAGAGGTAGGCCGGGACCTCTTCGGGGGCCAGGCGGTCGGGATAGACCTCTTTGCAATCGT
This sequence comes from uncultured Alistipes sp., assembly GCA_910586375.1. Classification (GTDB taxonomy): domain Bacteria; phylum Bacteroidota; class Bacteroidia; order Bacteroidales; family Rikenellaceae; genus Alistipes. The sequence continues at coordinate 65,826 of CAJUIE010000001.1, read as the reverse complement.
ATTGAGGAGCCAGTGCGTAGGGAAGGCCGCACTCTTTCAGCAGCTGACGTCGTCGCGGTGACTGCGACGCCAGCAGCAGACGGTAGGGCCGGAGTTTTTCGTGAAGCAACATTTTTACAAAGTAACAAAGTGAATATTTACTCATTCGGGCCGTAGCCAGCGGAGCGGGACACAGCGTGTCGAGCCTCCGCCCGGGGTGGCTGCGGCCCGGACGATCGGCGATCGGCGGTCGTCGCAATAAAGTCAGCCATCAGGCTGGCGGACCGAAGTCTCCCTCTGAGGAGGCCCGATTATCTTATGTCGAAATTCAACAATTCGCGTCCTTCGAGCGTGGCGCGCAGGCAATCACCGGGAGCTACAGGTCCCACACCCGCGGGAGTTCCGGTGTAGATAAGGTCGCCCATGCGCAGAGTGATATACTGTGAAACCGCTGCGATGATGTGGTCTACACTGAAAAGCATGTCGGCCGTATCTCCTTTTTGGCGCACTTCGCCGTTGACGGAGAGGGCGAAACGGAGGTTCTGCACGTCGCCGCCCACCTCGGCCAGCGGGACGAAATGGGGCGGAATCGCCGCCGAGTAGTCGAATGCTTTGGCAGCCTCCCACGGCAGCCCCCCGGCAATGGCCCGGCGTTGGAGGTCGCGAGCCGTGAAGTCGATACCGACGCCCACCTCGTCGTAATAGCGATGGGCGAAACGCTCCTCGATGGCCCGGCCCACGCGGTTGACCTTCACTACCAATTCGCATTCATAATGTACCTCCCGCGAAAATGCCGGGATGTAGAATGGGTCGTTGTTGCGCAGCATCGCCGTGTCGGGCTTCAGAAACCAAATCGGTTCGGTCGTATCCGCCGCCAGCCCCGTATCCCGGTGCAGCTCCCCGGCATGCGCCCGGTAATTGCGACCTATGCAGATGATTTTCATCGGTCACTTATTATGATTGAACATTTCCACACGTGCCGCGATGGCAATGACTCCGGCAAACAGAACCACCATCCGCACCACGGCGATCGTCGTTTCCGCCACGACAAAGGATTCGGTCATCGTTTTTTTATTGCTTATCATCCAGTTCCTCCACCATCCGCCGGGCGAAGCGTTCGCTGGCACCCGGGCCGCCGATGACGGCGCGTAGCTCCTCGAAATCGGCCAACATCCGGTCGCGTTTCGCACCGCCGGCCACGATAGCCCGCAGTTCGCGTTCGGCCCGGTCGACGGAGAGGTCCGACTGGATGATTTCGGTGACAGCTTCGCGCCCGAGGTTGAGGTTCACGAGCGACACCCATGGGCACTTCAGCACGTAGGGCTGCAACTTCACCTGAAACCACAGTGTGCGGTAGACCACTACTTCGGGAATACCTAAGAGGGCTGTTTCGAGTGTCGCCGTGCCGGAGGTTACCACCGCCGCCTCGGCCACATGGAGCGTTTCGTAGGTCTCGTCGCAAACGTAGCGGAGGTCGCTGCCGGCCATGTAGCGGTCGTAGAGCGATCGTTCGAGCCACGGTACTCCCGTGACGACGAACTGATGTCCGGGGAAACGTTCGGCCAGCCGTGTCATGAGTGGCAGGTTGTCGCGGATTTCGCCCCGGCGGCTTCCGGCTACCAGCGCCACGATAGGCCGCTCGTCTAACCTGTGTTTGCGGCGGAACTCCTCGGGCGTGGGGAGCGTTGCGCGGCGTGCTTCGAGGGCATCGACCAGGGGGTTGCCCCCGAAAATCGGCTCGATGCCCTTGCGGCGGAAATACTCGCGTTCGAACGGAAAGATGATGAACAGCCGGTCGACATACCTGCGGATGGCCTTGATCCTCCACTCGCGCCAGGCCCACACCTTGGGGGCTATATAATAGAACGTGCGGATGCCGTGCTCCTTGGCCCAGCGGGCCATCTTCATGTTGAAACCGGGATAGTCGACGAGAATCAACACGTCGGGAGCAAACGCCGCAATGTCGGCCTGGCATTCGCGCATCTGGCGCTTGATCGTGCGGAGGTTGCGCAGCACCTGCACGATGCCGAAGAACGAGGTTTCGCGATAGTGCTTCCGCAGGTTTTCGCGGCCGCCCGCCGCGGCCATCCGGTCGCCGCCCCAGAAGCAGAACTCGGCTTCGGGGTCGGCTTTCTTCAGCCCTTCGATCAGGTTGGCGCCGTGCAGATCGCCCGACGGCTCGCCGGCAAGAAGGAAATATTTCATGACAATTCGAATTTCATAATTATTCAGGTCCCCGTCGGAGCAGGCCACCTTAAAAATCTTCGCTATGTTATTGCTCCGCCAATTTTTCGCGGATATAGCGCACCGCCACGGGATGCCCGGCCTGAGGCATATTGCCGTGGTTATATCCGTCGAACTCGCAGAGCCGTGCATCGGGGTGCCCCGCCACGCGCAACATTCGCCAAAAATAAGCGTTCTCCTCGTAACGGCCCAGCATCTCCTGCTCCCGGTCTCCCGAGAGGAGCAGCAGAGGCGGGCAATCGGGCCGTACATGGGAGAGCGGCGCCATATCGTCGGCCCACGGCTCGGTTTCGGCCTTGCCCATCTCGCGCCGACGTGCGAAGTGGGTAATCGCCTGACCGCTATAAGGAATCAACGCCACGAAAGTCGTGTCGGGATCGATGCCATAAGGCGCCAGCCAGCGTTTGTCCATGCCCACCATCGTCGTCAGATAACCACCCGCCGAGTGGCCCGCCACGAAAATCTTGCGCGGGTCGCCGCCATAAGAGGCGATATGCCTCACTACCCAGGCCACGGCGGCGGCCGCATCGTCGATGCAGTCGGCTACTTCCACCTGAGGCACCAGGCGATAGCCGACGCCCACGACCGCGAATCCCTTGTCGCACAGCGCCGCGGGTATTTCGCGCTCTCCTCCTTCGAGCCCTCCGCCATGAAACCAGACGACGGTGGCAAAACCCTTCCTGGCAGTCGGACAGCAGATGTCCAGCCGGCACATCGTGTCGATCTGAGCGTCGCCCTCCGCCGGGCGATAAGCTATACTCCGCTCGAAGCGGTACCCTGCCGGCTGGGCCCGCAAGCCTCCAGCCACGACTGTGGCCACAAAAATCAGAAACAGCAGTCGCATCATAAACATTCTGTTTTGCAGCTGTAAATATAAGTATAATCCGTCGAAAAGCGTTATCTTTGCACCAAAAGAATCATTGTTATGAAGACCGCTTCGCTCACGTTCAATCCCATCGGGGAGAATACCTACATCGTCTGGGACGAGACCTCCGAGGCTATAATTGTCGACGCCGGCAGCTGCGACGAACGCGAAAACGCCGCTCTTGACGACTTCATCGCCCGCCACGGTCTGCGTCCCGTTATGGCCGTCAACACACACGGTCACTTCGACCATGTGTTGGGCGTCAGCCATCTTCAGCAGCGTTATGGCATTCCGTTCGCCCTCTCGGGCAAGGACCGCTTCCTGCTGGAAAACGCCCAAACGAGCGGTTCGATCTTCGGCGTGAAGGTTGGCGCCATACCCCCGACGATCGACGCGGACCTTGACACAACGACCGAAATCCGCTTCGGCAACACGCTTTTGGAGGTGATCCCCACACCGGGCCATACGCCCGGACATGTGGCGCTCTATGAACCTTCGGCCGGCGTCCTCTTCACGGGCGACACCCTTTTCCGCGAATCGATAGGCCGCACTGACCTCCCGGGCGGCGATTATTCGTGGATCATGCGCTCGATCCTCGACCGCCTGCTGCCATTGGGCGACGAAGTAAAGGTCTGCCCGGGGCACGGTCCCGAAACAACGCTCGGCCACGAGGCGCTCTACAACCCTTTTATTGTCGAGGTCCTCAACAACGAAGTAAACTACAAGGGCTGACGTGTTCCGACTGCTGCACAAAATCCTCTACCGGTTGCTGCCGCTCGAAGGCTACCTTCGTACGGTCAGCACTCTTTTTTTTCTCTTTCGCCGGTTCGGCCTCGGCCGCTATGCCCCGGCGACGGAATATGTCTGCTACCTGCCGCAGTTAGTCGACCCGGGCGACGTGTGTCTGGATCTTGGCGCTAACTTGGGCTACTACACCCGACCGCTCTCGCAGCTGGCCGGGACCGACGGTAAGGTTTACGCTGTGGAACCCGTGGCACCCATTCGCAAAGTACTGAGTTACAACGTTCGCTGCTGTGGAAACGTTGAAATCATCCCCTTTGCTCTGGGTACGCAGCGCAAACCCGTCCGCATGGGTAACGACTCGGCCCGTACGACGGGCTACTTAGGCACAGGCCAGAACTTCATCAACGACACGGGGAAAGTTGTCCAGACGAATTTCACGGCCGAAATGCGCCGCGGCAGCGAGCTTTTTGCCGGGCTCCCCCGTCTCGACTTCATCAAATGCGACATCGAAGGCTATGAATGGATCGTCATGCGCGAAATGCAGCCCTTGCTGGAGCGCTTCCGGCCCCGCGTGTTGATCGAAACCGGCGGCGATAACCGCCGGAAGATCATCGGCTTTTTCACCGCCATGAACTACGACGCCTTCATCCTCGACCGCGGCCACGAGGTGCCCCTCGATCCCCTCTGTGACAACGGCAAAGATATCATTTTCCGACCCCGATAAAACCCAGGCAATGCGTATAGACATCATCTCCTCCGTTCCCGAACTCATGACCTCGCCGCTGAACGAATCCATCCTCAAGCGTGCGCAGGAGAAGGGGTTGGTTGAAATCGTCGTCCACAACCTCCACGATTACGCCCACGACCGCCGCAAAACCACCGACGACTACCCCTTCGGCGGCGAGGCGGGCATGGTCATGAAGTGCGAACCGGTCTTCGAACTCGTCGGGAAGCTCCAGAGTGAACGCCGCTACGACGAAATCATCTACACCTCGCCCGACGGTTGCCGCTACGACCAGCACGAGGCCAACCGCCTCTCGACGCTCGAAAATATCATCATCCTCTGCGGCCACTACAAGGGCATTGACCACCGCATTCGCGAGCACCTCATCACGCGCGAAATATCCATCGGCGATTACGTGCTCACGGGCGGCGAGCTGGCGGCCTGCATCATCGCCGATTCGGTGGTGCGGATCATCCCCGGGGCCATCGGAGACGAAGCCTCGGCACTGACCGATTCGTTTCAGGATAACCTGCTGGCCCCGCCGGTCTATACGCGTCCGGCTGAGTTCCGCGGCTGGCGCGTGCCCGATGTGCTGCTGTCGGGCAACTTCGCTGAAATAGCCCGCTGGCAGGACGAGCAGGCTTACGAGCGAACCCTGAAGCTACGCCCCGACCTGTTGGAAGAGAATTAGTAGTCCCGACTGAAAGCCGACCGGGCCGTCCGCAGTCTTCGACCCGAAAACACTTTTCACTTAGATAAATGGCACGAAAAAAAGCGAATTATCCTTTGATCGAAGGGCTTGAAATAACGACACTTGCCGCCGAGGGCAAGGCGATGGGGCGTTGGAACGAGCAGGTGGTTTTTGTTCCGATGACCGTTCCGGGCGACGTGGTTGACGTGCAGATCCGTCTGAAGCGCCGCCGTTTCATGGAGGGTTACGTGGTCCGCTACGTGAAACGGTCGCCGCTGCGCTCTGAACCGTTCTGTGAGCATTTCGGCGTCTGTGGAGGCTGCAAATGGCAGAACTTGCCCTACGAGGAGCAGCTGCGCTTTAAGACCGGGCAGGTGCGCGACCAGCTCATGCGCATTGGCAAGATCGCACTGCCCGACGTCGCCCCGTGTCTGGGGTCGGAGCAGACGCAATTCTACCGCAACAAGCTGGAGTTTACCTTCGCCGACCGGCGGTGGCTCACGCACGAGGAGGTGGCCGCCGGGGGCGACATAGCCGCGGAGCCTGCCGTCGGGTTCCACATCCCGGGCATGTTCGACAAGGTGCTGGACATCCGCAAATGTTGGTTGCAGCCCGATCCGTCGAACGACATTCGGCTGGAAACCAAACGTTTCTGCCTCGAGCACGGCTACACGTTCCACAACGCCCGGACGCATGAAGGGCTGATGCGCAACCTGGTTGTGCGCACTGCGTCGACGGGCGAGATCATGGTCATCGTCGTTTTCGGCGCCGAAGAGCAGCCGAAAATCGAGGCGCTGCTCGACCACCTGGCGGCCCGCTTCCCCGGGATCGTGTCGCTCTTTTATGTTGTCAATACCAAGTTCAACGACTCGACGGGCGACCTCGATGCCGTGTGCTACCGCGGTAAGGACCACATCCTCGAGGAGATGGAGGGGCTGCGTTTCAAGGTTGGGCCCAAGTCGTTTTACCAGACCAACTCGGCGCAGGCCTACGAACTCTATAAGGTGGCGCGGACGTTCGCCGACCTCGGACCCGATGACGTGCTCTATGACCTCTACACCGGCACGGGCACCATTGCCAATTTCTGCGCGCGCCATTGCCGCCGCGTAGTGGGGATCGAGTACGTGCCCGAAGCGATCGGAGATGCGAAGATCAACTCGGCGATCAACGGCATCGGAAACACGGTCTTCTATGCGGGCGACATGAAAGAGGTGCTCGACGACGCTTTCGTCGAGTCCAACGGGCGGCCGGACGTGGTGATTCTCGATCCGCCGCGCGCGGGAGTCGACGAACCGGTGATCGACGTCATTCTGCGTGCCGCGCCCCAACGTATCGTCTACGTGAGCTGCAATCCAGCCACGCAGGCCCGCGACCTGGCGTTGCTCGACGGGGCTTATCGTGTGGAGGCCGTGCAGCCCGTCGATATGTTCCCCCACACGCATCATGTGGAAAACGTGGTGAAACTTGTAAAAAGACAATAAAAGAGATGGCGTGGCGTTTTATTTGCAGGTTACCTATAAAAAGCAAATTTATGAAGAAGTATGTTTTGTTGGCGGTTGCTGTTGTGGCATCCGTGTTGGTTGCTTCGGCTCAGGAGCAGGAGGTTTATCCGAGTTATATTCAGGTGACGGGCCGTGCTGAAAAGGAGGTTGTGCCCGATGAATTTTACCTTTCGATCGTCATCAACGAACGCGATTCGAAAGGCCGTATTTCGGTCGAGAGCCAGCAGCGCGATATGATCGCCGCGCTCCGGAGACTGGGCGTCGATGTCGAAAAGCAACTCAAGGTGGCCAACCTTTCGAGCGAGTTTTTCAAGAAAAATACTTCCGTGGCGACGGCTAAATATCAGCTGTTGCTCCATTCGGCGGTTGAGGTGTCCAATGTTTGGCAGGCGCTCGACAAGCTGGGTATTTCGGACGTGACAATCCAGCGGGTGTCGCACTCGCAGCTTGCAGCCCTGAAGGAGCAGGTGCGTATAGAAGCGATCCGCAATGCGCGCAAGGGCGCTGAGACGTTGGCCGGGGCCATAGGTCAGAAGGCGGGCAAGTGTTTCTATATCTGGGATGCGAATAACGACGTTATGCCGGCTTATTACGACAATGCCGTGGCCGTTCGCAGCATGAAGCTGATGGATGCAGCCGGTATGGCGGAGGGTGCCCAGGAGGAGGAAGCGCTCGATTTCAAGACCATTAAGCTGCACTACAACGTTCAGACGAAGTTCGTGCTGGAGTGATCGGCGTGTGCTGTGCGACGAGAGAAAGAGGGGTTCTGCGGGACTCCTCTTTTTTATCGGCCTTTGGCCGACTGCGCCGCGGGTTTCGACCCGAAAGTGATAGCCGCAAGGTTGGGAGTGGCGTTGAGGGGAGGATGAGCGAAACTTCGGGAAGATAAATTTTTGGGGCATATTTGGCAGAATCGGGATATTTGTATTATCTTTGTTAACCTTGCCTTGTTACCCTTAAAACACAAGGAACTATGGAAAAGCAGTATCGTTTCGATTACGAACATTACGAGAGTCTCGCGGCGCTCTGTGAAGCTGACCGGCAGCTGGTCGCTGAGGCCGAGCGTGCCACGGCCGATGCCTTTGCGCCCTATTCGAAGTTCCGGGTGGGTGCTGCAGCCCGGTTGCGGAGTGGTAAAATCCTGCGCGGCAGTAACATCGAGAGCGAGGTTTTCCCCGCAGGGCTGTGCGCCGAGCGATCGTTGCTGTTTTATGCCCAGGCCAATTATGCCGACGATCCCATCGAGACGCTGGCCATCGCGTCGGACCCTTCCGAGCGCGAGTGCTATCCGTGCGGACAGTGCCGTCAGGTGCTGGTCGACGTTGAGCGTCGCCAGGGTTGCCCTTTGCGGGTTATCATGAGCGGCAACGGCACGGCGTCGGCGGTTGCCTCGGCTACTCTGCTGCTCCCCTTTACCTTTATTCTTTAGCCCCATGTTTTCGCCCGACGACATTCTTTTTGAAGACAACCATCTGCTCGTCGTCGACAAGCGCTGCGGCGACCTGGTGCAGCCCGACCCTTCGGGTGAAAGCGCTCTCGAAGATCAGATCAAGGCTTATATCAAGGTGCGGGACGCCAAGCCCGGTGATGTGTTCCTCGGTGTGGTGCACCGTATCGACCGCCCCGTAAGCGGGGCAGTGCTCTTCGCCAAGACGTCGAAAGCCCTTGTGCGACTCAACGAGATGATTCGCGAGGGGCGCATCCGTAAGGTCTACTGGGCGCTTACGGAGAACCGGCCCCAGACCGAGAGCGGCGAACTATGTCATTATATTCTGCGGGACGGCCGCACCAATCGCTCCCGGGCTTTCGATGCTCCGCGTCCTCAGGCCAAGGAGGCGCGGTTGAGGTATCGGGTTATCGGTGCCGGAACCCGTTATACGCTCGTCGAGGTTGAGCTCCTGACGGGGCGTCACCACCAAATACGCGCCCAGCTCGCGAAGATCGGCTGTCCGATTCGTGGCGATCTGAAATATGGGGCGCGGCGTTCGCTGCCCGGGGGCGGCATATCGCTTCACTCGCGCCGGGTGGAGTTCGGGCATCCCGTACGGAGAGAACCCGTTGTTGTGACGGCCCCTGTGCCGGCCGGGGATAATCTGTGGGCTTCGTTCGAAAACATCGAGCCATGCGTGTTCTGATTCAACGGGTTGCGGAGGCTTCGGTTTCGATCGACGGGAAGGTGCACGCGCACATCGGTCGGGGATTGCTGGTGCTGGTCGGCGTGGCGACGAACGATACGGGCGAAGATGCCGATTATCTGGCGGGTAAGATTGCGCGACTTCGGATTTTCAACGACGAGGCGGGGGTGATGAATCAGGACGTGAGGCAGGCCGGGGGCCAGGTGCTCGTCGTCAGTCAGTTTACGCTGCAGGCCTCGACGCGCAAGGGTAATCGCCCTTCTTATATCAGAGCGGCGCCCGAAGCCGTATCGCGGCCTCTCTATGAGTATTTTACGGGGGCTGTGGCGCGGCTTTTGGAGCGCGAGGTTTCTATGGGGGTGTTCGGCGCCGATATGCAGGTGGCACTGGTCAATGACGGCCCCGTAACCATTTGGATGGACTCGCGGATCCGCGATTGAGAGTAGCGGCGGCGGAGTGCCGGCAGGAGGTGAAGGAAAAGTTTACCGAAAATACTTTTTGTGGGATTTATTCGTTTTTAGGGTGATGAAAAAGTTTCTGTTTTTGGTGGTGGCTATTGCTGCCCTGGGTGCCTGTAACGACGATTTGACCGAATCCGCAGCTCCCGGGTTTCGGTTCGAACAGCCTGAAGTGAGCAGCATAAAGAGTACTGCAGTTGTGGTCAGTTGCCGGGCACCGCGAGGTGGGGCACTGTTGGAAGCTCTGGAGTCGGGTTTTGTCTGTACTCCGGGTAGCGGCGGGGCCGGGGACTCTTTTGTCACGACCGATTGCGAAGTGTCGGGCGATCTGCTTTCGGCCCGCTTGACGGGGCTGCTGCCCGGGCATACGTATCGGGTTTATGCTTTTCTCGAAATGAGTCAGAACGAGCGCATTACGGGCCCCGAGGTCGAGTTTGTGACCGCAGCGTCGGGTGACGGTGATGGCGACGACGACCAGGTCCGCGAAATACTGCTCGATGGCACCGGTGACTGGCCCCAGAACTCTTACGCTGCTGCGACGTGTCGCTTCGGCGGTTATGATTTCAGTATGGAGAGTGTCGGCGACTTCGGCAACGGTATTCAGCTTAAGTCGGGTGCCGGATGGATCGCCAACAAGGACGATATGGGCATCATCCGCCGTATCGAATTGGTCTATGCGACGCGCACGACCGAAAAGAACAGGAATATCTGCCTTTATTTGGGCGATGCACCTCGTCCCGATAGCAATCGTCAGGAAGCCAGCGAGGAGAACGGCACTTATGTCTTCGACTGTACGACAGCAGGTAACTATCGCTATCTCAAGTTACTCAATGGTTCGGGTGCCAGTTATCTGACTTCGATAAAAATCTACTGCGGCGGCAAGGGGGGGGGAGAACCCGTCGGGCCCGATCCCGGACCAGGTGGCGATATAGAGCCGGCGTTTGCGACCCCTTCGTTTTCCGGTGTGACCAAAAACAGTGCTTCGGTTTCGTGTGCTTATACCTGGACCGGCGAGCAGCCGGTGACGACAGCCCGTTTTGTCTATAAAGCCTCTTCAGGGGCCGAGCAGTTTGTCGATGCAGTGTCGACGACCAGCCCCGCGAACGGCGTGTTGGAGGGACTGACCCCCTCGACACTCTATTCGTTTGCGCTGTGTCTGGAGATCGACGGTCAGAGCTATCGCAGTGCCTGGACCTCTTTCATGACGCGCAGCGAGTCGGGTGAGGTGACGACGACCCGTTATGCCGGTTGGCCCGAGTTGCCCATCGAAGTGGAGAACAGCGACTATTACTACGCCAACCACATCTGCCCCGACTTTAAGGTGGCCGGACATGCAGCCCGCAATTTCACGGTATGTTATAGTGCCCAACATCATTGCCCCGTGTGGGTGGCGGCGCCGCTGCACGACTGTTATGTGGGCGGCAACGGCAACCGCAGCTATGGCCGCGATCCGGTCATCCCGGCCAACATCCAGCCTGCCTCCAAGTCGGTGGCTTCGCCCTACAACAAGGGCCATCTGCTTGGCAACCGCGAGCGCTCGGGTACGAGCGGCATGAACAAGCAGGTCTCCTACTACACCAACATGGCCCCGCAGCACGGCTCGACCTTCAACACGGGCGGCGGTGCGTGGAACAACCTTGAAAACTATATCGACGGGCTCTGGTGCAAGGATACGCTTTACATGGTGTCGGGGTGTCATTTCGACAGGTGGACCGACTCTTACGGCCATACGGCTTCGCCCCGTACGGTGGAGTTCGGCTCGGTGCAGGCCGGCGTGCCCACGATGTTCTATTATGTACTGCTGCGCACCAGAAAAGGCAATTCAGGTAAGTCGGTCATAGAGTGCTCGGCCGACGAGCTCCAGTGCGTGGGTTTCGTCATGAGCCATGCTATGGAGAAAGGCCACAAGCCTTCGCGTCAGGATATGCGCTCGGTGGCGGAACTGGAGGAGTTTACCGGATTCAAATTTTTCACCAACGTGCCTAACGCACCCAAATACAATTACAACCCCGCAGATTGGGGGCTTTAATGTTATGATGATAAGAAGATTTTTAACACTGTTTGCCGTCGCACTGATAACCACGACCTGCGGGGAGAAGGAGAACGACGGTCGTCCTGCTCCCGATAACTGGTTTCTGCCGCTGAATGTTGAGGTGGAGGGTACTACGGCTACGGTACAATGCCTCACACTGGTAGGAGGCGATGTGTTGCTGGCCTCCGAAGCGGGCTTTGTTTATGAGATGAGCGAGGATGGCGGAGCCGGTGTGCCCGTTACGGTGACCGATGTCGAAAAAGACGACGGTGTGCTGTCGTGCCGCCTGGAAAACCTCGCGGCCCGGACAACTTATGCGATCCGGGCTTTTGTCGACCTGGGAAATGTCCGTATGGAGAGCGATGAAGCGCTCTTCGAAACTGGGGAGGCAATCCCCGGACCCGATCCCGGACCCGATCCCGGACCTGATCCAGAACCTGATCCAGAACCCGATCCAACCCCCCCCCAGCCGGGCAGCTATCCCGGGTGGCCCGAGCTGCCGAAGATGGAGGAGCGCCCCGGCGACTATTACTATACCACGCATATCTGTCCTGCCTTTACGACGGCTTCGGGCGTGTTTGAGAACAACCTGCGCAGCTATACCGTCTGCTACAGCCACGAGATGATGTCGGCCATGTGGTCGGCTTATCCGTTGCATGTGAGTTACAAGGGTGAGGCAGAGCGTACCGATAATTTTGCATACGATCCGACGATTCCCCGGTCGGTGCAGCCTGTGGTAACCAAGTCGGCAGGCTCTTATAAGCCCCGGGAGCTCGATTGTTCGCGCGGCCACTTGCTTGCCTCGAACGACCGCCGGGCTACTACGGCGATGAACGACCAGACGTTCTACGTCACCAACATGGCTCCGCAGAAGCAGTCGGATTTCAACGCCGGCATTTGGTCAACGCTCGAAAGCCGCAGCTGGGACAATGTCTGCGCCGATACGCTTTTCGTCGTTTCGGGTGTTCACTATGCCAACACCGCCACGACCTGCGAAGATAATGCGAATCCACCTCATACGATTTATGTGCCGACGAACTTTTACAAGGTGATGATTCGCTCCAGGGCGGGAAATACGGGCAAGCCGCTCTACGAGCTCAAGGCCGACGAGTTGCAGTGCATCGCTTTCTGGTTCGAGAACAAGGCTTACCCGGGCGCCACGCTCTCGACATTCCGCACGACGGTGGCCGACATCGAGCAGAAAACGGGTATGACCTTCTTTCCCAATGTGCCCAACGCCCCGAAAGGGTCCGGCGCGGGCAATTGGAAATTCTGACGATGTATCCCTGGGGCGATTTGCGGCGGTATAACTCCTATGCGGGTTATTTCCGCCGCTTGTTCGGGGAGCGGGTGCAGAAGCTCTCGGTCGATGCGGGCTTCAGCTGCCCCAACCGCGACGGTACGGTGGGGCGGGGCGGCTGCACGTTCTGCGACAACGCGGCCTTCACGCCCTCCTACTGTTGTCCCTCGAAGAGCATCCGCCAACAAATCGGCGAGGGGATTGAATTTCATGCGCGACGTTATCGGACGGCAACGAGGTATTTAGTTTATTTTCAGTCGTTTTCCAATACTTATGCACCGCTCGAACGGCTGCGGGAGCTTTATGACGAGGCCCTGGCCAATCCTGCTGTTGCGGGCATCGTCGTGGGTACGCGTCCCGATTGTGTCGATGAGGAGAAGCTCGATTATTTTGCGAAGTTGGCACAGACGCACTATGTCGCTCTCGAATACGGCATCGAATCGACCTCAGACGCCACCCTGCGGGCCGTAAACCGGGGGCATGATTTCGCCACCGCTGTGCAGGCCGTGCGCATGACCGCTGAGCGGGGGATTTCTGTGGGTGCCCACTTTATTCTGGGGCTTCCCGGCCAGAGCGACGAAATGCTCGTGGCGCAGACCGCAGCGATCAACGCCCTGCCTCTTACGACCGTGAAGTTTCACCAGTTGCAGCTCTTTCGCGGCACGCCACTGGCAGCAGAGTATGACGCCGCACCCGGACGTTTTCGTTTCTGGACCCTGGAGGAGTACCTCGACCTCTTCGTCGACATATTGCGGCATCTGCGGCCCGATTTGGTTGTCGAGCGCTTTGCCTCGGAGGCACCGCCGCGATATCGTTATGGTCCTTCTTGGGGTTCGGTACGCAACGAGCAGTTGTGGGCGCTGCTCGAAAAAAGATTGGAAGCTCTCGATACATATCAAGGCGAATTTTTCGTACCTTTGCCTGCGTTTAATCGTATTTCAGGCTGCTTATAAATTGCTGTCGTTATGAAACCCGTCGTTACCGGACAAATGGTGCTGAAGAGTGTCAAGGAGTACTCCCTGATGGTTGTCGGCATGATGATGTATTCGTTTGGCTGGATCGGTTGCATCCTGCCCGTAGGCGGTACGGGCGGGGGTGCGTCGGGTCTTTCTCTGGTGCTGTGCCATGCCGTGCGGGTGTGTCTGGGTGTCGACATCCAGATCGGTACGATGGTCTTTCTGCTCAACGCAGTGTTGTTGCTGGGAGCGGGCTTCATCGTGGGGTGGAACTTCGGCGTGAAGACTGTTTTCTGTGTGGTCGTCCTCTCGATGGGGATGAACTTCTGGCAGTCGGTGTTGCCACCTGGCGACTTCCTCCACCTGGAACGTATCCTCTCGGTCATTCTGGGTGGCATTCTGGCTGGTCTGGGTATTGCGACCTGCTTTGCGCAGGGCGGTTCTACGGGTGGCACCGACATCGTGGCCATGATCATCAACAAGTACCGCACGGTGAGTTATGGCCGCATCCTCATCTGCTCCGACTTTTTCATCATCGGCTCCACGCTCCTGGTGGGGTATCATATCGACACGGTGATTTATGGTTTTGTCATGACTGCCGTTGTAGGGTATACCACCGACCTGGTGATGGCCGGCAACCAACAGTCCAACCAGGTACTCATCGTCACCCACGACTACGAGAAGATGGCCGCCGCCATAGCCGAAAATGTCCATCGCGGCGTAACGCTCATCGATTCACAGGGGTGGTATTCGAAGAAAACCTCCAAGATCGTGATGGTCGTCTGCCGTAAGCGTGAGACTTCGATGTTGCTTAAGTTTGTGAAGACGGTCGATCCCGACGCTTTCATGACTGTGGGCAGCGTGATGGGCGTCTATGGCAAGGGATTTCAGACGCTCACCAAAATCTGATGCCCCTTTTCGCCGACATAGTTCTGCCGCTTGCTCAGCCCTCTTATACGTTCGCCATACCCGACGGAATGGAGCTCACGGCGGGTTGTGCCGTGGCCGTGCAGTTCGGGGCCCGCAAATTTTATACGGGCATCGTGTGGTGCGTGCACGACCGGAAGCCCGATTTCAAGAGGATCAAGCCCATCCACCGACTGTTGGGTCCGAGACCGTTGGTGGGGTCGGCGCAGCGGGCGCTGTGGGAGTGGATCGCGTCGTATTATATGTGCTCGCTGGGCGAGGTGATGCGGGCGGCGCTGCCATCACTGATGAAGCCTTCGGCCGACAGTCCGGAACATTTCGCCGATGAAGAGTTCCACCCACGCACAGAGACTTATTTTACCCTTGCAGCGGAGTTGTGCAACGAGGAGCGGTTGCACGAGTTATTCGAAAAACTGTCGCGCCGGGCCCCGAAGCAGTATGAAGCGCTGCTTGAAATCGCAGCCGCAAGCAACGGGGGAGGAGCGCCGGGCGGCGAGGTGGCGCGACGTCTGTTGACCGCTGATCGTACGGTGCTGCACGCCCTGGAGCGCAAGGGGTGCATTATCGCCACCGAGCATGAGCGGACCACGGAGCGGGGCATGGCGGAGTTCCGGCTCCCTGAGCTGTCGGGCCATCAGAGGGCGGCGCTCGACACTCTGCGTGAGGAGTTTAAGGCGGGCAAGACCACAGCGCTGCTCCACGGTGTTACCTCGTCGGGCAAGACCGAAATTTATATCCACCTGATCGCTGAAGTGTTGGCGCGGGGCGGCGATGTCCTGCTTTTGGTGCCCGAAATCGCGTTGACGGCGCAGCTGATCGAGCGTATGGAGCGTATCTTCGGCAGTCGCGTCACGCCCTATCATTCTCGTTTGACCGACCTGCGGCGTTCGGAGAACTATCTGCGGCTCGACCGTTCGGAGGGGGGCGAGTTTGTTGTGGGGGTGCGTTCTTCGATCTTTCTGCCGCTCAAACGGTTGCAACTTATTATTGTCGACGAGGAGCACGATGCCAGCTATAAGCAGTCGGAACCGGCTCCCCGTTATCATGCCCGCGACTGTGCCGTGATGATGGCTCGTCTGGTGGGGTGCCGCACGTTGTTGGGCAGCGCTACGCCATCGCTCGAAACGTGGGTCAACGCCCGCTCGGGTAAATATGGCCAGGCCGTGCTTAGGGAGCGTTATGGCGATGCCCGCCCGCCCCGTGTCGTGATCTCCGATACGCTGCGGGCCGCACGTCGCGGCGAACGATACGCCCATTTTAACAAGTTGCTGCTTGATCGTCTGGGTGAGGTTCTCGACCGGGGCGAGCAGGCCATATTGTTTCAGAACCGGCGCGGCTTCGCTCCATATGTGGCCTGCACCGAGTGCGGATGGACGGCCCGCTGCCCCCAGTGCAACGTCACGCTTACTTACCATAGGGCGGGCGAGCGGCTTGTATGCCATTATTGCGGCCATACCGGGTCTGTGCCGGCTAAGTGTCCATCGTGTAAGGTAACCGACGTTGTGCCGATGGGGTTTGGGACAGAGAAGATCGAGGAGGAGATCGTCCGCATTTTCCCTGAGGCCCGTGTGGCGCGGCTCGACCGCGATACGGTCACTTCGGAGCGGGCGTTCAATGCCATCGTGGCCGACTTTGCGCGCCGCAAGACCGATATTCTGGTCGGCACGCAGATGATTACCAAGGGCTTCGACTTCGAAGGGGTTGCTTTGGTGGGGGTGCTCAATGCCGATAACCTCCTGAACAACCCCGATTTTCGGGCCGCCGAGCGGGCGTTTCAGCTGTTGACACAGGTGGCGGGCCGTGCAGGTCGTCGGGCTGTGGAGGGCGAGGTGGTTATACAGTCCGCCGAGCCGGGACACCCCGTGCTGCGGCAGGTCGTCGAGGGTGACTACGAGGCTATGGCCCGTGAACAATTGGCCGAGCGGCAATCTTTTTTCTATCCACCTTACGCGCGGATTACGACTCTGACGCTGCGCCATCGTGACCCGCAGTTGCTGCGTCGCGGAGCTGTTTTTCTGGCTGACAGGCTGCGTGCCCGTTTCGGTAAAAGGCTGCTGGGACCTATGGCGCCGCCCGTCGACCGCATCCGGGGCGAATATTTAGTGGGGCTGCTTCTGAAGGTGGAGAGCGGTGCTTCGTCGGTCCGGGCCCGGGAGCTGCTGGCTGTCGAGTTGAAGGAGTTCGCAGCCCACCCCGAATACAGATATATCGTCGTGATTCCCAATGTCGATCCTCAGTGAGTTGCTGCGCGATATGGCGGCGTTGTTGTTCCCGCCACGCTGTCCCGTCTGCGGAGGGCCTCTTGTTTCGGGCGAACGCACGATTTGTACGCTTTGCCGGGCCACGGCCCCACTGACTGGCTATTGGCGCGAGGCTGACAACCCGGTGTTTCGTAAGTTCTGGGGTCTGCTGCCCGTTGAAAGGGCATCGGGATTCCTCTTTTTCATTCGTGGCAGCGGCTGGCGCGGGCTGATCCACGGCTTCAAGTATCGAGGAGCGTGGCGCACGGCCCGCACGATGGGAGAGTGGTACGGCCGCTGTCTGGCCGAGGGCGGTCTTTACGACGATGTGGACGTGGTGGTTCCTCTGCCGCTGCACCCGTTTAAACGGATGCGGCGAGGTTACAACCAGTCGGAGTATCTGGCCGAAGGAATAGCCTCAAAGTTGGGCGTCGAGGTCGACCGGCGCAGCGTTTTTCGACGTCGCAACACGTCGGCGCAGGCGCTCAAACCGCGCAGCGAGCGGGCCGGGAATGTTGAGGGTGCTTTCGGCGTGCGCCATCCCGACCGCCTTGCGGGGCGTCACATCCTGTTGGTGGACGACGTGCTGACCACAGGCAGCACAATGGCGGCCTGCGCCACGGAACTTTTGCGTACTGTGCCCGACTGCCGTATCAGTATTGCGGCCCTGGCTGTCTCCCGCCGCGAATTGGGAGTGAGGGAGTAGGAGATTTGCTGCGCAGGCCGAAGTCTTGTGGAGGCTCTGCCGATTACAGTTCACAAGACCCTTTCTTTTCATTTTTCGTGTTCGTTTTTTGATATGTCGGGTCTAATCGCTATTTTTGACCTTTAAAAGTTCCCTTTGCGAAATGGCCAAAGATTTTACCCCGTCGCGACGCAATGCCGAGGTGTATGAAGCGTTGACCGAGACGGCGGGCAACGTGCCGCCCCAGGCGGTCGAACTGGAGGAGGCGGTGTTGGGTGCATTGATGCTGGAAAAGGACAGTATCATTGCTGTACAGGAGTTCGTTACGCCTGACTCGTTCTATACCGAAGAGCACCGTTTGATTTATAAGGCGATTGAGGAGTTATCGATGGAGCTGAAGCCTATCGACCTCTACACCGTGACCGAGCGACTGAAGGTCCGCAAGGAGCTGAAGAAGGTGGGCGGTGCCTCTTATCTGGCGCAGCTGACCCAGAAGGTCGGCTCGGCGGCCAACGTCGAATTTCACGCCAAGATCATTGCTCAGAAATACGTCCAGCGCGAGCTGATTCGCTCGGCAACCGAGATACAGAAGCGTTCTTACGACGAATCGACCGATGTCACGGAGCTTATCGGCTTCGCCGAGGGGGCGATTTTTAAGGTTTCGGAGGGTCATGTCAAGCGTTCGGTCCAATCATCCAGGGACATTCTGGCCCGGGCTCTGA
This sequence comes from uncultured Alistipes sp., assembly GCA_910586375.1. Classification (GTDB taxonomy): domain Bacteria; phylum Bacteroidota; class Bacteroidia; order Bacteroidales; family Rikenellaceae; genus Alistipes. Next base: position 47,622 of record CAJUIE010000001.1, on the reverse strand, counting down.
TGCAGATCGAGGAGGCATCGAAGAATACCAGCGCCTTCAACGGTGTGCCGTCGGGCTTTATGGCTGTCGATCGTGTGACCTTAGGGTGGCAGTTGTCGGACCTGATCATCATTGCCGCCCGTCCTTCGATGGGTAAAACGGCGTTCGTTCTTTCGATGGCCCGCAACATGGCCGTAGATCACGAACAGGGCGTGGCGTTTTTCTCGCTCGAAATGTCATCGGTGCAGCTGATGATGCGCCTGATCATTGCCGAAACGGGCCTGAGTGGCAACGACATCAAGTCCGGGCGTCTCTCGCCCGAGCAGTGGCGCCACCTCGAATCGGCCACCAAACCGCTGGGTTCTGCTCCGCTCTTCATTGACGATACGCCCGCGCTCTCGGTCTTCGAGTTCCGCTCAAAAGCCCGTCGGCTGAAGATTCATAACGACATCAAAATCATCATCATCGACTACCTTCAGCTCATGACCGGCAACCAGGATTCGAAGGGTAACCGAGAGCAGGAGGTGGCCTTTATTTCGCGTACGCTCAAGGCTATAGCCAAGGAGCTCAATGTGCCGATCATCGCCCTTTCGCAGTTGAGTCGTCAGACCGAAATGCGTGGCGGTTCGAAGCGCCCCCAGCTCTCGGACTTGCGTGAATCGGGAGCCATCGAGCAGGATGCCGACATCGTGGCCTTCATCCATCGTCCTGAGTATTACGGCATCAATCAGGACGAAAACGGTATGCCGACGGCGGGCATGGCCGAAATCATCATTGCCAAGCACCGTAACGGCGCCGTGTGCGACGTCAATCTGCGGTTTCTTAAGGAGCAAGCTCGCTTTGCCGATGTCGACGATACGATGCTTCCCCCTGCACAGGCGCTCGACAGCCAGCAGGCTTACGACGATTATGCCAGCGGTTCAAACGCATCTTCGTTCGTGGGTGGCGGGCTGGGTGCTTCGGCTGGTGGCGGGGAGTTTGACCTGACGCCTCCGACGCTTGGCGACGAGGCTCCGTTCTAAACGTTGCAGGCCGATGTTCGTAAAAACTTATGCAGGGGCCGTGATCGGAATCGATGCCGTGACCGTGAGTGTCGAGGTCGACATTGCGGGCGGTGGTTTGGGGCTGTATCTGGTGGGACTGCCTGACAGTGCCGTGAAAGAGAGCGAGCAGCGCATTCGCGCGGCGTTCGAGAACTCGGATCAGCGTATGTCCGGGAAAAAAGTGGTCGTCAATCTGGCTCCGGCCGACATCCGCAAGGAGGGTGCGGCTTTCGACCTGCCCATCGCCGTGGGGATTCTGGCTGCAATGGGGCGTATAGAACCTGAAGCTCTGGTTGATACGCTTTTTGCGGGCGAATTGTCGCTCGATGGCTCGGTGAAACCCGTGCGGGGTGTGTTGCCCATTGCCGTGCAGGCGCGCCGCGACGGGGTGCGGCGCATCGTGCTGCCGCTTGAAAATGTCGCCGAGGCCGCTGTGGTCGAAGGGCTGGAGGTGATCGGTGTGGCGAGTCTTCGCCAGACGGTTGCGTGGCTCAACGGTGAGGAGCGGATTGTTCCAGCTGTCATGCCCGAGGCGGAGCCTTTCGAACGGGCTGCGGGTCGTTATGACGAGGATTTCGCCGATGTCAAAGGTCAGGTCCACGTCAAACGTGCCCTGGAAATAGCCGCTGCGGGTGGTCATAATGTTTTGATGATCGGTTCACCTGGTTCGGGTAAGACGATGCTGGCTCGCCGGATGCCGACGATTCTGCCTCCGTTGTCGCCCGAGGAGGCGCTGGAGACGACTAAGATACACTCTGTGGCGGGTCTTCAGCGGGTAGAGGGATTGATGTCGTGCCGACCGTTTCGGGCTCCGCACCATACGGTGTCTCCCGTGGCGCTGATTGGCGGCGGGCAGTCGCCGCGTCCGGGCGAAGTGTCGCTGGCCCATAACGGCGTGCTGTTCCTCGATGAGCTGCCTGAGTTCGGACGCAGCGTGCTGGAGGTGCTGCGCCAGCCTCTGGAGGATAAGGAGATCGTTGTGGCACGGGCTCGTTACAGGGTAAGTTATCCGGCCAACTTCACCCTTGTGGCGGCTATGAACCCCTGCCCGTGCGGCTATTATAACCATCCCGACCGCGAGTGCTCCTGCGCCCCGGGTGCGGTGCATCGTTATATGGGGCGTATTTCGGGGCCCCTGATGGACCGCATCGACCTGCACATCGAGGTTACGCCCGTGCCACCGGCCGAGCTGGCCGCAGCAGCACCGGGTGAACCGAGCGCTGCAATTCGTGAGCGTGTGTGTCGGGCCCGCGAGGTGCAGCGCGAGCGATTCCGAGACTGTTCGGGGGTACACACCAACGCCATGATGAAGGCGGCGATGCTGCGCGACTACTGCCGTCTGGATGACACCTCGTCGGCTTTACTGGAACAGGCCATGCAGCGACTCGCCCTCTCAGCGCGGGCTTATGACCGCATTCTCAAGGTGGCGCGTACGATCGCCGACCTGGCGGGGCGGGCCGATATTGTGGCCGCCGATGTAGCCGAGGCGATCAATTATCGTTCACTCGACCGCGAGACGTGGGGACGGTGACGGGCCTCCGGAGCAGGGGCTTCGGCCCGCGATGATAAGATTGTTATGGAGAAAAAACGGCATATTATTCTTTCGGGCGGTGGCACGGGTGGCCACATCTACCCGGCCGTGGCGGTCGCCGAGGCGTTGAAACGGCGACTGGGCGATGACGTGGACCTGCTGTTCGTGGGTGCCGCGGGCAAGATGGAGATGGAGAAAGTTCCGGCCTTAGGTTACAGGATCGTGGGACTGCCCATCGCCGGGTTGCAGCGGCGGCTGGATTGGCGCAACCTGCTGGTGCCACTCAAGGTGTGGCGAAGTGTGCGGCTGGCGAAAAAGACGATCCGGGAGTTCGGGGCCGATGTTGTGGTGGGTTTCGGCGGTTATGCCAGCGCTCCGGTGTTGTGGGCCGCGCAACGTATGGGGGTGCCAACCCTCATTCAGGAGCAGAACTCCTATGCCGGGGTGACGAATAAGATTCTGGCTAAGGGTGCGCGGCGCATCTGCACGGCTTACGAGGGGATGGAACGCTTCTTTCCGGCCGATAAAATTACGCTGACGGGCAATCCGCTGCGGGGCAGTTTCTCCCGGGAGGGTGCTGACCGGGCCGAGGCACTGGCGCACTACGGCTTTACGGCTGACAAGCAGGTCGTGCTGGTCGTCGGCGGGTCGCTCGGCACGCGGTCGCTCAACGAGATGATGAAAGCATGGATTCTGTCGCTCGGCGGAACTGCGGCTCCCGTGCAGGTGATCTGGCAAACAGGTAAGTATTACGAACGCGAAATGCGCGATTTTCTGGCCGCCCATCCCACGCCGGGCATCTGGCAGGGGGCTTTCATCGAACGCATGGATCTGGCTTATGCTGCGGCCGATCTGGTAATATCGCGCAGCGGCGCCGGCACGGTCTCGGAGCTCTGTTTGGTAGCCAAACCGGCACTGTTTATTCCTTCGCCCAACGTGGCGGAGGACCATCAGACCATGAATGCCTGTGCGTTGGAACGGCAGGGAGCTGCTGCGGTCGTGGCCGACGCCGTATGCCGCACGGAGGCTATGCCGCGGGCACTGGAGCTGCTCGCTGAGCCCGGGACTTTGCGGCACATGAGCGCAAATATCGGACGATTGGCCCGCCCACGTGCGGCCGAAGATATTGTCGATGAAATAGTCAAGTTGTTGAAATAATGGAGTTTTCGAAGGTTTATTTTCTGGGTGTAGGGGGTATCGGTATGAGTGCTCTGGCTCGTTATTTCCTCCATGAGGGCCGGCAGGTGGCCGGTTACGACCGTACGCCGTCCCGTCTCACGGCTGAGTTGGAGGCCGAGGGTGTTGCCGTGCATTACGACGATGACGTGCGGGCTATCCCCGGGGCGTTCCTCGATCCGAGCGATACGATCGTAGTTTATACACCGGCCATACCACAGGAGCACAGCGAGTTCCGTTATTTCCTGGACCACGGATTCACCATCGAGAAACGCTCGCAGATGCTCGGCCACCTCGCGGAGGGCAAGTACGTCATGGCCGTGGCGGGGACGCATGGCAAAACGACCACGTCGACCCTTGTGGCGTGGCTCAACCGGGCTCTGACGGGCGGTGGCTCGGCTTTCCTGGGGGGTATTTCGAAGAACTTCGGTGGCAACCTCGTTTTGGGCGGGGGGCTGCGGCTGGCGGTCGAGGCCGACGAATTCGACCGTTCGTTCCTGCGTCTTTTCCCCGATGTGGCGGTGGTCACCTCGGCCGATGCCGACCATTTGGACATTTATGGCACGCACGAGGCCGTCAAGGAGGCTTTTTCGCAGTTCGTGCGTCAGATCCGGCAGGGCGGAGCTCTGGTCATCAAGCAGGGGGTCGACGTCGCGATCGACAATCCCGGCATCCGCGTCTACCGTTATGCTTACGACACGCCGTGCGATTTTTTTGCCCGGAACATCCGGTTGCTGGAGGGCGGATATTACCGTTTCGATCTGGTAACGCCCGGCGGGGCGGTGGAGGATTGCACGCTGGGGATTCCCGGATGGGTCAATATCGAGAATGCCGTGGCGGCTTGTGCGGCTGTGTGGTGCGCTGCGCAAGCGGAAGGCGCGGCGTTCGATCCCGACAAACTCCGGAAGGCGCTGGCGTCATTCGAGGGTGTTAAACGACGTTTCGAATTTTATGTCAATACGCCGAAGCAGGTTTATATGGATGATTATGCCCATCATCCGCGCGAGCTGGCCGCGACGCTTACGTCAGTGCGCAAGATGTTTCCCGGACGGCGGATTACGGCACTGTTTCAACCCCATTTATATACGCGCACACGTGACTTTTTCGAGGGTTTCGCCGAGGCGTTGTCGCATGCTGACGAAGTGGTGCTGTTGCCGGTTTATCCGGCGCGCGAGGAGCCGATTCCGGGCGTGACGTCCGAAATCATCGCTGAGTGCGTGACCGTGCCGTGCCGGATCGTCGACCGCGGCCACTTGGCAGATGAGGTAGCTGCGATGAATACCGATGTCGTTGTCAGCTTCGGTGCCGGCAATATCGACGCCTGCTGTGATGCTCTGGCCGAACGGCTGAATGCAAAAAGCTGAGGCAAGAGGTGAAGGTTTAAAGGAGAGACGAAGCCAGCGTGGACGAGAAGCAAGAATTGCGCGAGCCTACGCCGGGGGTAGCTTCGGCTCGACCGACCAAAGGTCGGAACATTTGCACTCGGGCCATGACTTGCGGAGGCCCGCCACGAAAAACAAAAAACACATACGGATGTCCCGTCTGGTTCGATATATCCTTCCGGCCTTTCTGTGGGCCCTGGTTGGCGGCTATATGATCTTTGCCACCGTTGCGGCACGTCGTGCCCGTTCGGTGCGGCAGGTCGGGCGGCTCGAAATCGAGGTGGAGGATAGCACGGCGCAGGGGTACCTGGTCACTTCGTCACGGGTCAGGGGGTGGATTGAGCGCAGTGGCATTCCCACCCTCGGCACGACAGTTGATGCAGTGGACCTGACGGCTGTCGAGAAGCTGATCGCGTGCAACGGATTCGTGGAGCGTGTCGCGGCCTATGTCGCCCATAGCGGAGCGCTGCATATCGCTATCGAGCCACGGCGTCCGCTGGTGCGCCTGCTTACCGAGGGCCGCAACGCTTATGTTACGACTGGGGGGTATGTTTTTGCGGCGCCGCGGGCTTCCTCGCTTTATGTGCCGGTTGTAACGGGCTCTTATCAACCTCCGTTTCCGGTTGATTATGTGGGCGATATCCGCATGTGGATTGATTCCGAGCAGGAGAAGATCGAGCAACGTATTGCCGAGCTGGAGCAGGAGAAGTATCCTCTTTTCCGCCGCGAACTTGATAACGATCGGCGTACGGCGGCGCTTCGGCGCATGAGGATCAAGCAGCGGTGGTGGCGGCTGGAACGAGCTTCAGAATTCGAGCTTCGGGTGGCGGAACTGCGTGCGGTAAAGGCCGAACTGCGGCGTCGTTACCGGTATGAAGCCCGCCTCGTGCAGCAGGAGATCGACCATATCGCCGGGCGTCAGGAGGCCGAGCGCGAGCGACAAAAAAAATTGGAGAAAAGCTACGAAGATTTCATGAAACTCCTTACCTTTGTCGAACGGGTCGAAGATGATGATTTCTGGAGGTCGGAGGTGGTGCAGGTTATCGCCCGCACGACCCCCGGCGGAGCATTGGAAGTCGACCTGGTGCCCCGTAGCGGCAGGTATCGGATTTTGTTCGGTCGTCTGGAGAACGAGGAGCGGAAGTTTTCGAAACTCATGCAGTTTTACCGCAAGGGGCTCACGAAGGTGGGATGGGACACCTATCGCACCATTGACGTGCGTTACGGCGATCAGGTGGTGTGCAGGAAATAAATGTATTTACCGTGGATAGAAAGAGTTATATCGTTGCTGTCGATTTGGGGTCGTCGTCCGTCGTGGTAGCTGTCGGGGTGAGGAGCGCCGGGGGAGGGCTGGAGATACCCTCCGTCGTCTCCCGGCCTGTCGAGGGCGTGAATGCGGGCCGCATCGACAACATCGAACTCGTGAGCCGCGCCATTCGTGAGGCCGTCGACGAGGTCGAGGAGCAGTTGGGCATCCGCATTACGGAGGCTTATGCGGGTATTTCGGGCGAGTTTGTGCGTTGTGCCCGCCACACCGACCATGTTTTTGTCGACGATCCGGAGAACGGGGTGAGCCAGCGCGACGTCGACGCGCTCTTCGACCGTATGCGCAACGTGCAGGCTCCCGATGACGAGACCATCATGGAGCGTGTGCCACAGAATTATCTGGTCGATGACAACCAGGAGGTGAAGAACCCCGTGGGATCTTTCGGTAAGAAGCTCTCTTCGACTTTTAACTTCATCCTCTGTCACAAAACCCCGATTCAGCGCCTCGATATGGCACTTCGGCGCTTAAGTATCAAGATGCTTGGAGTGGTGTCCGATGCCCTGGCTGCTCCCGAGTCGGTGCTTTCGCCCGATGAAAAGGAGGAGGGCGTGGCGGTCGTCGACATAGGCGGTGGTGTGACCGATGTCACGGTCTATTACCGCAATGTGGTGCGTTATGTGGCTTCGATTCCGATGGGATCCTCGGCTTTCAACCGCGACATCCGGACTATGGGGGTGCCTGAGAAGCATGTCGAGAACCTCAAGCGCAAGTACGGTTCGGCTGTTGCTGAGCTGGCCCCCGATGATAAGCTCATTCGCGTGGCGGGTCGTACGGCGCGCGATGCGAAAGATATAGTGCTGCGCAACTTAGCCACTGTGATCGAAGCCCGCGCGACGGATATTGCCGAGTTCGTGGCGCAGGAGATTAAGGACTCGGGTTATGCCGGGAAACTCGCTTATGGTATCGTGCTGACGGGCGGTTCTGCCCGCCTCAAGGACCTCGACGAGTTGTTTCGTCGTGTGACGGGTATGGATGTCCGCGTCGGCGTTCCCGAGATAGGAGTTGCAGACGAAGCCCTGGACAGGGTGGCCGATCCGGCATTTGTTACGGCGGTCGGCATTTTGATGAAGGGCTCCGAGACAGGCTTTTGTGTGGTTGTGGAGCGTCCTGCTTCCGAGCGGGTCGCTGTGGAACGTCCGGTGGCGCAGCGTTCTCCCGTTGTTGAACCGCAATCGGTTCCGGAGCCGCGCCGCAGCACTTTTGTGCCTCCTCAAGCTCAACCCCAGCCACCGGTGCCGACGTTCCGGCACGTTCCGCCCCGTGTGCAGCCGTCGGTCCCGCAACCGGAAACTCCGGTGCCGGGGCGGGCACAGGTGCAGGAGCCGGCCCCTGTGTCGCCTACGACGTCTGTAACGCCGGAACGCGTGGCTCAGGCACCCGCATCGACCGTGACGGAGGCCCCCGAACTCGAACCGCGCCGCAAACGCGACTGGGGCTCGATCTTTCAGAAGGCTTTCGATAAGGTGAATAAGAGCTTTACGGCAGCCGAAGACGAGGAGATATAGGCCGTAGCTTTATGAAGACCGGAATTAGGAATCGGGAGCTGCGTTCTCCTGCATTTGTTAATATATGACTGACGATTTGATGTCCGAAATCAGGGCTCCGCGCACGGATGGTTCGATCATCACGGTAGTGGGCGTCGGCGGTGCCGGCGGCAATGCTGTGAATCACATGTGGTCGCTCGGAATCCGGGGTGTGACGTTCATGGTCTGCAATACCGACCAGCAGGCCCTGGACAAGAGCCCTGTGATGCGGAAGGTTCGTCTCGGTACCGAAGGTCTCGGTGCGGGTAACGACCCCGAGAACGGACGTCGTGCCGCCGTGGAGACACTGCCCGAAATTCGCCAGGTCCTCGAAGAGACCGGAACCCGGATGCTCTTTATTACCGCCGGCATGGGTGGTGGTACGGGTACGGGAGCTTCGCCGGTCATTGCGCGGCTGGCCCGCGAGATGGGTCTTCTGACGGTCGCCATTGTCACCTCTCCGTTAGCCGTCGAGGGCAAGATACGCTATGATCAGGCATACCGCGGTATCGATGAACTGCGCCAGTATGTCGACTCGTTGCTGATCATCAACAACGAAAATATCCTCGAAATTTACGGACGTCTGTCGCTCAAGCAGGCTTTCGGCAAGGCCGACGATATCCTCTGCTCGGCAGCCAAGGGTATTGCTGAGATCATCACGGTGGAGAGCGACCTGGTGAACGTCGACTTCGCCGATGTCTCGAAGGTCATGCGCGACAGCGGCCGGGCCCACATGGCCGTTGCTACGGCCGAAGGTGACAATCGGGCCGAGGCGGCCGCTGCGGCGTCGTTGCAGTCACCGCTGCTGGACCACAACCTCATTTCGGGCGCTAAGAATATCCTGCTGAATATTTCCGTGTCGAATGCCGATGCCCTGATGTATGAAGAGGTAGTGCGTATTCTGGAGTATATCCAGTCCCATGCCAGTGTTCAGGACGACAACGGCGAGATACACAGCGCCAACATCATCTGGGGTACGAGCGAAAAACCCCAGTTGGGCAATGCCATCGAGCTGGTGGTGGTTGCTACGGGATTTGACGATATACCCACCCCGGGCGTCATGAGGCAGATTATCCCACCGGCCCGAAATGTGGTGCCGATGTCCTTACCGGAGGCGCAGCCCGCCCCCGTGCTGGAACCTATTAAGCCCGTTGCGGCGCCGCGGCCTGTGCAGCCCCCCGTAGCACAGGTAGTGCTGGGTGCACGATCGACCCGTTACAGCAACATCGAACAGTTGCTGGCAAAGCCAGCTTATCAATCGCGTAACTCGAAGTTCGTTGTGCAGATGTCCGACGGGCGCCGCGAGGTGCTGCGCGATGACCATGCCGAGGCGCCGCAATCCAGGGAGCAGAGCGGCGGTTCGTTATTCGATTAACCAATACCCGACGATTTGGAGAGTAGTACTCATTGGATCGCATATCACGGTTTTACGGCCCATGTTGTCGTGTTATGCGTCGTAACTTTCATTTTGCTGTTGATTTCGGCACTCGTTTCGGGCGCTGAAACCTCGTTTTTCTCGCTTTCGCACAACGATGTTGACCGACTGCGTAAGCACGCGACCCCCGCGGCCGCCAGTGTGCTGCGCCTGCTGGGCGATGTGGATATGTTGTTGGCTACAATTCTGGTAGTCAATAATTTGGTCAATATCTGCATCGTCATCCTCACGTCGAATATCATCGATTCGCTGTTTACATTCCTGCGTCTGGAGTTTCTGTTCAAGACGGTGCTGGTTACGTTCTTGCTGCTGCTCTTTGGCGAGATATTGCCCAAGGTGTTGGCGCAGACCATGCCTGTAGGCTTCGCTCTTTTCGCTGTGCGACCTCTGACGATGCTGCGGTGGGCCTTTTATCCGCTCTCTTATATATTGGTCCGAACCAGCAGCCGCATCAGCGAACGGGCTGCGCACAAGAGCGAAATATCGCTCGACGAACTGGCCGATGCCGTGGATATGACCCAGACGTCGAATCCCGAGGAACACGTTATGTTGTCGGGCATCGTCAACTTCGTCAATACCGAGGTGCAGGAGATCATGAAGCCGCGGGTTGACATCACGGCGTTGGACGCAAGTGCCGATTACACCACCGTGCAGCGGACGATCATCGAGTCCGGATTTTCGCGCATACCGGTTTACGAGGAGGATATGGACAATATCCGGGGCACGCTCTATGTCAAGGACCTGCTGCCTTATATCAACCACGGCAGCGACTTCGCCTGGCAGCAGCTGGTCCGCAAGCCTTATTTCGTGCCCGAGCATAAGAAGATCAACGACCTGCTGGAGGATTTCCAGACCAATAAGGTCCACATGGCTATCGTCGTCGACGAATATGGCTCGACACTCGGTCTGGTGTCGCTGGAGGACATCATCGAGGAGATCGTGGGCGAAATCGCTGATGAGAGTGATGGGGACGAGCGCCATTATACACGGCTCGATGCCAAGAGCTATCTTTTCGAGGGAAAAACCCATATCGGTGACTTCGAACGAATCCTTTCGCTCGACGAAGACCTCTTCTCCGATGCGCGGGGCGAGGCCGAGACGCTGGCGGGTATGATGCTTGAACTCAAGCGCGACTTTCCGCGTAAGGGGGATGTCTTCACGGCCCACGATATCCGCTTCACCGTC
>CAJUIE010000001.1:0-37031 GCA_910586375.1 uncultured Alistipes sp. | reverse complement strand
GATGGAGGGTCGCCGCATCGATAAAATCCGTGTAGACCTGAAGTAGGGGGGCGATAGACGAAGATCTTTTTTTGGACTGAAGCCTGCGGCGTGTATGCGCATGGCCGCGGAGCCCCCCCCCGAAATTCTTGTTTTTTCGATGTTGCACCTTTACCTGTCGCAAACGCTTGGCGAGGCTGAAATCGGGGCCTGGACCACTCAGGAAGAGCGGGCCGTGGCTGCGGCGTTCACACCGCTGCGGCGGGCCGAATGGCTGTCGTGGCGGGCTGTCGTGCGCCGTGAGCTGGGGTCACCTTCTGTCCGGTTTGTTTACGACGAGTGTGGTGCACCCTCGATCGAGGGCTCAACGCTCCATCTTGCCGTCTCCCATTGCCAGGGAAGCATTGCTGTTGTTCTCTCCGATACCCCTTGTGCAGTCGACATCGAGACGCTTGACCGGCCTTTCGAGCGGCTCGCTTCCCGCTATCTTTCGCCTGCTGAGGCTCTCCTCTCTGACAAACCTCATTGGCTCGCCCTCGTATGGTGCGCGAAGGAAACCCTCTATAAGTTCGCCGGGCGCCGTGGGTTGGACCTGTTGCATGATTTGCGGATCGAGGAGGCCGATTTTACGGCCGGAACCCTCGTTGGGAGCATCTGCGGCGGTGATCCGGTCGTAATGCAGTCTCTTTTTCTCGATAGCCGGGTGGTAGTCTGGATATGAATAAATGAAAAGCCCCGAAACATTTCCAGTTTCGGGGCTTTTTGTTTGAAAATCAGGTTTATTTGATCCCTAACTTTTTGGCTACCTCCTTGGGCAGGGCTTTTTTATTCAGCAGGATGTCCATTGTTTTGTAGGCTACGAATGGCCGCGAGAAGTACCAGTAGCCGTTGTAGGGAGGCACGTCGTTCCATGAATTGAGTACTTTGTAGTATGCGTTGCCAGCCTGGTCGGTGGCCGTGCCGACGATCACCATGCCGTGGTCGTCGGTGGTTTCGTAGTTGTCGAAAGCCGTCTGGCGCATCTCCTGGGTGATCGTGCGCTCCTTGCCGGGTTTGTCGAATGTGTAGAGCGCAGCCTCTTTTTCGCGTGCGGTCAGCTTGCCCCACTTTTCGGCCTCGGTGCCGCTCATGCTCTCAAGGTCGACTTCCGGGATGATGCCAAGTCCCTTGGTACGACTGAAGCCCTTTTCGCTGACGTCGGTACCCCAGGCTATGGCGTAACCGTTGTCCAGTGCGTGGTCGATTGTGGCCATCATCTCGTCGAGCGGCAGGTTGTATACCTGGCCCCACAGCCAGTTGTCGGGTACTTCGAGGATGAATTTCTCGTAGAAAGGGTGGTGAGTGTAGGAGGTGAGCTCCACATAGTCGTCCATGTCGAGCGGCAGTGAAGCAGCGAAGCTCTCAGGCGTGTACTCCTTGCCTTCGTAGACGAAGGTCGCGGGTACGGCTCCGAAATATTCGTCGAGAATGGCGTTATAGCCCCGTTTCCAAGCTGTTGACAGGGGTTTTCGCGATTGATTGGCAGCTTTGATGACCGCATCGAGGTAGGCTTTCAGTACGGCTGACAGTTCGTGGAAGTCGGGTTTCTCGGTTCCGTAATTCAGTCCGGGATAGGCATCGAAGGGCACGATGCCGAAGAGGGGAATCGCCTCTGTCACATCGTGGGCCGCGCCGCCTTCGGTGAAGTTGATCGAGCCGTGCATCCGCACGTAACGCTCGGCTTTCTGAAGGAATGTGTGGCGTACAATCCACATCTCGGAGAGGTGTACGGGTTTTCCGCCAGCACGGAGAATTTCGCTTTCGAGAAACGAAAGGGTCGAGAAGCACCAGCAGGTGCCGCTGCGGTTCTGATCTTTGACCGGGGTGATGTTTACGGTCTTGCCGTCGGTGAACTGATAGCCTTCGGAGACGTTTTTTTCAGGATTTGCAGCCGCGGAGCTCAGTACGGCACACAGCGCAGCGAGGGTTAGTAATGCGTTTTTCATCGTTGAGGTGAAAATTGAAAGTTTTCGTGAAAAGTTTTTCTTGCGGGTCAGAGCCGGGCATAGATCCTTCGGCGGCGTCTCTTTCAGGATGACAGTTTTTTCTGCCGTCAGGCAGGCGGGCCGGAGCCTTCGTGCTGCGGAGGCCCGCAACTTTGTTGCAGTCTCTCCGCAGTCTTCAACCCGCCGAGCCTTCGCCCCCCCCCTCCCTGCGCGGCGTTATTTCTTGCTGCTGGCGACGATCTTCAGGCAGTCGTCGAGGGTCAGATCTTCGGCTTTGCGACCTTTGGGAATGCGGTAGTTTTTGCCTTTGTAGGTGATATAGGGACCGTAATGGCCATTTTTCACCAGCATGTCGGCATCTTCGGGGAAGCTTTTCAGAGGCTTCTGGGCGGCGGCAGTGGCCTTGCAGTGCTCCTCGATGATCTCTATGGCCCGGTCGTAGCCGATCGTGTAGGGATCGTCGTTCTTGCCTAAGGAGGCGAATTGCTTGCCATAGCGGACGTAGGGGCCGTATTTGCTCAGCCCGATGACGAGAGGCTCTCCCTCCAGGACGCCCACCGTGCGGGGGAGGGCGAAGAGCTCGAGCGCCTCTTCAAGGGTAATCGACTCGATGAGTTGTCCCTTCCTGAGCGACGCGAAGCGGCCCTTTTCCCCCTCGGCGCCCTCGATCTCGACCATGGGGCCGTAGCGGCCGATGCGGGCTTTTACTGCGCGCCCTGTCGCAGGATCAGTGCCGAGGATACGACCCTGGCTCCGCTTGTCGGTCTGTTGTTCGATGGCTGAGTCGACCATCTGGTGGAACGGGCCGTAGAAGTCACCGATCATTCTCTCCCAGGTGATGTCGCCTTCGGCTACGCGGTCAAACTCCTTTTCGACGTTGGCTGTGAAGTTGTAGTCGATGATGGGGCCGAACTGCGCTTCGAGGTAGTCGTTGACGACCATGCCTATGTCAGTGGGCGAGAGGCGATTTTTCTCTTTACCCGAGTTCTCCGTGAGGTTCTTGGCTGTGATCTTGCCTCCTGCAAGGGTCAGCTGTACGTAGGCGCGTTTTTGCCCTTCACGGTTCTGTTTGACTACGTAACCGCGGTTGATAATTGTTGTGATCGTCGGGGCGTAGGTCGAAGGGCGACCGATGCCCAGCTCTTCGAGTCGCTTGACGAGCGATGCTTCGTTGTAGCGGGCCGGGGCTTGTGTGAAGCGCTCCGTAGCGGTGATGTTGCGGGTTTCGAGACGGTCGCCAGTGTTCAGTTTCGGAAGGTGTCCCTCGCCGCTCTCGGCAGCTGTGTCGTCATCGGTCGACTCGGAGTAGAGGCGTAAGAATCCATCGAAGCGCACGACTTCACCCGTGGCGACGAATTGCAGCGACGTGCCCGACATGTCGATCGTTACGGTCGTGCGGTCCAGTTCGGCGCAGACCATCTGCGAGGCTACCGTGCGTTTCCAGATCAGGTCGTAGAGTCGTTTTTCGGCGGTCGTGCCCTCGATTTCGTGGCGGTCGATGTAGGAGGGGCGGATCGCTTCGTGAGCCTCCTGTGCACCTTTGGACTTGGTCTTGTAGTTGAACCAGCGGGAGTATTTTTCGCCGAAGAGCTGGGTAATCTCTGCCTTGCATTGGGCCAAGGCCTGCTGCGAGAGGTTCACCGAGTCGGTACGCATGTAGGTGATCAGACCTTGTTCGTAGAGGTGCTGGGCCACGGACATTGTTTGCGAGACGCTCATGCCCAATTTACGGCCGGCCTCCTGCTGAAGCGTCGAAGTGGTGAACGGCGGTGCAGGGTAGCGCTGGGCAGGCTTTTCTTCCGCTTTGGTTACCGTGAACTCCGCGCCCGTTGCTGTGCGCAGGAAGGCTTCGGCCTCCTCGCGCGTGGCAAAGCGCGTAGAGAGTTCGGCCTTGAACAGGGTTTTGTCAGGGTCCTCGGTGGCGTAGAATTGCGCGACCACACGGAAGTAGGGCGCCGATTTGAAAGCGATGATTTCGCGTTCACGCTCCACGATAAGTCGTACGGCTACCGACTGCACGCGGCCGGCCGAGAGCGACGGTTTGACCTTTTTCCACAGCACGGGCGAGAGCTCGAAGCCGACCAGACGGTCGAGGATACGGCGTGCCTGCTGGGCGTTGACTAAATCCATGTTGACCGTGCGGGGCTTTTCGATGGCTTCGAGAATGGCGCGTTTGGTAATTTCGTGGAAGACGATCCGCTTCGTCTTGTCGATTGGGAGCCCCAGCACTTCGGCCAGGTGCCATGCGATGGCCTCTCCTTCGCGGTCTTCATCGGAGGCGAGCCACACGGTCTTCTGCCGTGCCAGTTTCGAGAGTTCGTCGACGACCTTTTTTTTGTCGGCGGGAATTTCGTAAATGGGACGGAATCCCTGGTCGATGCGGATACCCAGGTCTTTTTTTGCCAGGTCGCGGATGTGTCCGAAGCTCGACTTGACGATGAAATCCTTACCGAGGAACTTTTCGATGGTCTTGGCCTTGGCAGGTGACTCGACGATGACTAAATTTTCCTGCATGTTATCGGTTTTGGGGCATTTCCCGAAAAGCGAAAACCTAAGTGCTGCACTTAGGTTCGCCGGGCCGGGAATATTTGTTGTTCTATTTTTTCAAGAGGTTGTAGGTCAGCTCGAAACGAATGGGAGCTGTGACCGTCCGGCCATCGCCGGCATCGGTCATGCCTTGTGCGACGGTGAAAGCTGTGGTATAGAGCCCGTAGGCCTCGGGAGCTATGTAAATTGTACGGTTCTTCACAGCATTGGGCTCTTTCCAGTCGATCTGGCCGATGCCGCCTGCTGCGTCGCGGGCTGCGAGGTAGTTGTTCCAGAGATTCTGGACGTAACCCGTGATGTCCATCGTATAGCAGCCGCGGCTGCGGTCGATATAACCGCCGTAAGAGATCGTCGTGCCGTAATTTTTTTCGTAGAAATAGGCGTAGTCGGTGATTCCTGTCCGATGTTTGAAATCGGTGTAGAGACCCAAACGACTTGGAGCGCCGTTCATTTCTTCGATGAGACGCACGACGTTGCCGTCGGCGATCTGCTGCCAGTCGTAATCACTGTCAGTGAAGTAGATGAACATGCGTGCCTGGCTGAATGCCAGTGTGTTGAACTCGGTGTTTCCTGTCTCGTTGGCCTCTGCAATAACCTCCTCCAGGGTCGCGAAAAACTCCTCGGAGAACCGCAATTCGGTAATTACGCCGCTCATGCCTTCGACTACAACGCGTGAGTCAAGCGGGCGTGTGTCGGCGGCATTCTTATCCGGTTCGCGTGCATCGGCGATGTCGATCTGGCTCTCTTCGTAGTGGCGCGTCAGGGTATTGACCGAGACGTTACCCGCTTCCGTGGCGTAGGAGTCATAGAAGAGGTAGGCCATGCCGATTGTGTCCTTGATGAGCGAAGGATCCTCTTCTATGCGGTTGCGACCGTAGATGGCCAGACCCGAAGCTTCGAGTTTCGTAGCGTAGATCGTACCTTTGCCCGTTTCGGTCTGGTCGGCAGCCGGGCGAATATAGAACCCTTTGAATCGCTCTACCCAGGCCTTTTCGTTCCCCGCTTTGTAGATCGAATAGTCGGGTTTGCCCGCTGCGTCACGGAACTCCTCGCCCTGGAGCATCAGCCCTTCGAGGACGAATTTCTGTCCCTTGTCGGTGGGGTAGAGGCGCACGGTCGTTGTCGCCGGACCGGTTGTTTCGCCGTCGGGGAAGGTGAAGGTGAAGAGCGGTTCGGGGTCGACGATCGGCCGTGTGGGGTCGAACGGGTTGAACGAGAGGTAGAACGTCGTATCGTCCTTGTCGGTGAGGTAGCTGTTGTCCACGATTTCGTAGACGCAGAACTCCTGAGGTGTAAGCGTGTCTGCCCCGTAGCCCTCGACCGAAAGCATGAGCATCGCCGAGTCGAAGATGGGCCGGTAGCCAAAATAACCTTCATCGACGGTGTAGTAGTTGAGATATTGGGTCAGAAACCCCGCCGTGCGAACGCCGATGGTGTCGTTTTTCTCGCTGCCCATGTAGCCGTAGCCGAGGTTCGACGAGACGATGGAGTCGGTCTGGTAGAGGCGTGTTTCGACGTAGCGTTTACGCACGTCGTCGAGCTTCAGGTACCCAGCTTTCATCTGCTGGGTATCGGGCACGAGGTTCGACCCCAGCGAATCGTCCACCGTGGTACAACCTCCGAGCGATGACGCAACCACTGCCCAGAGGGCGGTCAGGCGGAGCGGCAGGCGGCGGAGTCTATTGAATTTCATCATAGAATCGGTTGTAATTATCGAAAAAGTCTTCGGCTTCGGGCGACTGGTATTCGAGCATCGGTTTTCCGCTGGCCCGGGCAATAGCCAGGACCTTCGGGTCGACATGTTCGGATGCCGCGATTATGCCGTCGGCATATTCCATAACGAAGCGGCAGAGATTTTCGTATGATGGAGTGGCGAGAATCGACAGATTTTCGTCTTCGACCCCTTCGCGGGCAATCTTGTCGGCAAAGCCGCGGTCGAGTTCTCCGGGGAATGCGTCGTCGTAGAGCGATACGACGACTTTTACGCCGCGGAAGATCGGATCGTCAGCGAAAACGCGCTTCAGGTAGACAGGCATGACGCCTGTAAACCAGCCGTGACAGTGAACCACGGTAGGGGACCAGCGCAGTTTCTTGACTGTTTCGAGCACTCCGCGGGCGAAGAAGAGGGCGCGTTCGTCATTATCGGCGAACGGCACTCCCTCCGTGTCGGTCAGCACGGCTTTGCGTGAGAAGTAGTCGTCGTTGTCGATAAAGTAGATTTGCACACGCGCTGTAGGGATCGATGCCACCTTGATGATGAGCTGGTGGTCGTTATCGTCGATAATGAGGTTCATCCCCGAAAGTCGGATCACCTCGTGAAGCTGGTGGCGTCGTTCGTTGATACAGCCGTAGCGGGGCATGAACGTGCGGATTTCGTTGCCGCGTTCCTGCATCGCCTGAGCCAGAGCACGACAAAGCTGCGAGCTCTCGGTCTCGGGAAGATAAGGTGCGATCTGCTGACAGACGTACAGAATCTTGCTTGCCATGATTTCGGGGGTTTACGAGTACAAAGATACGATTAAGTGAATGCAAAAGCAAGTTTGCTTACATTTTGCCGGGCGCGAGTATCCAGGATGAAGTCAAAGGTACGAAAAATTCATTAAAGAATAAGCATCGCGTCGCCATAGGTGCCGAAGCGGTAACCCTCGGCCTTGGCCGTCTTGTAGGCCTGCATGATCGTGTCATAACCGCCGAAAGCGGCTACCATCATCAACTGCGTGGAGTAGGGCAGGTGAAAGTTGGTGACCATGGCATCGGCGACCGAGAAGTCATAGGGTGCGAAGATAAATTTGTTGGTCCATCCTTCCGAGGGTTTGATCGTGCCGCCTGTCGAGACGGCTGTTTCGAGGGTCCGCATAACGGTCGTGCCGATGGATACGATCTTACGGCCGTTGTGTTTGGCGGTATTGACCGCTTCGGCGGCCTGGTCGGTCACGAAGAACTGCTCGGAGTCCATCTTGTGCTTGGAGAGGTCTTCGACATCAACGGTGCGGAAGTTGCCCAGACCGACATGCAGCGTGATGGCTGTGCTCTCTACTCCCTTAATCTCCATGCGCTTGAGCAGATGTTTCGAGAAGTGCATTCCGGCAGTCGGAGCTGCCACGGCACCCTCTTTCTCCGCAAAAATCGTCTGGTAACGTTCGGTGTCTTCAGGTTCGACCTTTTCGCGCACCCATTTCGGCAACGGGGTTTCGCCCAGGGCGAAGAGGGCAGCCTTGAATTCGTCATAGGAACCGTCGAAGAGAAAACGCAGCGTGCGGCCTCGTGAGGTGGTGTTGTCGATGACTTCGGCTACCAGTGCGTCATCGTCGCCGAAGTAGAGCTTGTTGCCTATACGTATCTTGCGGGCCGGGTCGACCAGCACGTCCCATAGCCGCAGCTCGCGGTTGAGCTCGCGCAGCAGGAAGATTTCGATCTCGGCGCCCGTCTTCTCCTTGTTGCCGTAGAGCCGTGCGGGGAAGACCTTCGTGTCGTTGAAGACGAAGAGGTCTTTTTCATCGAAGTAGTCGAGAATATCCTTGAAGATGCGGTGCTCGACGGTGCCTTTGGCCCGGTCGATGACCATCAGACGCGATTCGTCGCGATTCGTGGCCGGGTATTTGGCCAGCATTTCGGGATCGAAGTCGTAGCCGTACTGCGATAGTTTCATGATGAACTCTTTGATTTGACGTCAGAAAGACAGTGCGAAATATTATTTATACGCAGAAAACACTATTTTGTTTCAAGAGCTTGTAATTTTTCGAGAAATTTCTCCAGCTCCCAGGCCTGTTCCGTGGTGAAACCGCCGCTGCGGATACGCCGCAGCGAAGTCAGGTGGGCGCCGCTGTGGAGTGCCTCGCCGATCTCGCGGGCCAGCGCGCGGATGTAGGTTCCCTTGCTGCACCTCACACGGATACGGATATGTGGCAGGTCGTATTCCATGAGTTCCATTTCATAGATATGGATCAGTGCTTTGCGCATTTCGACCTCTTCGCCTGCGCGGGCCAGTTCGTAGGCGCGTGTGCCGTCGATCTTTTTGGCCGAGAAGAGGGGGGGCTCCTGCAATCGTTCGCCCGTCAGTGCGGCGAGGGCTTCGATGACGGCCTCGCGCGTGATGTGTTCATAGGGATAGGTGCGGTCGACAGGGTGTTCAAGGTCGAAACTGGGGGTCGTGGCACCCAGCATTACATCGGCTACATACTCTTTTTCTTCGGCCAGGAGTGCGTCTGCGAGCTTGGTGGCCCGCCCGATGCAGACCAGCAGGATGCCCGTCGCCAGAGGATCCAGGGTCCCGGCATGGCCCACCTTGATTTTGCGGTAGCCTAATTTGCGGAGCGTGAACTTCACTTTGCGAACCACATCGGTCGAGGTCCACTCCAGCGGTTTGTCCACGACGGCGATGTAGCCCTCTTCGAAGTTGAGGCCTCTCAGGTCGTGCAGGCTTTCCATCGTCAGAAAAGGTAACTTGTTATGCAGACACTCCCCAGGACGGCGCAGTAGATGGCGAACCAGATGAGGCGGCCGCGTTCGACGATGCGGATCATAAATTTGCAAGCCAGGGCTCCCACCACAAAAGCGGCCACGAAACCCCCGATGAGGGCCGGTGCAGGAACTGCCAGGGCGGCCATGTCGCCTGAGAGGATGTCAAGCAGCATCTTGCCCAGGATTACAGGGATGACCATCAGAAACGAAAAGCGGGCTGTCGCCGGTTTTGCGTCGCCTAAAAGCAGACCCGTAGCGATCGTCGATCCCGAGCGCGAGAGGCCGGGGAGCGTTGCCGCAGCTTGTGCGATACCTATAATGAGAGCATCGCGATAGGATATGTCGCTCTTTTGTCGAGGATGGGCGTAGTAGGCGAAAGCGAGCAGTGCGGCAGTCACGAGAAGCATAGCTCCCACGAACCAGAGGGTGCCAAAAAGCTCTTCGAGGCGGTCGCCGAAGGCTATGCCGACGATTCCGGCCGGGATCATCGAGAGAACGATCTTCAGCACGTAGGCTTGTTCGGGCGTATAGCTGCGCGAGAACACCCCGCGGGTGAGACGGGCGATTTCAGTCCGCATGACCACAAAGGTGCTGAGTACCGTAGCCGCGTGGAGCGTCACGTCGAAGGTGATGTTGTTTTCCAGCTCGACGCCTAAGAGCTCCTTGGCGATCTGGAGATGTCCGCTGCTCGACACGGGCAAAAATTCGGTAATTCCCTGCACAATGCCCAGCAGGATGGCTTGAAGCGTATCCATCGGTTTAGCAGTAGCGTTTCATGATGGCGTAAATCTCCACGACGAAGCCTCCGATTACCAGGATCGGAGCCAGCGTAATGCGGCGCCACGAGAACATGGCGTAGTTGAACTCTTCGGGCGAGTCGCTGCCGCCGCCAGCCATCAGGACGAAGCCCAGGACGATGATAGCGAAGCCGGCGGCCAGCAGCAGGTAGTTTCGCCGCGTGAGGGGCAGGCGGGGATTTTCGTGGGGTGTGACGGGTGGTTCTTTGCGTGTCATGCGTCAGTAAAGATATATTTTGTTCGACTTCATGTTGATGAATTTGTTGAGTGCAGCCAGGGTGAAGATCCCCGAGATGCAGATACCGCCGCCCATCATGACACCGAGCAGCAGCAGCAGTTCTTCGGCGCGCGCTATGGTGAGCAGCTCGGGCACTGCCTCCGTAAGTCCGTAGACTGTCAGGGCGAAGAGCAGTGCGGCGCCCAGACCTGAGAGAATACCCTGCGTGAGACTGCTCCGCAGGAAGGGCTTCATGATGAACCACTTGGTGGCGCCGACGAGTTTCATCGTGTTGATCTGGTAGCGTTTGGAGTAGATCGCCAGCCGGATGGTGTTGCTTACCAATACGAGCGATATAACCAGCAGTGCTCCGCCGAAGAGCAGCAGCACCAGCCGGATTTTGCCTACTGTGGCGTGGAGCCGTTCGGCCATCAGGGCGGGGTAGGTTACGCGGTCGACACCCTCCGCGTGGGAGATGCCGGCGATAAAGGTGTCGATAAGCTCCTTGTCGGCCGAGCGGGCCGTAAGGGTAAGTTCGAACGAGTCGCACAGGGGGTTTTCGTCGAGAATTTCTTCGAACTCGCTTTCGAACATCTTGCGGAATTCGGTGTCAGCTGCTTTTTCGTCCTTGCCGACAAAGACGATCGTGTTGACCAGTTCGTCATCATTAAGCTGTCGGGCAATGGCGTTGCGTTGTTCGTTGGTCAGGCCATCTCGGAGCTCGACGCTCACCTGAATACTCGATTGCAGGCCGTGGGCCACCTCTATGGCAGCCAACATCAGATAGCCTACCGATCCCAACAGAAACAGCACTAAGGAGATACTGGCCGTGGAGACGAAGTAGAAGTTGCGAACCTTGCGTTTGAGTCGTTTGTCCTCTTTCATGCCGTCGGTCGTTTGTTTTTGCTTTGTTTTATGTCCGTTTGCGGGCCTGCGTTCGCTCGCCCGGCTCTTGCAGAGCCGAAATGCCGCCGATTTCCGACTTTAGCCGGTGCGGGCCGCAGCCTCTGCCCCGCGGAGGCCCGCAACATGTTGTTGCGTTTCGTCCGCAGGCTGCGGACCCGAATGCCCCCCCCCGGATACGGAGGCTCGCCCGGCCCCGAAATCCGCGGCGCTATGCGTCTCTCTTTCGCAATCCGCGCAACCGGTGCAGCAGGGCAGCCAGCGCACCTGCCAGAATAACGAGCGAGGCTGCCAGCGTGATCCCTTCTGTCCAGCCCCAGCCCGGAGCCCGGAAGCGCCATTCCACGGTGTGGGTGCCTGCTGGCAATACCATGCCGCGCAGCACGTAGTCGACGCGCAGGTAGGGGCTCTCTTTACCGTCGACAAAGGCTTTCCATCCCTTGTCGTAGTAGATTTCTGAGAATACGGCCAATGCTTCGTCCGCAGCTGTGTATTCGTATCTGAGGTAGTTGGGCCGGTACTCGGCCAACTCGATTTTGCCCTGCGCGAAAGGTCCGGCAGGCAGAGCCGTTTCGCGTCCGCGGATGGGGGAGGTTACGGCCGTTGTGCGCAGATCCAGCTGCTCCAGTGCGTCGATTTCGGCTTGGGCTGTTGGTACTGCCACGAGCGAGTCGACCAGCCACGCTGCGCCGTACTCTGTGCCCCGGCGGAGAGCCTCGGGTTGCCCTTCTTTGCCGGGGACGATGGCATAGCGTGTGTTGAGCATGTCGAGGATATTTTCGTCCAGATTCGACAGGTAGCGGTCGATCAGGTCCTGATAACGGGTCAGCTTAGCCCCGTGGTAGCCGCCTATTGAACGGTGGAAATAGGAGGTCGTGGCATCATTGAAGGGGCTCACTGTCAGGTTGATGACGCGGTATCCCGGATCTGTGTCCTCCATGATCGCCCGGTCGGCGATTGTGGGCTGCACCTGCCTCCGGCGTGCCGTGATAAAGTCGTCCGACGAGAGGAAGCGCAGGTCTACGGGAACCAGATCGAGGAGCACGACACCCGCAAGCAGAATCGTCAGCACGTATTTGTTGACTTTGCGCAGCGCGAAGAGCAGCACGGCGCCCGCCGCCAGGGCGATCATCGACAGCGAACGCCATGCGTCGGCACGCATCATGGCAGCCCGGTCGGCAGACATTGCCTCGGCTACTGCTTCGCCCCACTCCAAGTCCATCCCGCGGTCGAGGTACTCCTGCATGTTGTTGGCCGCAAAGATTCGGGCGAACTGGTCGGTCATCATCGCGCTGCTCTCCGCATGGCCGAAGTCGAACAGACTGCCGCCCGCCACGGCCAGCACGAGGCACAGGCCTCCCGTGATGCCGGCGCTCCAGCCCAGGGCCCGGAGCAGCTTTTCCCGCGACACATCTTCGCACCACAGCTGCATGAGTGCCAATGCGCCCAGCAGCGGCACTGCCCACTGCACGACAACAAGCGTCATCGATACGGTGCGGAATTTGTTGTAGCCGGGCAGCCATTCAAAAACCCATTCGGTAACCCCCATCAGGTTGCGGCCCCACGAGAGGAGGAGCATCACCATGCAGATGGCGACGATCCACCATTTGTTCCGGCCGCTTGCTAAAAAGAGACCCAGGACGGCCAGGAAGATCGCAGCAGCCCCCAGATAGGTCGGGCCTCCCGTGTAGGGCTGTTCGCCCCAGTAGGCTGGCAGTTGCTGCGCGGCACCGCGCAAACCCAGTTCGTTGGTCACGGCAGCTACCTCTCCGTCGGGGGGGAAGGTTGTGGCCGAGTCGCGTCCCATGAAGTCGGGCACGAGGAGGTTCAATGTTTCGGCGCGGCCGTAGCTCCAGGCCGTGGCGTAGTCGAGGTCCAGACCACCGGACTCTTTTTCAGCAGCTTCGGCCAGTTCGGAGCCTCCGCGGATTGTCTCGGGTGAGTGCTGGAACGTGTACCAGAGGGGTGCGAAGTTCGACGCTGCAGCCAGCACACCCGCTGCTGCCAGTGCCGCTGTACGGAGCCCGAAGTCGCGCAGCCGTTTTGCACGGAAGGCCGCAATGGCTTCGCTGAGCCAGAAAGCCCCCAGTGCGAGCAGGAAGTAGTAGGATATCTGCGGGTGGTTGGCGCCGATCTCGAGCGAGGCAGCCAGCGCGGTCAGGGCGGCGCCGTACCACTTATTGCCACGCAGAGTGACCCATGCGCCGCCCATCATCAGCGGAGCGTAGACCAGGGCCCACATTTTGGTGAGGTGCCCCGCGCTTATAATCAGCACGAAGTAGGTCGAGAATCCGTAGGCTATGGCGGGTACGATGGCCGCCCAGGGGTTCAGGCCCATGCAGAGCAGCATGGCCCAGAAGGCAGCCATGGCGAAGAAGAGAAATGCAGCCGGCGTGTCGAGAATCTTGACAACCTGTCCTACCGTACCCTTGACTATTTGGGCGGGGTAGGCAACGTTTATAAGGTAGGCGGGCATACCCCCGAACATACCGCCCGTCCATTGGGGGTCTTCGCCCGAGCTCTGACGCATAAGGGTGATGTCGCGGGCCATGCCTTCGTATTGCACCACGTCGTGCTGGGGCAGCACTTCGCCCCGGAACTGGGGTGCGAAGTAGGCCGCGCTTATCACGAAGAAGAGCACGAGTGCCGTGACGGCGGGCCATAGTCTGGAGACGATGCCTTGGAGAAGATTCATGCCAATGAGCTTTTTGCGCCGGTAAAGGTACGAAAAAATAGTTGGCCGACCATCCTGCCTTACGAAAAATCGTTATATTTGCAAGGTTTATGACAACACTCGATACCATCCGCAAACCTGTCGAGGCAGAGTTGAAAGCTTTCGACGAGTTCGTCGGGCAGCACTTCACCGCTCGGGGGGAGTTGCTCTCCGATATGTTGCACTATGCCCTTTCCGCGCGCGGAAAGGGCATCCGTCCGCTGTTGGTCATGCTCTCGGCGTCGCTCAACGCGACCGTGGAGGGTGCCTCTGCGGGGCGCCGCACGTCGCTGGCTGCCATGCTCGTGGAGATGATCCATGTCGCCTCGCTCATTCACGACGACGTGATCGACGAAGCAGATACGCGCCGGGGCCTGCCTTCGGTCAATGCCCGCTGGCAGTCGCACAAGGCGGTGCTTCTGGGCGATTATATTCTGGCCCGCAACATGGGCATAGGACTCGAAAGCGGACAGTTCGACCTGGTGTCGCACGTCTGCGGCGCTATGGCGGCCTTGTGCGAGGGAGAGGTGCTTCAGGACGATTGCGCCGCTCGTCGCACCATGACACGCAGCACTTATTTGGACATTATCTTCAAGAAAACGGCCTGCCTGCTGGGCGTGAGTGCTTCGGTCGGGGCGCTTGCCGTGGGCGCCCCCCGTGAACGGGTGGAGCGAATGCGTCGTTTCGGTGAGGCTCTGGGCATGGCGTTTCAGATTCGTGATGACATGCTCGATTATGTGCCGGAGGCCCAGACGGGCAAACCCGTTACCAACGACCTGCGCGAAGGGAAGATCACCCTGCCGTTGCTCGCCGTGCTCGAACGTGTCGATGATGACCGGCGGGGCGAATTGCTCGACTGCCTGGGGCGTTGCCGTGACGACGAGCAGGCGGTCGATTACCTGCGGTGCATTGTCGTCAACGAAGGCGGTCTCGCTGCTGCGGAGACCCTCATGCACGACTACCTTACCCGTGCCGCCGGGATGCTTGCCGACTATGAGTCGTCGCCTGCCCGCTCGGCGTTGGTGGATCTCTGCGCTTATGTCGCCCGGCGCGAACGTTGAACCCAACTAATTACTAACATACCTAAAACCTGATTTGATGGAATCGAAAAAACAAAACTTTTTTCTGCCGATTGTGGTGATGATCTTCCTCTTCGGCATGATTTCGTTTGTGACCAACCTGGCGTCGCCTATGGGCGACATTCTCAAGCACCAGTTTTCGGTGCCTAACTGGATGGGTACGCTGGGTGTCTTTGCCAACTTCATTGCCTATGCTATCATGGGTTATCCGGCCGGCAATATGTTGCAGAAGCTGGGGTATAAGAAAACGGCTCTGGCCGCTACGGCTGTGGGTTTCGTCGGCGTGGGTATTCAGACCCTCTCGGGTCAGGTAGAGAGCTTCGGCGTTTATTTGCTGGGCGCCTTTATCGCCGGCTTTTCCATGTGCCTGCTCAATACGGTAGTCAACCCGATGCTCAACAAGCTCGGCGGTGGCGGTAACCGGGGTAACCAGCTTATTCAGGTCGGCGGATCGTTCAACTCGCTGTGCGGCACGGCGGTCATCATCCTTACGGGTCTGCTTATTCCTGAAGGAATACGCAATGCGCAGATCAGCAATGTCTTTCCGTTGATGTATGCCGCATTGGCTATTTTTGCCTTCGCCTTCATGGTTATTGCGTTGACTGCCATTCCCGAGAACCCCAACATCGCCGGACAGAGGGTTGAGGCTTCCTCGCCATATGGCCCGCTGTCGTTCCGCCACTTCGTGTTGGGCGCCGTGGCCATCTTTATTTATGTAGGTGTCGAGGTCGGAGTGCCCAACGTGTTGCAGAAATGGTTGCAGAACCCCGATCTCAATGTGCTGGGTGCCGGGGTCAATGCCGAGGCTGTCGCTGGTTCGGTTGCGGCCACTTATTGGTTGCTCATGCTCGTGGGGCGTCTGCTGGGGGCCGCTGTCGGCAGTAAGGTGTCGGCCAGGAGTATGCTCACGGTCGTGTCGGGTGTGGGGCTGCTGCTTACGCTGGCCGCCATGTCCGGCCCGAAGACGATGGTCGATATGCCTGTTTTCAATGGCGCCGAGGGCTTTGCTCTGGTAAGCGTTCCCGTCAATGCCGCGCTGCTCGTGCTGGTGGGTCTCTGCACGTCGATCATGTGGGGCGGTATCTTCAACCTTGCGGTCGAGGGGCTGGGTAAGTATACCGAGAAGGCTTCGGGCATCTTCATGGCGCTGGTATGCGGTGGCGGTATCCTGCCTCTGTTGCAGAATGGCATTGTCGACATGACCGGTGGTGTGGGTTACCTGACCAGCTACTGGGTAATCGTCGCCGGATTGATTTATATTCTTTATTATGCGTTGCTGGGCTCGCGTAATGTCAATACCGATATTCCTGTCGGGGAGTAGCAAGTCCTGCTTATTTTTGAGTAAGAAAGTCCCGGTGATTGCGGTCGCCGGGACTTCGTGAATCGAGACTTTTGTATCATGACAGCGCTTTTCCACGACATCATCTTCGGTCCGGTCCACTCGCGGCGTCTGGGTCTTTCGCTGGGAGTCAACCTCCTGCCTACGGAGTCGAAACTATGTTCGTTTGACTGCATCTACTGCGAGTGCGGGTGGAATGCCGAGCATCCCGGCGTACGTCGCTTCAATGCCCGTGCAGATGTGCGGGAGCAGCTCGAAGCGACGCTTCGGCAGATGGTTGCTGAGGGTACACCGCCCGATGTTATCACCTTTGCCGGCAACGGTGAACCGACCCTCCACCCCGAATTCGAGGCTGTCATCGATGATACGATCACCCTGCGCGACACCCTGTGTCCGACGGCCAGGGTCTCGGTGTTGTCGAACGCCACACAGCTCCATCGCGACGATGTGTGCCGGGCTTTGGAGCGGGTCGATAACCCGATTCTCAAGCTCGATTCGGCTTTCGATGCCACCGTTCGGCGGATCAACGATCCGCAAAATGCGGCTTATAGCGTCCGCGGGGTTGTTGGGCAGATGAAACGTTTCGGGGGACGGATGATTCTGCAAACGATGTTTTTACGGGGAAGTTGCCACGGAGAACCCATCGACAACACCACCGACCAGGAGGTCGCGGCGTGGTTGCGTCTGGTCGATGAGATCCGGCCGCGTCAGGTCATGGTCTACTCGCTCGACCGTGATACGCCGTGTCCGACGCTCGAAAAGATTCCGCGCGAGGAGTTGCAGACGATCGCTTCCCGCGTCGAAGCGCTGGGGATTCCTTGCTCAGTGGCTTGAGTCGCGGGGATGGGTGGTTCACGATGTTTTGTGTGCTGACTTTCCCGTGAAGAGCAGCCGCGTGGTGTCGTAGCCTCGTTTTTCGGCCAGCCGCAGGATATGGTCGAGTGTTGCCGCCGGAAGTTCGGGCGTGCGCGACAGAATCCAGAGGTAGCGGGCACTGCTGCTGCCTACCAGAGCCCAGGAGTAATCCTCGCCCAGTTCAAGGACGTTGTAGTCGGAGTAGAAAATCCAGAAGAAGGAGACGCGGAGCTGCCCTGGCTGGCGTCCCGGGCGGGCTTTGCCGTGGGCAGTGTGTATCTTGCCATCGCGGATGTCCACGCCGCGGTTCTCTACCTCGATACGGCCGTCGGCATTCAGTGTATATTGGGCCGTGACGTCGGTCTGCCACTGCTCAAACGAGTGGTCGTAGCGGGCGATTTCGTACCATGTTCCCATATAGCGTTGCAGATCGAGAGCCGGCACCGTCGAGCGGTCGACCCGATCCCTTGATGCCGCGAAGATCACAAAGAGGAGCAGCAGGGCAAGTACCGATAAAGCGAATACGATTTTCATCTTCCGGACGATTTGGTCGGAAGTTGCGGTGCAGAATCTGTGCCAGCCTCCTCCCTTCTCTCTATTCGGTGGTCAGGGCCCGGAAGATGCCCTCTTCGTCGTAGCCACAGAGGGCCTGAAGCTGGTCGGGCGTGCCATGCCCGACCCATTTGTCGCCGATGCCGGTGGTTGTAACCCGGATGTTCAGACCGCGGGTGTTGAAAAAGGCAGTCACCGCCTCGCCAACACCGCCGCGGAGGCAGCCATCCTCGACAGTCACCACACGGTTGAAGCGATGCCCCACCTCTTCGAGCAGTTTTTCGTCGAGCGGTTTGGCGAAACGCAGGTCGTAATGGGCGACGCTCACACCGGCTGCGGCGGCTCGTTCGGCAGCCCGGGCTGCCGCATTGCCCACCGTACCGATGGTCAGCAGTGCAACGTCGTTGCCGGCGCGCAATAGGCGACTACGACCCGTGGGGATTGTTTCGAAGGGTTCGTCGCGCCAGGTCGCACCGGCGCCGTAGCCCCGTGGGTAACGGATCATGTAGGGTGCTCCTGATTGGAGGGCCGAATACATCAGGTTGCGCAGTTCATGTTCGTCCATCGGTGCTGCGATTATGAGTCCAGGCACGGCACCGAAGGCCGCCATGTCGAAGACGCCGTGGTGCGTCACGCCATCCTCGCCCACCAGACCGCCCCGGTCGAGACACAGCACTACCGGCAGTTCCTGAATGGCTACATCGTGGATCACGTTGTCATAGGCCCGTTGCATGAACGAGGAGTAGATGTTGCAGAAAGGCACCATTCCTGCGGCGGCCAGCCCGGCCGAGAAGGTCACGGCATGACCTTCGGCAATGCCGACGTCGAAACACCTTTCGGGCATGGCCTGCATCAGGATGTTCATCGAACATCCCGACGGCATAGCCGGCGTCACGCCCACCACGCGACTATCCAGACGCGCCAGATCGAGCAATGTCTGTCCGAATACATCCTGATAGCGTGCCGTCGCGCCGTGGGCCACGATTCGTTCGCCTGTATCGGGATTGAACCGCCCTGGGGCGTGCCATACGGGTTGGTCGTGCTCGGCAGGCAGGTAGCCCTTGCCCTTGACGGTCATTACGTGCAGCAACTTCGGTCCCGGAATATCGCGCAAGGCCCGCAGCGTGCGCACCAATTCCGGCAGACTATGGCCGTCGACTGGTCCGAAATAGCGAAAATTGAGACTTTCGAAAAGGTTGCTGTTATTCAGCAGCCCAAGTTTTACGGCGTTGCCCGTCTTCTGACAGAGCCGCAACAACCGGGGTGTGTGCGAAAGGATGCTCCAGAGCCGTTGCTTGAAGCGGTTGTAATGTACTGAGGTCGATATTTTCAGCAGGTAGTTTTTCAGGGCTCCCGTGGCCTGGTCTATGGCCATGTTGTTGTCGTTGAGGATTACCAGCAGGTCGGTCGTCTTGCTGGCTCCGGCGTTGTTGAGCCCTTCGAAGGCCAGGCCGCCGGTCATTGAGCCGTCGCCGATCACGGCCACGACCTTGCGCTGCTCGCCGCGCAGTTCGGCCGCTTTGGCCATGCCGAACGCTGCTGAGATCGAGACCGAGGCGTGGCCGCCGCCGAATGCGTCGTATGGGCTTTCGGCCATGCGCGGAAAGCCGCTGATACCGCCCATCCGGCGTTTGTTGCGGAAGGCTTCACGGCGTCCCGTGATGATTTTGTGGGCATAGGTCTGGTGTCCCACGTCCCACACGATCCGGTCATCGGGCGTGTTGAAAACGTAGTGGAGGGCTGCAGCCAGTTCCACAGCGCCCAGGCTCGATGCCAGGTGTCCCGGGTTGACCGAACACTCCTCGATGATGTAGCGGCGCAGTTCGTCGCAATAGGCGCGCAGTTCCTCCTGCGAGAGCTTTTTGAGCTCCTGGGGCGAATCTATCTTATGCAGCAGTCTGTACGTTTCAGCGGTCATAGTTATGCAAAGATAAGGATTATATGGCATTTTTTCGAAAAAATACCTATCTTCGCATACGAGAAAAGTTCAAAGGGCATGAAATACAAGCGCATCCTCCTGAAACTGAGCGGTGAATCGCTTCAGGGCGAGCAAAAATACGGGCTTTCGTCCGATGTGCTGCGCTCCTATGCCGGGCAGATCGGAGCGGCTGCAGCGTCAGGGGTTCAGATTGGCATCGTCATTGGCGGCGGCAACATTTTTCGCGGCATGACGGGGGCCCGCCGGGGCTTCGACCGTGTGAAAGGCGATCAGATGGGTATGCTGGCCACGGTCATCAATTCGCTGGCACTTCAGGCAATGCTTGAGGACAACGGGGTCAAGTGTAAGGTACTCACCTCGATACGTATGGAGCCCATTGGCGAGTATTTCTCGAAAGCCCGGGCGCTGGAGTATTTGGAGGCGGGCTACGTGGTCATCATCGGCGGCGGGACGTCCAATCCTTATTTTACGACCGATTCGGCATCGGCACTGCGGGGCATCGAGATTGAGGCCGATGTGCTCCTGAAGGGTACGCGCGTCGACGGCGTTTACACGGCCGATCCGGAGAAAGACCCCGCGGCAGTGAAGTTCGACGAAATAACCTTCGAGGAGGTGCTCGACCGGCGGCTCCAGGTGATGGACCTGACAGCTTTCACGCTCTGCCGTGAGAACGGTCTGGACATCGTTGTCTTTGACATGGACACACCCGGCAATCTGGGCAGGGTCCTTGCTGGCGAGAAGATCGGCACGCTCGTCAGGGCTTAGAATCTGTATATTTGCAAACTCCTTGGCTCTATGGGTCGGGTGAGCCGCAGCTCCCGTCTGCGGAGGTTCGTACTTTATGGCTTGCTTCGCTGGCTGCGACTCGAAGAAATTTACGATAAACTCCCTTTGAAAATGGCGACTAAAAAAGGCAATAAACAACTTTGGATTCTCCTGGCCCTCATCGTAGCAGTGCTTACGGCGATTCTGCTGTTGCCCGGATGCGGCGGCCGCCGGGGCGCAGGTACTGCTACAGAGGAGGAACTCGCAACAAAGGTGCACGCCGGAGCTTCTGCGCCGGATTTCAGCGTGGAACTCTTAAGCGGTGATACGATTACTCTTTCGGAGTTGCGCGGTCGGGTTGTGCTGCTCAATTTCTGGGCTACGTGGTGTCCTCCCTGTCGCCAGGAGCTGGCACGCGCGCAGAGCGATGTGATTGACCGCTTTGCCGGACGCGATTTCTTGTTCCTGCCCATCTCGCGCGGCGAAGATCGTGCGACGGTCGAGGCATTTCGCCAGAAAATGGGCTATACCTTTGAAATGGGTCTCGACCCCACACGCGTTATCTACGACCGCTATGCCTCGAACTTCATTCCCCGCAACTTCCTGATCGACCGCGACGGCAAGATTATCGTGGCATCGACAGGCTATGAACCCGGGGAGTTCGAAGCTCTGATAACGGCCATTGAACAGGCACTAAAGGAATAATTCGAATACTTATGGATACCAAAACGATTCTCAACGATGCCTCTGCTCGTATGCAGAAGGCTCTCGACCACCTCGAAGAGGAACTCTTGAACGTCCGCGCGGGCAAAGCCTCGACCAACGTGCTGAATAGTGTCATGGTCGATTACTTCGGTTCGCAGGTGCCCGTTTCGGGCGCCGCGAGCGTCACGGTGCCCGATGCCCGTACGATTCTTATCCAGCCGTGGGATAAGAACATGCTCCGTCCGATCGAGAAGGCGATCATCGACTCCAATATCGGCCTTACGCCCTCGAACAACGGCGAGCAGATCCGGCTGACGATTCCGCCCCTTACGGAGGAGCGCCGCAAGGAGCTGGTGAAGCAGGTACGCTCCGAAGCCGAAACGGGCCGCATAAGCCTTCGCAACGCCCGCCGCGACGCCGTTGACGCGTTCAAAAAAGCCCAGAAGGAGGGTATGCCCGAAGACGAATCGAAGGATGGTGAGGCTCAGTCACAGAAGCTGCTGGAGAAGTTCACCAAGCTTTTGGATGAAGCTGTGGCCAAGAAGGAGAAGGAGATCATGACGGTATAGATTTTGTTTCTGTGGTTTTACGGGCGGAACCTGCTAAGTTCCGCCCGTTTTCATACCAATCGCTTGCCGCATGAAAAAATATGCCGCATTGCTGTTCCTGCTGGCCTTGTCAGGCGCCGGGACTGCCGCCGCACAAGGATACGTCAAACTCAACGGGCTCTATGCGCTGGCGGGGGTTGTCAACCCCGCCGTGGAGTTCGCCATTTCGCCTAAATCGACCCTGCAAACTGAGGTCGTGGTCTCACCGTGGAAATCCATCAACGGCAGGCACATGAAGTTCGGCATTCTCATGGGCGAATATCGCCGCTACTTCCAGGAGCATAACCGCGGCTGGTACTTGGGTGCCAACCTCGGAATGATGGCATTCGACATGTCGAAACCTTTCATCTCCGACGGTAAGCTGAAGTTCGAAAACCGTTACTGCAAAGGCTACGGTATGATGATTGGCTTGTGTGTGGGCTACGAGTACCGGTTCTGCGAGCGTTGGCTCATCGACGCCTTTTTGGGTTGGGCATGGATGGACAGCCACTACAACGGTTATAGTTTCGATGGCGAAGTCGATATGTATCCCCACCGCCCCGTCCCGCCCAAACACCCCGACCCGTTCAACGGTTCGTCCGAATGGTACCCCAACAAGATCGGCGTCTCGATCGGCTACCGCATCATCAAACCCCGGAATTGACCCCTATATCGATGTTTCGCCCGTTGGTATAGATGCAGTGTTTGTTTGGGGTAATAAGGTGATAATCAATAGTAAGTATGGCCATCCGACACTGCAGCACCACCTCGTCGTTCGAAGCCGTGCGGCTGTTGGAGCGTTTCTGTCGCGGCGACCTGCTCCGGCCCTCCTCCACCGACTTGCTGATGCGCACCGTGCGCTCCACTGCAACGGGGCCCGATAATCCGATGAGGCCGGACTGAAAAGTTCCCGAAGCTGCCTGCCTCCGACCGACCGAACAAAACAAAAAAATCCCGGTCGCCAATTTTGGCGACCGGGACATTCACAGAATCAAGTGAAAAAACTTACTTTATTTTGGGACCGGCGGCCACGAGGCTCTTGCCTTCGGCGTTGCCCGTAAACTTGGCGAAGTTCTTCACGAAACGGTTGGCCAGATCTTCGGCCTTGGTCTCCCACTCCCTGGGGTTCTTGTAGGTGTCGCGCGGGTCGAGAATCTTGGGATCGACGCCCGGCAGCTGAGTCGGCACCTTGAAGTCGAAGGTCGGGATCGTTTTGGTCGGGGCCTTGTCGATTGAACCATCGAGAATGGCATCGATGATGCCGCGCGTGTCCTTGATCGAGATGCGCTTGCCCGTGCCGTTCCAACCGGTGTTCACGAGGTAGGCTGTAGCGCCCGACTGCTTCATGCGCTTCACGAGCTCCTCACCGTACTTGGTGGGGTGCAGCGAGAGGAAAGCGGCACCGAAGCAGGCCGAGAAGGTCGGCGTGGGCTCGGTGATGCCGCGCTCGGTGCCGGCCAGCTTGGCGGTGAAGCCCGAGAGGAAGTAGTACTTGGTCTGCTCGGGGGTCAGAATCGACACCGGAGGCAGCACGCCGAAGGCATCGGCCGAGAGGAAGATCACTTTCTTGGCGGCGGGAGCCTTCGATACGGGCTTCACGATGTTGTTGATGTGGAAGATCGGGTACGACACACGCGTATTCTCCGTGACGGACTTATCGGCGAAGTCGATTTTGCCCTTCTTGTCGACGGTCACGTTCTCCAGCAGCGCGTTGCGGCGGATAGCGTTCCAGATGTCGGGCTCGTTCTCTTTCGAGAGGTTGATGACCTTGGCGTAGCAGCCGCCTTCGAAATTGAAGACGCCGTCGTCGTCCCAGCCGTGCTCGTCGTCGCCGATGAGCTGGCGCTTGGGATCGGTCGAGAGCGTGGTCTTACCCGTACCCGACAGACCGAAGAATACGGCCGTCTCACCCTTTTCGTTGGTGTTGGCCGAGCAGTGCATCGAAGCGATGCCCTTGAGCGGCAGCAGGTAGTTCATGTAGGAGAACATACCCTTCTTCATCTCGCCGCCGTACCAGGTGTTGATAATTACCTGCATCTTCTCGGTGAGGTTGAAGACCACGGCCGTCTCGGAGTTGAGGCCCAGTTTCTTGTAGTTCTTTACCTTGGCTTTCGAGGCGTTGAGCACCACGAAGTCGGGCTCGCCGTACTCCTCCAGCTCGGCGTCGGTCGGTCGGATGAACATGTTCTTCACGAAGTGAGCCTGCCAGGCCACCTCCATGATGAAGCGGATCTTCAGGCGCGTGTTCTCGTTGGCACCGCAGAAGGTGTCGACCACGTAGAGCTTTTTGCCCGAGAGCTCTTTGGAGGCAATTTTCTTGAGCTCCTTCCAGGCGGCCTTCGTCACGGGCTTGTTGTCATTCTTGTACTCGTCGGAAGTCCACCAGATGGTGTCCTTGGTGGTCTCGTCCATCACGAAGAACTTGTCTTTGGGCGAACGACCGGTGTAGACGCCCGTCATGACGTTTACGGCACCCATTTCGGTCACCTGACCCTTTTCGAAGCCGCGCAGGCCCTTCTTGGTCTCCTCGCGAAAGAGCTCGTCGTAGGAAGGATTGTACACGACCTCGGTTACACCCGTGATCCCGTACTTTTTAAGATCCATTTTGTCCATAGTTGTGCTTATTGTTTGATTGAAAATCCTTGTTCGTCTTTTTATCGATGCTTCCGTGCCCCCCCCCTCGCATACCCCTCCCCGCGGGAGAGCAAAAACCGGACTTCGACGGGGCAAAGGTAGAAAAACTTTCAAAGTGTGAAAAATATAACAGCAAAAAAACGCAAATATTATTTTTGTTGTATCTGCTTTTTTATTATCTTTGATAGAAACGACTGAAAACGAGGGGCTGTGTAATTAAAATCAATGGTTCCCGGGTCGGAGCTTGCGGCGTTCGGCAGCGAAAAAAGCTGGACTACGAAGAATGGCAGGTCTCTATTTTCACATACCGTTCTGTAAACGCATCTGCGCATATTGTGACTTTTTCCGGAGTGCCGATTTACGGGCTTTGGACCGGGTGCTGGAGGCGATGAAGCATGAGCTGGAAACCCGGCGCGACTTTATTGGCGGCGAGGCTGTACGAACCCGTTATTTTGGGGGAGGTACGCCGTCGCTTTGCACGTCCCGGCAGATTGGGGAGTTGCTGGACCGTGCCTCCGATCTTTTCGACTGCACGGCTGTTGAGGAAACTACGCTTGAAGCCAATCCCGATGACCTGAGCGGTCGTTATCTCGATGCCCTGCGTCGTGCGGGTGTCGATCGACTGTCAATCGGTATCCAGTCGCTCGACGAGGAGTGTCTGCGTCTGATGAACCGCCGTCACACCGCTGCGCAGGCCGTCGAAGCGGTAGGAAATGCCCGCAAGGCCGGATTTGACAATCTGAGTGTCGACCTGATTTTCGGTATTCCGGGCTTTGGGGGCGACTCGTTGAGACGCTCGCTCGACGGAGTGTTGGAGCTGGGAGCAGAACATATTTCGGCATACCATTTGACCGTTGAGCCCGATACGGCATTCGGACGCCGGGCCGCACGGGGCGAGTTCGTTCCTGTGGACGAATCCACCAGCGAGCAGGAGTTCGCGATAGTGCACGAGTCTTTAACACGGGCCGGATACGAGCATTATGAGGTTTCGAATTTCGCCCGTCCGGGCTTCCGCGCCCGTCACAATGCCGCTTATTGGCAGGGAGAGAAGTACCTCGGCATAGGCCCTGCGGCCCACTCTTATGACGGTCGTCTGCGAAGCTGGAATGCCTCCTCGTTTGACGATTATTTGTCCGGTAAAGGAGGCGGGAGCGAATGCCTTACGGCGCGGGATCGTTGCAACGAGTATATCATGACGCGGTTGCGGACGGTCGGGGGGATCGATCTGGGAGAGTTTGCCACGTTTTTCGGTGGAGGACGCACGGCGCGGCTGTTGGACGACGCGGCGGTTTGGGTGCAGGCCGGCGCCCTGGTCGTGGAGGCCGGGAGGATGGCTGTTCCTCCAGCGCGGTTTCTGCTTTCCGATGCCGTGATCGGCGACCTTTTCGAGGGGTAAAGGTGCACTCTTCAGGAGATGTAACAACGTGAAAAAGAAATGTTAATTTATTACTAAATATTTTTACTAATTTCCGGTTGCGGTTGTTATATCGGATATAAGGTATTAACTTTGCGACCGGTTCGATCGAACCTCATTAAATCGACAAACACAAAACAAGCATCCGGAATATGAGCAATGCAAAACTGACCCCCGATTATCTGTTCGAGGTGAGCTGGGAAGTCTGCAACAAAGTAGGCGGCATCCATACCGTTCTTTCGACCAAGGCGCAGACTGCAAAAGGTAAATTCGGCGACCGTTATCTGCTTCTTGGTCCCGATCTTCAGCATGAAGGCGCGAATCCCGAATTTGAAGAAGACCCTGATCTGCTGAAAAACTGGCGCCAGAGCCTTTATGGCATGGGAGTGCGCATCCGCGTGGGGCGATGGAAGATCAAGGGCGAGCCGATGGCTGTTCTGGTCGACTTCACGTCGCTCTTTCCGCGGAAGGATGAAATTCTGAAGCGACTTTGGGAAGACTACCATGTCGACTCGATTTCGGGTCAGTGGGATTATATCGAACCCGTGTTGTTCGGTTATGCCGCGGGTATGGTTATCGCCTCTTATGTTGAGAATTTCTGCCCGGCCACGGAGAAGGTTGCTGCGCATTTCCACGAGTGGATGACGGCTGCGGGCGGGCTTTATCTGCGTCGCAATGCGCCGTATGTGGCTACGCTCTTTACGACACACGCCACGGTCATGGGACGCTGTATCGCCGGCAACCGGCTGCCGCTTTATAACGACCTTGTGAAGTTCAATGCCGACGATCTGGCGCGCCAGTTCAACGTGGTGGCCAAGCACTCCATCGAAAAGATGGCGGCCACTTATCACGACGTCTTCCTGACCGTCAGCGACATTACGGCCAACGAGTGCAAGTATCTGCTGGGTCGCGAGCCGGACGGCGTGACGCCCAACGGTTTCGAGAACGATTTCGTGTGGACCGGCGCGGAGTACGACGCCAAGCGCGCCGAGGCTCGGCGGTCGATGATCGCCGTGGCGGAGGCCTGCCTGGGCCGCAAGTACGAGCGCGAGCCTCTCATCGTGGGCATCAGTGGCCGCTATGAGTTCCGCAATAAGGGCATCGATCTCTTCATCGAGTCTCTTAAGAAACTCGCTGCGTCGGACAAGCTCGGGCGCGAAGTGCTGGCTTATATCATGGTGCCGACGGCTAATCGCGGGCCGCGGCGCGACTTGCAGGCCCACCTGGCCGATGCGTCGCAACCTGTCGATGGCAAGGAGTACCGTTATACAACGCATTATCTCGAAAACCGTGCGGGCGACGCTGTGGTCAGCGCGCTCGGTGGCTCGGTCCTCACGGCCGACGACTCGAAGGTGCGTGTGATCTTCGTTCCGAGCTACCTCAATGGTCGCGACGGTATTTTCGATAAGGATTATTACGAGCTTCTGGTGGGTATGGACCTGACGGTCTTCCCGTCGTATTATGAACCGTGGGGCTATACGCCGCTGGAGTCAGTGGCCTTTGCGGTGCCGACTGTCACCACGACGTTGGCCGGTTTCGGGCTTTGGGTGGCCAAACAGCCCGAACATGCAGGTGTCGAGGTGATTCGCCGCGACGATTACAACGACGGTGAGGTCGAGGCGAAGATCGCCGAAATCATAAGTCGCTTCAGCCAGTTCGACGATAAACAGGCGGAGCAGATGCGTCGCTCGGCTCGTGATATTTCGAAGACGGCACTCTGGGAGAACCTTTATGCCGCTTACGAGCAGGCTTATTCCGAGGCGGTCGAGAGCTCGGTTGCCAGGACTAACCGAGCCGTGCTGGATGACGGCGGCGCCCGCAACGAGCAGATCAACTTCGTACGTCAGCAGCTCTTCGTCGAGAAACCCAACTGGAGCCGCATGATGGTCGACAAGACCTTGCCCAAGCGGTTGCACGCTCTGGAGGAGCTCTCGCGCAACCTGTGGTGGTGCTGGAATCCCGGAGCCCGCGATCTGTTCGAGAACATCGACCCGGCGCTGTGGGCCGAGTGCGGCCGCAATCCCATTGCGTTTCTCGACAAGCTGAGTGTGGAGCGTATCAAGGAGCTGGAGCATGACGCCGCATTTCTGGCGCAAGTCGATGCCGTTTATGCTCAGTTCCGCGATTACATGAACGAAAAGCCCGATCCGAAGAGCACGTCGATCTCTTATTTCTCGATGGAGTATGGCCTGCACTCGTCGCTTAAGATTTATTCGGGCGGTCTGGGTATTCTGGCGGGTGACTACCTCAAGGAGGCGTCGGACAAGAACGTGCCGATGGCTGCCGTGGGACTGTTGTATCGCTACGGTTACTTCACGCAGCGGCTCTCGGCCCAGGGGGCTCAGGAGGCCACGTATGAGGCACAGAATTTTTATAAACTGCCCATTTCGCCCGTGCGCGACGAGACGGGCAACTGGCTGACCATTACCATCGCTTTCCCCGGGCGCACCTTGTCGGCCCGCGTCTGGAAGTGCCAGGTGGGCCGCACCGATCTTTACCTGCTTGACACGGACATTGAGGACAACCTCGAAGAGGACCGTCAGATTACCCACTACCTTTATGGCGGCGACTGGGAGAACCGCCTCAAGCAGGAGATCCTGCTGGGTATCGGCGGCATCCGGGCACTGCGTAAGTTAGGCATCAAGCACGACGTGTTCCATTGCAACGAGGGCCACGCTGCTTTCATTGGCATCGAGCGCATCCGTGAGTTGGTGAACCACAAGAAACTCTCGTTCTCCGAGGCGCTGGAGGTGATCCGCTCCTCGTCGCTCTTCACGACGCATACTCCCGTGCCGGCGGGCCACGACGCCTTCCCCGAGCAGATGATCCGTCAGTACATGTCGCACTATCCCGACGTGCTGGGCATCACCTGGGAGCAGTATATCAACCTCGGCAAGACCAATCCCAATGACCCGGGCGAGAAGTTCTCGATGTCGGTGCTGGCCTGCAACCTCTCGCAGGAGGTCAACGGCGTGTCGTGGCTGCATGGCGAAGTCTCCAAGGATATTCTCGGAAACATGTGGCCAGGCTACTTCAAGAATGAGTTGCATATTGGTTATGTGACCAATGGCGTGCATTTTCCCACGTGGATTGCTACGTCGCTGCGGCGCCTTTATGCCCGTTATTTTGCCGACGGCTTCGAGGGCCACTCTTATGATATTCCCGCCTGGCAGAAGGTGCACAACATCCCTGACGGGGAGCTGTGGAACGAGCGCATGAACCTCAAGAACAAGCTTATCCGTCACATTCGCCGTCGTTATAGCGATCCCTCGCAGGTGCGCCTCGATTCGCCGCGTCAGATGATCCAGATCATCGAGGGCATCAAGCCCGACGTGCTGACCATCGGCTTCGCGCGTCGTTTTGCCACCTATAAGCGCGCTTACCTGCTCTTCACGAATCTCGATCGTCTGGCGGCTATCGTCAACAACAAGGAGCGGCCCGTGCAGTTCATCTTCGCGGGCAAGGCCCATCCCAACGACAAACCGGGGCAGGACCTCATCAAGCGCATCGTCGAGGTGTCGGCCATGCCGCAGTTCGTGGGCAAGATTCTCTTCCTGCAGAATTACGACATGGAGCTGGCGCGCCGCATGGTGCAGGGCGTCGACGTATGGCTCAACACTCCCACGCGTCCGCTGGAGGCGTCGGGTACGTCGGGCGAAAAGTGTGTGATGAACGGCGTGATGCAGTTCTCGGTGCTCGACGGCTGGTGGGTTGAAGGGTACAAGGAGGGTGCCGGGTGGATGTTGCCTATGGAGCGCACCTATACCGACCAGCACTACCAGGACGAGCTCGATGCCGAGATGATCTACAACACCATCGAGGAGCAGATCGCCCCGCTCTACTACCAGCGCGAACAGGACGGCATTCCCCACGCGTGGGTTGCTTCGGTCAAGCGCTGCGTGGCCGACATAGCGTCGAATTTTACCACCAACCGGATGCTTACGGATTATGAAGAGCGGTTCTATAACAAGCTGGCGATCCGCAAGCGGCTTATGATTGACGACGGTTACCGGATGGCACGCGAGATCGCGGCGTGGAAACGCAAGGTCTCGGCCGCCTGGGACAAGGTGCGTGTGGTGGGTGTCGAACGGGTGCAAATCGACAAGGAGGAGGTCTTCGTGGGCGAGAAGTACCGCTTTGAGGTGAAACTCGACATTGCTACCCTGCGGGCCGATGACTTGGGTGTGGAGATGGTCATCGCGCGGCAAATTGTCGGCGGACAGGCCGTGAATGTCACCCGCACTGTACCGCTGGAGCGCACGAAAGTGGCCGGGAACGTGGTGACCTATGCTCTGGACTATACGCCTGATGCTACGGGTACGTTCGACGTGGCGCTGCGTATTTACCCCCACAACGAACTTCTGCCCCATCGCATGGATTTTGCCTTGGTGAAGTGGGCGTAAAGGGCGCCGCTTCAGTTCGCCCACTGTCGTCTTGTGCGGAGAATCGGGCCGGAGCCTGCGGACGGGACGCACGAAGTGCGGGCCTCCGCGGGGCGAAGGCGTTGTGGACAGCTTACAGATTGACTGCGCTGCACTTGTCTACCTCCTCCTTGCTCGGCCCGCTGGCTACGCCTTACAAAACATCCGGATGATTTTCGGCGACATAAAAAATATTTTGCTGTAGTCTGCGTGTTTTTTCGAAAAAATATCGATAACTTTATAAGACGAACCGCATATTGTATATAAGAATATGTCAGCACTCACCTTCGACAAAAGCGAATTGGGTAATCTGGAGTACTCCCTCCAGCGGGAGATGCTCGCGACAGACCGTATCGGCGGCTATATGAGCACGACGATCGTTTGCTGCAATACTCGTCGTTATCACGGACTCATCGTCGCGCCCATCGACGCGGGCGACAGCACCTACCTGCTACTCTCGTCGCTCGACGAGACGATCGTGCAGCACGACCATTCGTTTAACCTGGCGCTGCACCGCTATCGGGGGGTCTATGAGCCGCGCGGCCACAAGTACATCACCGATTTCGAGTATACGCCCACTCCGACGATCACTTATCGCGTTGGCGGCGTCATCCTCAAAAAGGAGATGTTGTGGATCCATAAACGCACGCAGCTGATGATCCGTTATACGCTGGTGGATGCCCACTCGCGGACCAGCCTGCGGTTGCGGCCTTTCCTGGCCTTCCGCGACAAACATGCGCTGACGCGGGCCAACATGCAGGCCGACGGTCACTCTTACCCGGCTGTCAATGGCGTGAAATGCCGTCTTTATGATTCGTTTCCGTGGCTTTACCTCCAGACCAGCAAGCCCGGTGTGGAGTTCGTGCCGGCGCCTGATTGGTATTACGACTTCGAGTACCAGCAGGATATCGCCCGCGGTTATGAGGGTCACGAGGACCTCATGACTACCGGTTATTTCGAAACCGAGCTGAAAAAAGGCGAATCGATCATCTTTTCGGCCTCGCTCGACGAGATGGGCTCGACCAGGACCATCGAGGAGATGTTCGAAGCGTCGATCGCCCGCCGCACCCATAAGATCGACTTCATCAGTTGTCTGGAACATGCGGCGCGGCAGTTCGTCATTCGCCGGCCGGGCGACCGTACGGAGGTTATTGCGGGTTATCCGTGGCATGGAGTTTTGGGGCGTCAGACTTTCGTCGCGCTGCCTGGCATCACCCTGGCGCAGGATCATAAGGAGGATTGTATCGATGTCCTCGATACCTGCGTGCGCGAAATGCAGGAGGGCATGTTTGCCGGTTCAGCCTCCGCAGCCGAGGCCGCCGACGCTCCACTGTGGTTCTTCTGGACGTTGCAGCAGCTCGAAAAGCAGCTCGGTGGGAAGAAAATATGGAAACGTTATGGCGAAGCCATGAAGCAGGTGCTCCACAGCTATCGCCAGGGGGTGGCGGGCCGTGTTGCGGTGCATGACAACGGCCTTGTGTGGGCCTGGTCCGACGAGCGTCCCCTTACGTGGATGGATTCAATGATCGACGGGGTAGCCGTCACGCCGCGCAATGGTTATCAGGTAGAGGTCAATGCGTTGTGGTATAATGCCGTGTGTTATACGCTTCGTCTGGCGAGGGAGCATGGCGACAAAGCCTTCGTGAAGGAGTGGGAGGGGCTGCCGGCTCATGCAGCGGCTTCGTTCAACGAACTTTTCTGTCTTCGGGAGGGATATCTGGCCGATTATGTCGGGCCAGAGGGGCCGAACGACGACATCCGGCCTAACATGATTATCGCCTGCGGCCTGGATTATAAGATGCCCTCCATCGAGACGCAGATCGATGTGATCCGTACGGTACGTCAGCACCTGCTCACACCCAAAGGATTGCGGACGCTTTCGCCCCGCCACCCCTTTTATCGGGGATCGCAGGACGGAGGGCCGGCCGAACGCGACTTTGCGGGCAAGAACGGTTCGGTGTGGCCGTGGCTGCTCGAATTTTATGTCAAGGCGTGCTTCGATATCGACGGCGGTGCCTTTCTGCGGGAGGCAGAGGGTATCCTCGCTGCTTTCGAGGATGAAATTCAGGTTTATGGCATCGGTTCAATTGCC
The DNA here is from genome assembly GCA_910586375.1 of uncultured Alistipes sp. Lineage (GTDB taxonomy): Bacteria > Bacteroidota > Bacteroidia > Bacteroidales > Rikenellaceae > Alistipes. The sequence goes on along the minus strand of CAJUIE010000001.1, from coordinate 5,047 downwards.
GAGGTTTATGATGCCGATCCGCCGTATTCGCCCCGTGGAGCCATTTCGCAGGCGTGGAGTGTGGGGGCCGTGATGGACATCTACCGCATGATCCGCGAACGAAAAGGCGGCAAGTAGGAGGAAGACAAGCCGGAGCCACCCCGGGCGTAGGCTTGCGCCTGGCGCGCGTCGCCTCCGCTGGCTCCGGCCCGTCCGGCTGAAGCCGGAGTTTTTGGAGTAACGAAGATAGATAGTAAAGAGAGAATAGTTATGCGAGTTTTGATGTTCGGCTGGGAGTTTCCGCCCCATATTGCGGGCGGTCTGGGTACGGCCTGCTATGGCATGACGCGCGGCCTGGCCCGCAATGGCGTCGATGTGACGTTCGTTGTGCCGCATGCTTATGGCGATGAAGACCAGCGTTTTACCCATGTGCTCAATGCCAGTGACGTGGAGGCCCTTTATGGCTCTGTGGGCAGTGGCAGCGACGACATCCTCGATAAGCTGTCGTTCATCCGCATCGATTCGAACATGGTGCCCTATATCTCTCCGGAGGAGTACGCCACCTACCACGAGCAGTTCGTCAAGACGGGCCAGACGACCTGGACGACAACCGATGCCTGGAAGCAGCGTTATACCTTTTCGGGCAAGTATGGCGCCAACCTCATGGAGGAGGTGGCGCGGTATGCCGTTGTTGCGGCACAGGTGGCCCGTGATCTTGAGGGACAGTTCGACGTGATCCATGCCCACGACTGGCTCACTTATTATGCGGGTATCGCTGCCAAGCGTGTTTCGGGCAAGCCACTGATCGTGCATATGCACGCCACGGAGTACGACCGCACGGGCGAGAATGTCAATACGCAGGTTTATGCCATCGAAAAGGCCGGTATGCAGGCTGCCGATCGTGTCATGGCCGTCTCGAACCTCACGCGCAATATCGTTATTACCAAGTACGGCATCCCGGCCGGGCGGGTCGTGACGATGCACAACGCTGTGCGTTTCGCCGAGAACTCGTCTGCAGCGCCCGAACGCGGCGTCAAGGACAAGATCATCACTTTCCTCGGCCGTATTACCTACCAGAAAGGTCCCGACTACTTCGTTGAGGCGGCTGCAAAGGTCCTCAAGCGCATCCCCAACGTGCGTTTTGTCATGGCAGGGTCGGGCGACATGATGAACCACGTCATCCGGCGCGTCGCGCGCCTCGGCATCGCCGACAGGTTCCACTTCACGGGCTTTCTGCGGGGTGAGGATGTGCATAAGATGTTCCAGCTCTCGGACGTATATGTCATGCCTTCGGTTTCGGAGCCGTTCGGCATCTCGCCGCTGGAAGCCATGCGCTCCAACGTGCCGGTCATTATTTCGAAGCAGAGCGGCGTGGCCGAAGTGCTCGACTATGCCGTGAAGGTCGATTATTGGGATGTCGACGCTATGGCCGACGCTATGGCCGGGCTTATCAAATACCCCGCACTGGCGGGCATGTTCGCCTCGAAGGGACTTGAGGAGGTCACCAACCTCAAGTGGAACAACGTGGCGGCCAAGATCAAGGCCGTTTACGAGGAGGTGATCGCGGAGAACAGCAATCAACCGAAATAAAGACCTTATAAAGACCTTAAAATGAAAACCGTCTGCCTATATTTTCAGGTGCATCAGCCCTGGCGTCTGAAGAAATACCGTTTCTTCAATATGGGTGTCGACCACAATTATCTGGACGACATGCAGAACCGCTCCATCATGCAGAAGGTGGCCCGTCAGTGTTACCTGCCCATGAATGCGCTGCTGCTCAAGCTCATTAAGGAGAATAAGGGGCGTTTCCGCTGTTCGTTTTCTATCACGGGCATTGCCATGGAGCAGATGCGGGTTTATGCCCCCGAGGTGCTCGACTCGTTCAAGGAGCTTTCCGCCACAGGATGTGTGGAGTTTCTGGCTGAGACCTACTCTCACTCGCTGGCGTCGCTCGCTTCGAAGGAGGATTTCGCCCAGCAGGTGAAGCTTCACATGGCAGCCCTTAAGAAGGAGTTGGGGGTGAAGCCCACGGCGTTTCGCAATACGGAGCTTATCTACTCGGACGAGATTGGCGCAGCGGTGGCCGAAATGGGGTTCCGGACGATGCTGGCCGAGGGGGCTAAGCACGTTTTGGGCTGGAAGTCGCCCAATTTCGTTTATGCCAATGCCATCGACCAGAAACTGCGGCTCCTTTTGCGTAATTACAAACTTTCCGACGACATCGCTTTCCGTTTCTCCAACCGGGGCTGGGACCAGTGGCCCCTGACAGCAGAGAAGTATGCCTCGTGGCTTGCTTCGGATGAAACACCGGGGGAGGTTATCAATCTTTTCATGGATTATGAGACTTTCGGCGAACATCAGCACGCTGATACGGGCATCTTCGACTTCATGAAGGCGCTGCCCAAAGCCGTATTGGCCAAGGGAAATGGGCTGGAGTTCGCTACGGTGAGTGAATCGGCCCGGAAGTACCAGCCCGTGGCGGTGCTTCACTGTCCGCACACGATGTCGTGGGCTGACGAGGAGCGGGACGTAACGGCGTGGCTGGGTAACGAGTTGCAGAACGAGGCGTTTTCGAAACTTTACTCCCTCAAGGAGAAGGTCGCGCAGCTCGGGAATCCCGATTTTGACTATGTGTGGAGTTTCCTCCAGACCTCCGACCATTTCTACTATATGGCTACCAAGTGGCTGTCGGATGGCGATGTACACTCTTATTTTAATCCCTATGACTCGGCTTACGATGCGTTCATCAATTATATGAACGTACTGTCAGATTTCATGATTGAATTGGATAAAGCGTTGGAAGCTAAGGTTGTCAAGGCTTTGGGGCGCTCTGCCAGGCGAAAGTAGCACTTTCTTTTTGTTTTTCACAACACCCCGCGCTGCTTTGATCCGCGCGGGGTGTTGTGTTTGTTGCGGTTCTCGCAATTTGTCATTCTGAGGTCTCGGCCCAAGAGTCTAAAAGTGAGCTGTAGCCAGCCAATGGCGAGCATGAAGTGCGAGCCTTCGCCTGGGCGGAGGCCCGGCCCGACCGAAGACTTTTTTCGCGGCGAAAAAAACGACGGAGCGAGAAAATATGTACTTTTGCAAAACTTTCCGGTTGGGAAAGACCATAAAGCAGAGCAACAAAAGCCGGAGGCAACACAAAGACCCGCAAAAAACACAAACCAAACTTATCATACTATGAAAGAGAGCGAGAAAAAGGTATTCGAACCCATGCCGGAAGAAAGTGCGGAAGCACAGACCCAGAGCCCGGAAGTCTCCGAAAGCGAAGCCCGCCGCGACATGCTCTACGGTCTGCTGTGGTGCCTCGGCGGCCTGGCCTTCAGCTTCATATCCTATTACCTGACTGAGGCAGGCGGGCGCTTCGTGGTGGCCACAGGAGCCATAGTCTGGGGCGCCGTGCAGGCATTCAAGGGACTGATCGCCTACCTGCGTGTAAAACGATCCCTCGGCGACAATGACGCTTGTAAGCGGGCAATCGCTCTGGCAGTGGGTGCGACGGTCGCAATCGCCGGGCTGAGCTACGCATCGTGGCGCATGGTGCACGCCGACGAGGTGTGCATCGTGGAGGAAGAGCAAAACTACGACTGTCCGGAACTGGGGCTGCGCATGACAATACCGGCGGGATTTTCCGAACTGGAGGCAACAGCCGAGGAGGAGACAGAGACGACCTATGCCAGCTACCGTACATTCGTCAGCAACGCTACCCTTGCCATTTCGGTCGAAGGAGCGGCGGGCAACATGTCCGAAGAGGTTGCAACAGCCGAGGACATAGATGTATACCTGGCCGAAGAGGCGGAGAAGTATTTCGACGGAGGCATCATTGAGCGGGGTTTCGTTACGATAAACGGCGTGCGGATGATGAAGCACGTGGGCACCTGCACGCAGAATCCGGAGTGGATGAGTGCGATGTACGATGCGGTGCACAAAGGCTCGCTCATCACGATCTGCTACCACTCCAACGGGGGCACCCCGTCGCAGGAGGCCGACGCTTTCGTAAGCGAGCGCGTGGTGTTCTATTGATATAACAACCGGGGGACCGCGAGCCGAAGAATCTTTTCAGATCGAATATCGTCCGGGCCGCAGTCCCCGGCTGCGGAGGCTTTTTTGCAACGCCTTCGGGGCGTTGTCTCTTCGGCGGCCTCACGCCTGTGGCTTGCCCCCCCCCTCTCTTATCCATGACGCCCCCATTGGAGGCGCCACTTTGACTTCGTCTTAAATGGGCTTCGCCTCGGCAAAGTCCACAAGTGGCCTCTGCTCTCGGCTTGCACCATTTTCGCTTCGCCTCGGCAAAGTCCGCGGGCGGCCTCTGCTCTCGGCTTACGCAAAGTTGCACGCAGCGAACGGGGTAACCGAACGCACGATAGTCGTAGTCGTATTCGGGGCGCACGGCGCCGCTGAAGAAGTTCAGGTATGATCCGCGTACGCCCGATGCCGAGAGAGGCGCACTGCTCCAGGCGTAGCCGTACGTGCCCACATTGAGCAGGCTGCCGGAATTGCTGGCGCGGCAACCCGAAGCGGGGTAGAAGTCGGTAGGGGTGGTGTGAGAGGAGTTATCCCCGGCGCTTGTAGCGCGAGGGCGATGTACCAGTGTGATGTTTGAAATATTTGCCGAAGAACGACTGGGTTGAGAAGTTGAGGTGGTAGGCGATCTCCTGAATGCTCATGCCCGAGTATTTCAGGAGGGCTTTGGCTTCGAGGATTACGGCTTCGTCGATCCATCGGGCGGCGGTCTTGCCGCTGACCTCCTTGACTACCGAGGAGAGGTATTTGGAGGTGATCCCCAGTTGCCGGGCATAGAAACCAACGGTGCGTTCGCGCTTGCTGTGCTGCTGGAGCAGAGTCATAAATTCGTTGAAGAGCACTTCGCAGTGTCCTTGTTTTTGCAGCCCGGGTTGTTCACGCTGGTTGATTTCGGTGATGATGTAGAATGCCGTGGTGAAGAGCGTGCGGATGATTTCGTGGCGATAGCGCTCCTTGTCGCTGCGCAGCAGGGTCTTGACTAATTGGAACAGCTGACGTATCTGGGTTACGTCATCGGGTGTGACGGGTAGTACAGGTGCCTTGC